>JAGHYV010000079.1 GCA_017743475.1 Roseiflexus sp. | reverse complement strand
GGTATTATGAAGGTGGGAAGGTCGTTGCACGTTGAACGTTGCAGCCAGATAAGGTTTCACTATGCATATACCTCCGCAACTAACCGAACTCAAGACGCGTCTCCACGAAATCTACGATCTGGAAATGGCTGCCGCGCTGCTGAACTGGGACCAGACGACCTACATGCCGCCAGGTGGCGCGGCTGCGCGTGGACGTCAACTGGCAACCCTGGGACGGATCACGCACGAGAAGCGAACTGACCCGCAGATCGGGCGTCTGCTCGATGCATTGCGCCCCTATGAAGAGTCGCTCCCGCCCGACTCAGCCGATGCTGCGCTCATTCGGGTTGCGCGACGCGACTACGAGCGCGCGACCCGGATTCCCGCCGCGTTCACGGCTGAACTGTACCAACACATAGCTGCCAGTTACGATGTCTGGTCGCGCGCCCGACCGGCGAATGATGTCGCGGCAGTGCTCCCTTACCTGGAACGCACCCTCGACCTCAGTCGTCGCTTCGCGGAATTCTTCCCAGGCTACGACCATATCGCCGATCCGCTGATCGATATGGCGGATTACGGCATGCGCGCTGCGACGATCAAACAGGTCTTTGCTGAACTCCGTCAGGGATTGCTGCCGCTGGTCGAGCAGGTGACCGCTCAACCGCCCGTCGATGATTCGTGCCTGCGCCAGTTCTTCCCTGAAGCGCAGCAAATGGCATTCGGCATTGAGGTCATTACTGCCCTGGGGTACGACTTCACCCGTGGACGACAGGATAAGACGCTGCATCCGTTTATGACCAAATTGTCGCTGAACGATGTGCGGATCACGACCCGCTTCGATGAGTACGATCTCGGATCGGCGCTGTTCAGCACCATTCACGAAGCAGGGCACGCGATGTACGAGCAGGGGATCGCGCTCGAGTTCGAGGGTACGCCCCTCGCTTCCGGCACCTCTGCCGGGATGCACGAAAGTCAGTCGCGCCTGTGGGAAAATGTCGTCGGGCGCAGTCTGCCGTTCTGGGAGCACTTCTACCCGCGTCTCCAGGCGACATTCCCCGACCAGTTGGGGCGCGTGTCGCTTGAAACATTCTACCGCGCCATCAATAAAGTGCAGCGTTCGCTCATTCGCACCGAAGCGGACGAAGTCACCTACAACCTGCACGTGATTCTGCGCTTCGACCTGGAATTGGCGTTGCTGGAAGGAACGCTCGCTGTGCGCGACCTGCCCGAAGCCTGGCACGAACGCTATCGCAGCGATCTGGGTGTGACGCCGCCGGATGACCGCGACGGGGTGTTGCAGGATGTTCACTGGTACAGCGGTCTGATTGGCGGGGCATTCCAGGGGTATACCCTGGGGAATATCATGAGTGCGCAATTGTTTGAAGCGGCATTGCGTGACCATCCCGACATCCCGCAGCAGATCGGGCGCGGTGAGTTCGGTACGCTGCGTGAATGGATGCGCGAACACGTCTACCGCTATGGGCGCGCTCTCGACGCTGATGACATCCTGCGCCGCGCGACCGGCAGGTCGCTCGATGTGCAACCGTACTTAACGTACCTGTGGCGAAAATATAGCGAGATATACGGCATCGCATACACCCCCTTCCATCAGGTGGTCGCATAGCCGGAGCGGAGCAACAATGCCTGCCATCTTCCGGCGAGACCGGCAGGAGGTGACATGCCCGTTCGCATTCTTGTTTTTGCCTGCGCATGGCTGCTGATCGTTGGCGGCGTTCTGGTCGTCGGAGCGCAGAGCCATGCGTCGGTCGTCTACCTGCCGCTCGTTATCCGTGACGCGACCTATCGCACTGGCAAAGGAACGTACTACAACGTTGATAGTGCGGGGAATTGCTCCTTCGATCCATCGCCCGACGACCTGATGGTTGCGGCGATGAACCATGCCGACTACGGCAATGCGGCGCTCTGCGGCACCTTTATCGAAATTATTGGTCCGAAGGGCAGGGTTGTGGTGCGCATTGTCGACCGCTGCCCGGAGTGTGCGCGTGGCGATGTTGATATGAGTCTCCAGGCATTTGCCCGCATGCTGATCCCTCTGCTGGCGCGTCCCGATTCGGTGGCGCATTGTGAGTCCGGTTTTGACGGGACCAATCGCCTATCGCTTTAGAGAGTTCAGCAGTCAATGGTGGACAGCAGCGCAGATCCGCAATCATCGCAATCCAGTCACCCGATTCGAGTATCTGCGTTCCGATGGTCAATAGGAGACTGTGCCACGCGCCATGTACAACTACTTCGTGGCGAGCAGCGGCATAGGACCAGGACCTTACACCTTTCGCGTGACTGACATGTACGGTCACGTTTTGACCGACACAGGCATTCCACTGATCGAGCGCGGGGTATTCTACGGCGCCGCACAGTTTCCACCAGCGCCGTGAATCCAGCCACATTCTTTGTGCACCGTGCAACAAAAAAAGGGGTATAATATCGTTGCTATTGAACAAGGAACGACAAGCAAAGTTCTCCGCGTCGCTGGAATAGTCTCATAACGCATGAAACGCGATCACACAGACGGCCATAACGGCCCGTGCGGAAGAGGGTGGTGAAGGACTGCCAGTTTTGCTAGCGGCTTTCATCACCTTTGTGTGTCTGTACAACGCTGGCGGTGTATTCGCCTCACACGTCTGGAGAGCACCTATGACACATGTTATCGAAACTGAAACCCAGCCCCGTCCGCTCGATGACCTGGAATCCGAACCTATCGTCAACGACTTTTCGATCGTGGCCGCGACTGTCAACGGTTCCGGTAGCCAGACGGCTAACAACGTACTTATGCGCGCCATCTTCAAGATGGGCATCCCGGTAAGTGGCAAAAATCTGTTCCCGTCGAACATTCAGGGGTTGCCCACCTGGTTCATCATTCGGGTAAGCAAGGATGGGTACACGGCGCGCCGTGACACAACCGAGATCCTGATTGCGTTCAATCAGCGCACTGCTGATGAAGACCTGGCATCGCTCGTGCCTGGCGGCGTCTGCATTCACCCGAACGATGTGAAGTTCACCAATCCGCGTTCGGATGTCTTTTTTTATCCGCTGCCAGTGCGCGAATTGGTCAGGCAATCGGGTGCGGATGCGAAACTACGTGATTATATCGCCAATATGGTCTATGTTGGCGCGGTAGCGGAGCTGCTCGGCATTGACATGAACGAAATCAAAGCTGCGCTCGAACGACACTTTAAGGGTAAGTCAAAACCGATCGCCCTGAACTATGGCGTCGTTGTCGCAGCGGCTGAATGGGTGCGCGCCAACCTGTCGAAGGTCGATCGGTTCCGCGTCGAGCCAATGGAGAAAACGCAGGGGTTGATCCTGGTCGATGGGAATACTGCCGCTGCATTTGGTGCACTGATGGGGGGCATGACTGTGTGCGCCTGGTATCCGATCACCCCGTCCACCAGTCTGGTCGACGCCATGACGGAATTGGCGCCGATCCTGCGCGCCGACCCCGTAACCGGAACAACGACCTACGCGATCATTCAGACCGAGGACGAGATTGCGGCAGCTGGCATCATCGTCGGCGCGGGGTGGGCTGGCGCTCGCGCGATGACTGCCACCTCTGGTCCCGGTCTCTCGCTGATGAACGAGTTCGTGAGCCTGGCATACTTCGCCGAGGTTCCCTGCGTCATCTGGGATGTGCAGCGCATGGGTCCAAGCACTGGTCTGCCAACGCGTACGTCGCAGGGGGATGTTCTCTCTGCCTACTATATGGGGCACGGTGATACGCGCCATGTCGTCCTGTTCCCCGGTACTATGACCGAATGCTTCGAGTTTGGCTACCTTGCGTTTGATCTGGCGGAACGTCTGCAAACGCCAGTCCTGGTACTGAGCGATCTTGACCTCGGCATGAACAATTGGATGTCCGAGCCGTTCACCTATCCTGAGAAGCCGTTCGACCGCGGTAAGGTGCTGACTGCGGATGAGCTGGAGCGGTTCAAGGATTGGGGACGCTACAAGGACCTCGATGGCGATGGCATTCCGTATCGCACACTGCCAGGCAACCCAAATCCACGAGCGGCTTACCTGGCGCGCGGTACTGGACATAATGAATATGCGATTTATAGCGAACGCCCAACCGACTGGCAGCAGAATCTGGATCGCCTGACGCGCAAGCACAACACAGCACGCACCCTTGTTCCAAAACCAATCATTCTGGATGATGAGCTAGCCAACATCGGCATCATCGCCTATGGTTCGACCGACCCGGCAGTGCGTGAGGCAGGTGACATACTGCGTGCGCGTGGGATACGGACAGCTTATTTGCGCATTCGTGCACTGCCACTGGAGGCGACGCTCACCGACTTCCTGGCGAAGTATGAGCGCGTCTATGTCGTCGAACTGAATCAGGATGGTCAGATGGCGCAACTAGTGCAACTGCATGCGCCAGAGTACGCTGCGCGTGTCCGGTCGGTTCGGATCTGCAACGGTCTGCCGATGACAGCGCAGTTTGTGGTGGATTCGATCATGCGCGCTGAACAGGCTAAGAGGGAATAATCTTTCGATCCGCTACGCAACGTCGCAGGCAGACGTCAGTTCCATTCATATGAGAGGTATGGTATGACCGTCGAAACCAAAACCAACGGCAAGCCGCATGTCAATAGAATCGGTCTGACGAGTCAGGATTATCGGGGCGGAGAAACTACGCTCTGCCAGGGGTGTGGTCACAACTCGATCACCAGCCAGATTATCGCAGCGGCATTCGAGTTGTCGCTGGCGCCGCACCAGGTCATCAAAATGAGCGGCATTGGCTGCTCATCCAAAACACCGGCATACTTCATGAGCCGTTCGTTCGGCTTCAACACGCTGCACGGGCGCATGCCTTCGGTGACGACTGGGGCAGTGCTGGCGAATCGCACCCTGCTGGCAATCGGGATCAGTGGTGACGGTGACACTGGCAGCATCGGCTTGGGGCAATTCAAGCATATGGTGCGCCGTAACGTCCCGGTAGTGTACATTGTTGAAAACAACGGCGTCTATGGTCTGACAAAGGGTCAGTTCTCGGCAACTGCCGATGTTGGACAGACGCTCAAATACGCAGGAACGAATGTTCTGCCGCCGATCGACATCTGCATTGAGGCGCTCGCGGCTGACTGCGGTTTTGTGGCTCGATCCTTCGCTGGCGATGCAAAGCAAGTGCGCGAACTGCTAAAGGCAGCGATGTCGTTCCACGGTACGGCAGTGATCGACATCATCAGCCCATGTGTGACGTTCAACAACCACCACGACTCGACTAAGAGTTACGACTATGGCAAAGCGCACGAGGAGCGCTTACAGGACATTCAGTTTATCCCGCGTTTCGATGAAGTGCACATCGATTACGACGAGGGAGATGAGCGCTACGTTCAGCTGCATGACGGACCGATGATCAAACTGCGCAAACTGGGGCGCGATTACGATCCGACGAACAAGTGGCATGCGATCGAGTTGCTGGAAAGGGCGCGCCAGAATCACGAGTTCATCACTGGGTTGCTGTACATCAATACTCAGCGACAGACGCTGCACGAGACGATGCACCTGACGAGTACGCCGCTCGCGTATCTTTCGGAAGAGGAGTTGCGCCCGTCACGCGAACGTTTCGAGCGGGTGATGCAGAGGTTTATGTAGCGGGCCTTGGTAAGTGTTCACGTTTGGGAGCAAGGGCATCTTGCCCTCTAGACGTGACAAGGGTAGGATGCTCTTGCTTCCGGGCATACGTGTCACTCTAGCTTGTGGTTGCGGGCCTTGCACACCATTATGTACTGAGAAGGGGTAGCCGAGGGCAGCGCCTCTGGCTACCTTTTTCATTCCTGTGTCGTTCAATGCCTCCGGCTGACCCTTGTTGTTCTAAAGCATGTATCATAACGTAGCATCTTTTTCGACCTGATTATACCTTCCGTTTTGAGCGCAAGAACGCCTCCGCGCCGCATGCGCGTGCATACTCCAGCGCATACGCAGCGAGTTCACTCTCCTCGCCTTCGAGATAAGCGCGCACCGCCGGCAATAGATCGGCAACCGCATCCGCCAGGTGGGGCTTGATTCTCACCTCTGGTCGCTGCGCTGCCAGGATAGCGCCGTACAATACCGCGCGATCCGCCTCACGCGCCAGGTCTTCTGCCGTGATCCCGATCCGACATGCGGGGCGTGATTCGTGTGCGGTCATAATCCGTGCTCCGTATTCAACGTTTAACCTTCAGCGTTCAACGTGCAACGTTCAACGTGCAACGCCTAACATGCAACGTCCAGCATCCAACGTCCACACTTTCAACCTTCAACGCCCAACGTGCAACCTTCAACGAGCATGGTATACTTTAATCCAGAATCAATGTACCACACAGGAGTTAGTTGTGCCATACGTACCAGTTCCGACGATTGTCGAGCGCACCCCGCGCGGCGAGCGCTCATGGGATCTTTTTTCGCGCCTGTTGCAGGAGCGCATCATCATGCTTGGAACGCCGATCGATGATGAAGTTGCGTCGTTGATCGTCGCGCAGTTGCTCTACCTGCAACATACCGATCCGGATCGCGACATCTGGTTCTACATTAACAGCCCTGGCGGCAGTGTGCGTGACGGTCTCGCCATTTATGATACGATGAAACTTATTTCGCCCGATGTGTGCACCGTGTGCGTTGGTCGAGCTGGCAGCATGGCATCGATTCTGCTGGCTGGCGGTGCGCGCGGCAAACGTTACGCCCTGCCGCATGCGACGATCCACTTCCACCCGGCAGGTGGCGGCGCCGAGGGGTATGCTCCTGATATGGAACGTATCGTCAAAGAATTGCTACGCATCCAGGAGTTGGGGAACAGTCTGCTTGCCAGAGATACTGGAAAAACGGTTGAGGAGATTACCCGTGATTTCAGCCGCGACCGCTTTATGACGGCTGAAGAGGCACGCGAGTATGGCTTCATCGACGCTATCCTCGAATCGAAGAAAGTCGCGGCGTTGAAGACGACGTGACGTTATGATGTGTTCAGACAATCCGCCATCCACACTGCCACGCGCTGTAACGCCTCCGGGTGCAATATCAGAGTAAGATGGCTTGCATCTGGCACGAGCAGCATCGTGGCGCCAGACGGTGCAGCACGCCATACTTCTTGTGCCTGTGCTGGCTTGACAATCGAATCACGCTCACCATACATTAATAGCAACGGCACTGTTAATTGCGCCACGCTTCTGCAAAGATCGCATGCTGCAATCAGGTCCCAGGTGCTGATTGCCGCGCGAATGCTCGGTGTATACTGCGCGCGTACTAACCGATAAATGGCGCGTCCCAGATGCAGAATCGATGCCTCGCCGAGCAGGTCGATGACATACGGTTGAGCGAGTGCACGCGCCTCTGCCAAACGATCACGATTGTCGAAGGTGAGACGTGGCGGTGCTTCCATGATCGCCAGCGCATCAATGCTCATCCCGTTCGCCGCGGCACGTGCAGCGATGCAACCGCCAAGACTGATACCCAGCATACCGACACGCGTGTGACGGGCGCGCAGCCAGCGCGCTGCCTCGGTCGCACACTCCAGTATCTGCGGGTAGCGCTGCAACCGTGGATTCTCGCCGTGCCCGTCAAGATCGACCAGCAGTGCTGCCATGCCCTGCCGCAGCAGTGCGTCAGTCAATCTCCACGTGAAGTAGGTTTTGTCACACCCGGAGCCGTGCAATACTGCTACTGCCGTCTGCGCGCCGGATCGCGGTACAATGTACAATGCTGGCATGAATGCTTCCGGCATTGGGATATTAACGTGCGCAACCGTGCGATCACGGTGTATACCGGGTTGGAGCGTCGCCATTGGGTCGAGTGCCCGCCGTCGCACACCGGCAATAATAGCCTGCACAATAAATGCTGGGAAAGCCGCCAGTACCAATGCAGGCAATCGTTGTCGCCACGATGTGTTGCGTGGGTGGAGCGCCAGCGCCGCAACAGCAAGTACAGGACGCAGTGCCGGGTGCCCCCAACTCAAGCCGCGCCATCTGCGCAGGTCGGAAAGAAACTCATAGATAATCAGCGCCAGCAATAGTGCACGTAGAAAGAGTGATGACATAGACTCCTCGAGAATCGAGAACCGAGAACCAAGAACTAAGAACCGAGGACTAAGAATTGAGAACTGAGAACCGGGAACCAATTCTTCTTTTTGCGCATTTGTGTCGTGAGCTCGATACCCGCATGCTATGCGCCACGCGCGACCTGCAACCTGCTAAGGGTTAACCTGCCACCTGTCACGTGCCACGGGCAATCTGCCGCCTGTAACCTGCAATCGGCGACTTGCGACCGACTATCTGCTACGTGCCACGGGCAACCGGCAACGTGCGACCTGCAATCTGCAACTCATAGTATCATACCTGCATACAATGTGACTGATCATTCTTGAGGAGGAAACGATGGGCCTGCTTCAGGGCAAAAAGGGCCTGGTGATGGGCGTCGCCAACGATCACTCGATTGCCTGGGGGATTGCAAAGGCGCTCCACGCGCAGGGCGCCGATCTCGGTTTTACCTACGCTAGCGAAGCGCTCGAGCGACGCGTGCGACCGCTCGCCGAAAGCCTTGGCGCGCGTCTGATCGAACCGTGCGATGTGCAACGCGATGAGGACATCGATGCGCTGATGGCGCGCGTGCGCGATGTGTACGGTTCGCTTGACATTATTATCCATGCCATTGCGTTCGCGTTGCGTGACGAACTCAACGGGCCGTACCTGAAAACCACTCGTGAGGGGTTCCGCCTGGCGCTTGACGTAAGTACCTACTCACTGACAGGAGTGGTCAAAGCTGCACAAGACCTGCTCGCTCCAGGAGCATCGATTGTGACCCTGACATACCACGGTTCGCAGCAGGTGGCGCAAAATTATAATGTGATGGGGGTCGCCAAGGCAGCATTAGAGGCGAGTGTGCGCTACCTAGCAAACGATCTCGGACCACGCGGCATCCGGGTCAACGCGATCAGCGCCGGTCCGATTCGCACCCTGGCAGCCAGTGGCATAGCCGGGTTTCGCACGCTGCACAAACAGTTTGCCGAGGTCGCACCGCTCCGCCGTAACGTAACTATCGAAGATGTTGGAAACGCAGCAGTCTGGCTGTGTAGTGATTGGTCATCGGCGGTCACTGGCGAAATTATTTATGTTGATGCCGGATTCCATACCATTTCGATCAGTTTGCCAGAGTAGCAGCCTGATCCGCCTGATCGACCATTCGGGTAACCAGCTTATCCGACAGCCCCGGAGACTGTGTTGATCGACGCGCCTTCTACATGCTCCGACACCAGGTGGTACGGTGAGGACGCATAGTCGATAGATCAGGCGTGTCGATCAATGTGTATTAATGCAGCAGCAGGCTCACACGGCGTCAACCAGCACGCCGGTGTGATCGTTCAGAATTTCTGTGTCGTCCGTCGTAACGGAATGTCCGCCTTGAGGTGATCGACGGACTCGCCACGCAGCAGGGTCACCTCAATAGCGCCCGCGTCCACTGAAGGCACGTATCGCGCGATGACCGCCGACAGATCAGCTTTGAGCTGTTCCATCATATCCGGCGTCAGTTTGACCCGGTCGTGAACCAGCACTGTCAGCAGACGGTCGCGTGCAATATCGGAACTGCGCTCACGTTTGCCAAACAATGTATCCAGAAAACTCATAACGTTCCCCATCCGCTCTCAGCAGTCGCAGGGCATATTACATGCCTCGCGCAACACGCGCGTTCTACCGCTCACTCCCCCTGGCCCGAATGCCAAATGCGCCAAAAATCCTGTTCAGGATGCCCGGATTCTCGTCAAACACCGTTATCGGCACGTCTTCACCAGCAAGGCGGCGTGCAATCTCACTGAACGCCCGCCCGGCGCGAGAACTGCGGTCCAGAACAGCAACTTCACCCCGATTCGTGCTTGTCACAATCTGTTCATCTTCGGGTACCACGCCGATCAGGTCAATCGCCAGGATTTGCAGCACATCGTCAATGCTCATCATCTCGCCGCGGCTGACCATACGCGGTTTCAGGCGATTGATGATCAGGCGCGGATGCCCCTTCTCGAACGCTTCAACCAGACCGATGATCCGGTCTGCATCGCGTACCGCAGCGACCTCCGGCGTCGTCACGATCAGCACCTCATCAGCGCCAGCGATCGCGTTGCGAAAACCAGCTTCGATGCCTGCTGGGCTATCGATCAACACATAATCGAACTCGGCGCGCAACTGATTAGCCAGGGCAATCATATCGTCCGCCGTGACCGCATCTTTATCACGTGTTTGCGCTGCCGGGAGCAGACAGAGATCGGGGAGATGCTTATCCTTGATCAGCGCCTGCCGCAAACGACAGCGCCCCTCCACCACATCAACCAGGTCATAGACGATCCGGTTCTCCAGACCCATGACGACATCCAGGTTACGCAAGCCAATGTCAGCATCGACAACAGCCACCTTCAAGCCCTGCATTGCCAGCGCAGCGCCCAGGTTTGCCGTCGACGTCGTTTTCCCAACGCCGCCTTTGCCGGAAGTAATCGTAATGACCCGCGACATGTTCTTTCTCTCCCTGAATAGTGAATGGCCCCGACCCCTGGTGTCACGGGTCGTCGCTATTCTACCTTCGGTATCGTTCCCACGACTCTACTGCAATCTGATTGCCATCGATATACGCCACTTCCGGGCGTCCGCTGGCTAGGCCATCCGGAGCGCGTGCAATGAGATCCGCTATCCGCAATTGCGTTGGGCGTAGTTCGATGGCACAGATCATCGCCAGGCGATCACCAAGCGCTCCAGCGTGCACGGTGCCGCGCAAGCGCCCCCAGACGACTACATTGCCGCCCGCAATGACCTCGGCGCCCGCGTTCACATCACCGACAATCGTGATATGCCCCTGATGTCGAACAATCTGACCTGAACGAACAGTACGCCACACAAACAATGCTTCACTAGGTTCGTCAGGTGCAGCGATGCTCCGTGCTACTGGACGCGCCATCACGCCAGCAGCGCGCGCCGCTGACCGACTCTCACGCGATGTTGATGCCAGCGCTGATGCCTCCAGATGATGCTCACGCATCAGCGCCATTAATTCCGCGAACTGATCCCCAGTGAGCACACGATTGCCAATATCGACAACAACCCGCGCGCCGTTGAAGAATTGTGCCCCCTGATCGAGCTGGCTGCGCAGCGCGCCCAGCACATCAGACCAGACGGCTGACTCATCGAGGTGCAGCCGCAGCCCTTCTTTTCCCCCCTTGATCGCAACCAGTGCCGTCATGCGCAGTACAGACGCAGAAAGAGGCTGCTCGAAACAAATGTTGCAGCATATTCTTCACTATCATACCATATACTGTCAAGCTTTTGCGCGTTGTCCAATCGGTGGGCTGCTCTGGAGTGCCGCGTTCCCTTGCCACATAACGACCAGCCATCGTAGTGGTGTGCAGGCGCAGCCTTGACAGATGCCCGACGCCCGACTGTAGCGGCAGGAATGTCGCTATCCGACGTATCACGGAGCGACAACCGCTTCCATTGCATCAGGCATGGCGGGCAACCCTAGAAAGCGCTGTGATCAGACGCTCAATTCCTGTGCGCAACTGCATCGGTTCGACCAGGCAAGAGATGACGATGTGCACTCCCTGTTCATAGCCGTAGAAATAGCCGGGATGCACCAGCACTCCCTGCTTCAACAGGTAGAGCGTCAGCGCCTCTTCGTCATTCCAGCCGATAATTTCAGGAAATAGATAGTAGCCGCCATCCGGCGGGTGCACACGCACGAAATTGCAACCACTGAGCATGGTGAGCGCCATATCCAGCGACTCGCGAATACGTTGATGCATGGCAGCGGTAAACGCGCGCCCACGCTCGAAGATGGATGGCAGCATGGTTTGTGTCAGGGTGTTGGCGCTGAGAAAGGTGTCGTTTAACACCTCGAGGCGTTCGCCAAACCGGTCGTGTGCGGCATCATTCAAGGCGATCCAGCCGAGTTTCAGGTCGGGCAGCGCAAACATTTTGGAGATTCCGTTCAGATGAAAGACCGGTAGATCAGGATAGAGCACACCCAATGGGGGAACGGTGGCCACGCGGTACGGAAATGCTGCAAAGACCTCATCACATATAATTGGCAGATCAAGGGCGCGGAGCGCCTGAAGTCGTGCTGTCTGCACTACGCCCGTTGGGTTATGCGGCGACACGACGAGCACTGCGCGGGTGCGCTCATCCGCCTGAAGTCGCAGACTGGTCGGGTCGATTCGCCAGCCGCGCCGCTCATCCAGCGCATACGGGCGCAGTTCGATATGGTGCACCATCGCCAGATACTCAAACAATGGATAGGTGATCACTGGCGCCAGCACATTATCCCCCGGATTGGTCAAGAGTGCGAAGAGCAGGCTGTACGCCTCGCTAGTGCTTGCCGTCACTACAATCTGATCGGCATCCAGCGCCAGAGCTGGCGTTCGTTCGGCATAGTACTGCACAATCGCCATCCGCGCTGCTTGCAGACCGCGCGGTTCCGGATTGTACCGTCGGTTTGACCAGTAGGTGGCAGATGCATCGCGCAAAATGTCGTCAGGAAAGAGAAGCCCATGGTGCGTCGGATTACTGCTCGTCAGATCGATGTACCTGCCAGCCGCTTCCCGCCGGGCGCGCTCGATGGCATTGGGCGAGAGATCCTCGCCATCCAGAAAACCAGCCATATCCTACTGCTCCCATTCATTGACGCCGCCTGTCGCTGATGCTACAATGCGCCCGCGTCTGTAACATGTAGCATAGTGCCAGACGGCGAGCATGGCAGATGAGCATCATTAAAGGAAAACATATTATTCTCGGCGTTACTGGCAGCATCGCTGCCTACAAAGTTGCCGAATTAGCACGTAATCTGACGCTCGATGGCGCGATTGTCGATGTTATCATGACCGCTGCTGCGCAACGTTTTGTCGGCGCGGCAACATTTCAGGCATTGACCGGAAGACCGGTGCTCAGTGATATGTGGGCGTTGCCGGAAGACGGCATCGTCGGGCACGTGTCGCTCGGTCAGCACGCCGACCTGCTGGTTATTGCTCCGGCTACTGCCAATACTATTGCACGCCTAGCTGCCGGATTGTGTGACGATTTGCTCACGACAACTGCACTTGCGACTACTGCACCGATCCTGATTGCTCCAGCAATGAACCCGCATATGTATGAACATCCGGCGACTCAGGCAAATATTGCGCTGTTGCGGCAGCGTGGCGTTGCCATCCTCGAACCGGCATATGGACGCATGGCTGAGCCGGTGATTGGGCGGGGGCGCCTGCCAGAACCTGCGATTATCGAAGCCGAGATCCGCGCGCTCCTCGGACGCACCCGTGGTCCTCTGCGCGGATGCAGAGTAGTGGTGACCGCTGGCGGCACCCAAGAGCCGATCGATCCGGTCCGCTTTATTGGAAATCGTGCGTCGGGCAGAATGGGATATGCTATCGCTGCAGCGGCCCGTGACCGGGGTGCTTCCGTTACCCTGATTAGTGGTCCGGCAACGGCGCAACCCCCGGCTGCCGTCACTCTGATACGTGTTGAGACGGCGCTCGATATGCAACGTGAAGTCATGTCTGCCATTACCAGTGCCGATCTGTTGATCATGAACGCAGCCGTCGCTGATTTTCGCCCGGCAACTGCATCCGAACACAAAATCAAAAAGGGCGATGATGAAGAGTTGACGATTCGCCTGGTGCGCAACCCTGATATTCTTGCAAGTATCGCGCATTGCCGCGATCTGGTCAAGGTCGGATTTGCAGCGGAAACCCACGACCTGTTGACATACGCGCGTGAGAAACTCGAACGCAAGGGCCTTGATATGATCGTTGCGAACGAGGCGGTTGCCAGTATCGGCACCGAGGATATTCAGATGATCCTGATCGATGCGCACGGCGTGGAACGGTTGCCACGATTGCCCAAATCTGTCGCAGCGGAACGTTTGCTCGATGCGATCATCGAGCGTTTTGCCGCGCGGTTGCGCGTTCCTGAGATCGGTATCGATCAGAGTAGAATAGAATGATGATCCTCGCGCAAATAAGGTCATGTCACCACAGCGGCGCAGTGGACGCAAAGAGCGATGGATGGAAACCTCTGTGCACGCAGTGTCTCGGTGGTGCGTTTTTGCAGTGGAGTCAATGATGAATACGACTCCTTCCGACAATGACCGGACGCCCGACGAAGTCAATGGCTCGCTACTGATGGAAACCGACGGCGAGACGGTAAACAGCGCGCAGACAGGCACACGCAGTTTGGTGCAGGCGCCACGTGCTCTGGCGACTCCCGAACGGCGTGTGAGCGCCAATGTGGCCAGCGCAGCCCTACGGCAGCGCATCATGACCCTTGTCGACGCGCTCGGCGATCCAGGTCATCCGCTCCACGCGCGTGCGGTCGAGGATCTGGTAATGCTGGGCGAGCCGGCAGTACCAGCGCTGATCGAGGCATTGCGCACGCACGAGCCGTGGCTGACCGCCTATCGTGCAACCGAAGCGCTGAGTCAGATCGGCGATGGTCGCGCTGCCGGTCCGCTCGTGGATGCGCTGCGTCACCCAAACAGCAATGTGCGCTGGGGTGCAGTACGCGCACTGGCAACTGTGGGTGATGCGCGTGCATTGATCGAACTTCGCCGGGTAGCCCGCACGGATCGCAGCAGGACCAGTTGGGGCGAATCGGTTGGCGATACAGCGCGCATTGTGCTGGATCAGATGCAGAGCCGCACGCTGCTGGCGCGCGTCGCCGAACTGATTAAGACGGCGATCGCCTGTGTGTTGATGCTTGTCGCGCTGATCTTCGCCTGGAGTGTGCTGACTGAGCTGCGTGATGAACTCACCTGGATTGGGCGGGTCGAACCGGCGCCGGTGATTGTTGCGCCGCCAATGTCCACGACCGTGCCGCAGGCAATCGTCGCGCTGCCACAGTCGCCAACCTCGCTGCCGACCATGCAACCTGCGGTGCCGACATCTGTCGAAGTGCCGCCGCTGACCGGTGTTGTTGTGACATCGGGAAACGTGCGCGCAACGCCAGCACGTCTGCCGGATAATGTCATCGGTAGTGTAATGGCTGGTGATGCGCTTATTTTTCTTGGGGTGACTCCGGATGGTGCATGGTACCGCGTGCGGCTGGGTTCGCCAGCGGCAGCATCGTCACAGATCCGCAGCGTCGATGGGAGCGGATGGGTGAGCGCGTCCCTTGTCGAAGCGCCGGAGCGCGTGCCGGTCGAAACGCCGCCTCCCGTTCCCGTGCCGACGCCATAGGGCAACTTCATATTGTGAACTATGTCTGATACTATTCAGGGAACCTCATTCGCCAAAACGCTGCGCGCGATCTTTCTTGGCATCGCGTTGCTGGCGTTGAGCGTTGCATGCGCTGGCTACCTCCTGCTCAGCGAAATCCGTCGTCCAGCGGGGAATGATGCAACGCCGGTCGAGTTCATTGTTGAACCGGGTGATAGCGCCAGTGTCATCGCCACCCGCCTCGGAACGGCAAAGCTCATTCGCCAACCGCTGCTGTTTACCCTTCTGGTGCGTATGCAAGGTCTCGATGGCAAATTACAGGCTGGTCGCTATCTGTTGCGCGCTAACATGACTATGAGCGAAATCATCGCAGCCCTGCAAAACAGTCGGGTCGAAGAAGTGCAGGTGACAATCATCGAAGGCTCGCGGCTCGAAGAAATCGCTGAGCAGATCGCCGCAGCCGGGCTGGTCAATGTGACCGAGCAGGCATTTCTGCGCGCAGCGCGCAACGGTGCAGCATTTCAGTCGCAGCACTTCTATCTCAACAGCCTCCCGCCCGGCGCAAGCCTGGAAGGGTATCTGTTTCCCGATACCTATCGCTTCGCAGTGACTGCCACGGTCACCGAGGTGATCGAAATAATGCTCGACCGCTTCGATGAGCAGTACGCAACACTCGAACGTGAGGTGACGGTGCCGGGCGCTACGGTTCACGATATTGTGACAATGGCGTCGATCGTGCAGCGTGAGGCAGCGCGTGAAGATGAGATGCCCAAGATCGCCGCTGTGTTCTGGAATCGCCTCAAGCCGGAACATCTTGCCGAGACAGGGGGCGGCAAACTGGGCGCTGACCCAACTGTGCAGTACATTTTGGGGCAGCGCGGCAACTGGTGGCCCCGTCTTGATTCGCTCAGTATCGATGAAATCAACGGTATCGCTAGCCCGTACAACACGCGCGTCAATCCAGGGTTGCCGCCTGGACCGATTGCCAGTCCAGGGCTTGCGGCACTACGTGCTGCTGCCAGACCTGATGCATCGGCGCCATACCTCTACTTTGTCGCTTCCTGCACCACGCCTGGCGCACACAATTTTGCCGTTACGTTTGAGGAGTTTCAGCGCTTCGAGCAGGAGTATCTGACATGTCCGTCGCGTTAGCCGGGGTCATCGGTGATCCGGTCGATCACAGTCTGTCACCCTTCCTGCACAATGCTGCATTTGAGCATCTAGGTATCGCCGCGCGCTATGAACGGTGGCGCACCAGCAGCGCCGAACTGCCGCAGCGGATCGCATCGCTGCGAGAATCACATATTCTGGGTGCAAATGTTACGCTACCGCACAAAATATCCGTCATTCCGCTGCTCGACCGGCTCGATCCGCAGGCAGAGCAGATCGGCGCCGTCAATACCATTGTGCGTCTTCCGGACGGGCAGCTCGAAGGGTGCAACACCGATGCTCCTGCCATTGTTGCGACCCTGCGCGAGGAAACCGGTTTTGACCCGACGGGAAAACGTATTGTTCTTCTTGGCGCGAGCGGCGCTGCGCGCGCCGCGGCATTTGCGCTCATCGCAGCGCAGGCGACAGCGTTGACGGTTATTAACCGCACTCTGGAACGCGCTGAAGAATTGCTGGCAGATGTGCTTGCCAGCAGTGATGCTGATCCCTATCTGCGTGCGCTTGCGCCCGATGATCCCGATGTGCCTGAAGCAGTTGCCTCCGCCAATCTGATCATCAACGCGACATCGCTCGGATGGCATGCTGACGAAACCCCGCTGCCGGGGCATCTGATCCCCGCAACGGCGCTGGTGTTCGATATGGTCTATCGCCCGACCAGGTTGCTGCGCGAAGCAGCGCAGGCAGGCGCGGCGACTCTCGATGGGCGCGGGATGCTGGTGCGACAGGCGGCGCTGTCGTTCGAGCGCTGGACTGGCGTGCCCGCACCGCTCGATGTGATGTTCGCCGCTTTCGACCAGGCAAGCGCTCGTTCTACGTAGGTGCTATCGGTGTGGACATTGTTTTTGTGGCATTGGTCGGGCTGCTGCTCGGCGCGTGCCTGAACCTGATTATCATCCGCATGCCGCGTGAGCAGGGATTCAGCGGATGGCCACGCTGCACCCGCTGTGGTCAACGCCTGGCATGGTGGCAGACATTGCCGCTGCTCGGTTGGGTCATCCAGGGTGGGCGCGCCAGGTGCTGCGGTCGTCGCCTCAATGGGGTGTATCCAATTGTCGATCTGATCACGACTGCGACCCTGCTTCTGCTCTACCTCCGGTATCACGTGAGTATCAGTCTCGTCTACGCTGCCGTTGTCGCTGCGGTTCTGATCATCACTGGCGCCATCGACTGGCGGCATCGCCTGATCTACACGTTGCCAACCCTCGGTGCCACGCTGATGTCAGTTGTCGCATCTTTTGCTGTTCCTTCTCACAGCCCGCTGAACGCACTGGCAGGGTTGTTCGTTGCAGGTGTCTTATTTGTCATCTTCTACGTCCTGGCGAAGATCCTGTTTCCATCGCATCGTGCACCGTTTGGATTAGGAGACGTCTACCTTGGCTTGTTCATTGGCGCGGCACTCGGCCTGACTAACCTGCCTGGCGCGCTGCTTTACGGCATGCTGCTGGCAGGAGTCTTTTCGGCGATCCTAGTGGTGTTGCGCCGTGCTGGAAAACGTGATACGCCACAGTACATTTCCTATGGTACATTTCTGTGCATTGGCGCATTGATCTACCTGCTAATCTGGGGGCTTGCCGGTCCGCGCCCGTTCTCGTAAAGAAATTGTTGCTAAGTCTCAAAGCACATTTCTGTGAATAAATCGTCATTCTACGCAGTTGAGTCGTATGGTAATATAAGCGAAGCGTTATCCTGCAAATCAGAGAAAACCATACGCCATGCAACGACGGCTTACGGCGTTCATTGCCTTATGGGGCATTGTCCTATCTGCGATGCTTCCCTGGTGGAGTGTGTATGCTGATGAAACGGAACCCTTTAGCACTGATCCTTCGGGTAGTATGCTGCCACCGCCGGGCTACGCCGATCTACGCCAACCGCTGACGGTTATGCTGGAATTGGGCGACAGCACGGTAGCATCGCCAGCAGGAATAGTAACGCTGCAAAGTACTCCGGTTGATTCTGCCGGTGTACGACACCTGCTTGAAGCGGCGAATATCCCCATCCTGTTTCAGACGCACACTGCCTATAACGGCATCGCCGTGATTGCCACGCCGGATCAACTTCACTTGCTGCGTGCCATCCCTGGTGTGGTCAATATCCACATTGTCGTGCCGAAGGCGCGTTCGAGCACTCGTGCCGTCTCATTCATCGGCGCACCGCAGTTCTGGAGCGCCACCGGACAATTGACCGGCAATGGCGTACGGATAGGGATTATCGACAGCGGCATCGATTACACCCACGCCACGTTTGGCGGACCCGGCACGCCGGATGCGTTCCGCAGCAACGATCCGACGATCATTGAAACCGGAACGTTCCCAACCGAAAAGATTATTGCCGGCTACGATTTTGTCGGCGATGCCTACGATGCATCCGGGCAATTCGGCTCGCCGATCCCCAATCCTGACCCTGATCCACTCGATTGTGCGGATGATGGCGCTGATGCCGTGCGACGCATCAGTGGCGGGCATGGCACCCACGTTGCCGGCATTGCCGCTGGTTATGGCGTCGATGCTGCCGGACGAACGTACCGCGGTCTCTATTCGGGAAGCGTCTCCTATGCGAACTTCCTGGTTGCTCCTGGTGTGGCGCCTGGCGCTTCGCTGGTGGCGCTGAAGGTCTTTGGCTGTCGCGGTACGACGACGTTTCTAACGCGCGCTATCGATTATGCGATTGATCCGAACGGTGACGGCAACACGAATGATCGTCTGGTCGATGTGCTGAATATCTCGCTGGGTTCGCCGTTTGGTGGTGAGAGTGACCCGGATGCGGTGGCAATCAATCGAGCAGTGGATGCTGGCGTGGTTGTAGTTGTCGCTGCTGGTGATATGGGTAGCACGTTCTACGCCATCAATTCTCCATCGTCTGCTAGTAAAGCGATTGCGGTCGGCGCGTCAGTCGATGCAGGACGTGACCCGTCGTTGTCGCCTGATTCGCTCGATATGCTGACCTCCCGCGGACCGCAGCGCTCCAGACTGTTGAAGCCGGATCTGGTCGCGCCTGGTGTGGCGCTGCGCTCTGCTGCAGTTGGTTCGGGCATCGGCGCGCTGGCGCTCAGCGGAACCTCGGTCGCCGCGCCGCAGGTTGCAGGTGCTGCTGCGTTATTGCGTCAACTTCGTCCATCATGGTCACCAGCGCAGATCAAGGTGGCGCTTATGAATGCTGCCGTGCCGACCCGCGATGCAGCCGGAAATCTCTACCCGCCGTCGCTGGCAGGCGCTGGCCGACTGGACGTCTCCAGACTGTTTGCCTGGGACGTGCTGGCGTTCAATGCTGAAGACCCCGCAGCGGTCGGTCTATCCTTTGGTACGCCCTGGATCAGTCGCTCCCGGTCGTTTCAGAAGACGTTGCGTATTACAAATGTCGGTCACTTTACGCGTACGTTCCGACTTGCGCAGGTAATTGCTGCCGACGAACCAGGTGTTCAGGTCGAAGTGCCGCCGGGTCCATATCAGCTGGGTGCAGGACAAACGCTCGATCTGCCAGTGAATGTAAGCGTGCAACCAGAGGCGCTCGATTTCTCTCCTGATGCGACTACACCACTCCTTCAGGCAGGTGTTCCGCCGACCTTCGCGCGCTACTATATGGCGGAGCATAGCGGTGTCATTGAGGTGTGCAGCACCCTGGGTGCGCGCATACGCGCAGCGCATGCTGGTGATTTCGGTCAGGTGACGGTCTACGTCGGCGATCAACTGCTCGAAGAGTCAATCAGACCGGCAAGGGTCGGCAGATACGTCCCATTCCGCCCCGGTCGCCAGCAGGTGCGTGTCTTGCCGCCTGGCTCACCGCCGACCACTCCGCCGATAGTTACAGCTGAGTTTGATGTGGTTGATGGCCGCGACTATACCATTGTTGTGTATGGTTCGCGGAGTCGCCCGCAACTTGCCCTGGTTGATGAGATTCCTGATCCTTCGCTGCCGCGTGATCAGATCATGATCCACGTGTTCAATGGCGATCCGTTGCGTGACGGCTCAGCGGTCGATGTATATCTCGATAATGTGTTGCTAGCAGCAAACCTGCCGGTCGGCACCGCCAGTGCGTTTAGCGTAACCACGCCCGGTACACACAAGGTGCGCTTCTTCCGCGCTGGAAGTTCTCCTAACACCTCCTTGTCGGCTGCAAGTAAAAAGTTTGTCGCTGGCTCTGGCGAGGTCATTCTGGTCGTTGGCGGCGGAAATACATCCTGGTCGCTTCGCGGTTTCACGGGTCGCGGGCGGTTGATCAATGAACAGACGACGCGTGTCCCCTTCCAGATCGTCCCGAAGTCCGCTGCGGAGAGCTCAGCGGCAACAACAGAACAGATTGTGCCGGACGCTGTCACATCTTTCACGATCACGCTGCGCAACAGTGGCGCGCGCAATCAACTCACGTCACCGCGCGGCGCACAGACGCCGCTGGTCAGCGCCTACGAACTCGCTCCCGAAGGGCGCAGCCCGGAGATTGCCGGGTTGACCCCTGCCCTGCGTCCTGCCGATATCCGGTATGTCGGCGTTACCAGCAGTTATCCCGCACGCGGTTGGGAGGGCAACAACACGGTCATCTTCTTCGGTATGGCCGGATATGCGGCATGGGCGACACCCAACGAAGTACAGTACCGTGTCTATATTAGCACGACTGGCTCCGGCGGTTCAGGTCCGCCTGACGACATTCCTGAGTTTATGCTGGTCAACACCAGTATCGGTGCCATTCTACCCATTCCTGGCACTGGGGACGCAACCCGCCCAGATGATACGTTTCGGTCGGTCCTGTACCGGATTCAACCGGATGGAACGCTGCAACTATTGCGGATTGCCGATTGGAACTTCGTCCCGCCACCTACAGTATCGCCGTTTCTCGACAGTGCACCGTTCGAGACCTCGGTACTGGCGCTGGTGACCACTGCAGGATTCCTGGGCCTGTCGCCCGATGCGCCGGTCTTCTCCTACTATGTTGAAACGTATGCACGTGATGCGGGCAGATTTACCGAACGGGTTGATCGCGTGCCGTCCAGTGGCGCTATCACCTATGATCTTCGCTCAGCTGCGGTAGCGCCGCTCAACACCTCACCCGCGACTGGCGTCGTCCGTTCCAGGTTGCCAACCCCCTTCTTCTTTGGCATTGACGGCGCGCAGATCGTCGGAACGGTCAATCAGGACGTGCTGGCGGTGCGGCGCATGCAGGATGTGCTTCTGCTTCACCACCACAATGCTGTCAGCAGACAGACAGAAGTAGTCACGCTGCAGAGCAATCGATCAAAGCTACTGGCGCCGCCAGCGCTGCCAGCACTACCGTCGCCTACACCGCCGCCACCGACTGCAGAAGGTCATCGGGTCTACTTGCCAATCATTACAGCGCCGTGATGGAACGGGAGGTAAGTGCATTCGCTTCGCCTCCCTGTTTGCGTTGCGGGGATGATAGCGTAGCGATTCGGTAGGCTAACGAGTTAAATCCGTTCTAGTCCGCGCAGGCGGGCTTCGCCTTGCGTAGCCGAGGGCTTATGGTCTTTGAAGTGTGATACACCATCGCTACGGCTGAGCCA
>JAGHYV010000014.1 GCA_017743475.1 Roseiflexus sp. | reverse complement strand
TCAACAATCGAGCGATAGCGCGCTTCACTTTCACGCAATGCAGCATTGACCGCTTCGAGACGCGCCAGTGTCGCGCGGAGGCGCGCGCTGTAATTCCAGAGCATTGCCGCCAGCAGCGAAACGGCGACGATCACCGCTGCCGCACGGATCGCCGGCGCAAACGGGTCGGTTGAGACAAACCAGGGGTGCGCCGTTTCACCAATAACGGTTAGCGCAACCGAGACAAGGCTCACAATGGTAATCATTGGTCCGATGTGCCAGGCGCGGAGATGTGGCAGCATTGTTATCAGAATAAGCGGTGGAACGAGCACCGCTACTGGTGTGCTTGCCGGTTCGATCCAGACGGTTATACCTGTGCCGAGTGCGAGCGTGGTTGCAAAGATCATAATCGCCGCATACCGGTGCTCACGCAGCGCCAGGTGTCGCGCGAGCATAAGGAGCAATGCGGCGCATGCGGCAATGACTGCGATTGCAGCGCCTGTCAGATCGCCCCCCACGAGGAAGAGCGTGATATTGACCAGCGCAAGGAGGAAAGCAAACACCAGCATCATCGTGATCGGCGATGCCAGCGAGGGAGAGTCGTTGGATAGGTCATTCGACCGTTCGGGTTCACTCATGGTTCTCCCCTTTCCAGGGAGAGGCGTCCCTTGTCGGTCCGCATCATTGCGGTGCAATGGTCTCCTAGTATACAGCACACTTCATTGGATGCTGGATACGTTCGGCAGCGCAAGAATCGCTGCCCCAATCAGGTGCATCGGATCGAATGTCGGGTGACTTCAGCGGCTCGTTGCTGATACGTGCTCTCTGGCGAGGATGACAGCGGTCACGTTGGGCGATGGTGTATCGCCTTCAGGGAGTTACCTTATAATTATAGCACGTTTACCCAGCGACGCAACCAGGGACGTGATTCTGAATCGCTTCAGAAAAGGTGTGAGAGACAGGAACGTTATCCTGAAGAGACAGGCATCGTTGAAAAGCGTTCGCTGCCCTGGCAATCTTCCAGCACCTTTTCCATCACAACGCTGGGCCACGAAAGCAAGGCGCGCCAGCCTGAAAGACGCCAGATAGTGGTGTAACCAAGACGTTCATAAAAACGCTGCGCCCCGGTATTCCACGCTAGCACCTGCAACCGCGCGCGGGTGTAGCCGAACTCGCGGATCGCACTTTCTAAGGCATGCATCAGGACTGCACCAGCACCTCTGCTGCGCTCGCTTCTGGTTATCACGACCGTGTGGATCAGTGCACTATGCTGGTCAGTATGATGGTAGACTCCAAACAGCATGCGTGCGACGATGCCGAACAATCGTAGTGCCGGGAAAACGCCCAGTGTGCGAAACGCAGTTGCCACGGTACCATTGGGGGCGCGCTCGAAACGCCCATTGCCGGGAAATTCAATCATGCCCGTTCCAATGACAATACCGCGTTCGTTGCACAGGACGTAACGGTGATGTGCTGCCCTGTTGCCGTTGGCTTCCAGAGTAAAGCGCAACAGTTCTATTTGTTTTTCGACAGGACCGGTCAGCGCGCCTGGCATTTCTGCCTGATACAGTTCGACAATCAGACGCGCCAGATCGGGAATATCCGCTTGCGTTGCAGGACGAACGGTGAACGCCATTGTTTAAGCCTCCGTTATAGATCATCAGTTTCATGATGCCATACATGGCGCAGCGCGTCGACAGGCAGGATTGTCGTAACTGTTCACACCTGGAGTAACACACGCGCCTGGGAGCGAGACCACATCACGCAAATTTGGCGTTGTCTAATACTGGGGTGACACACGCGCCTGGGAGCGAAGGCATCTTGCTCTCGTAGACGCGACGAAAGCGGGGCACCCTTGCTCCCAGGAGAGATGTGAACACTTACGATTGTCGGGTGCCTTGACGCCATTCTCTGATACCGCTATACTCCCCGCCTGGTTGGACGAGGAGGAAGCATGATTCGCGTCCTGGTGCATATTTCGGTGATTGGCGTCCTGACCGGTGCGCTGGCGGTATGGACCTGGTTTGACAACGAGGTCAATCGCGGGGTGACGTATGAGCCGCCCGCCACGCCAATTGCGTGGACGGATGTGCCGCAGATCGGCGTGAATGCGTTCAACCTCCAGTTCGAACCTGATGTGGCGAATGTCACCCGCACCCTCGAACTGGCGCGCGACATGGGTGCGCATTTTGTGCGCATCCAGATGCCGTGGGACGATGTCGAAATCCATGCCAAGGGAGATTTCGTTGATCGCCGCAATCCGAGTCTGGTGCGCAGTTCCTGGGAAAAGTACGATACCATCGTTCAGGAGGCGCGGCGTCTAGGGCTAGAGTTGATCGTCCGCATCGACCGCGCGCCAGCGTGGGCGCGTCCCAACGATGATGCCGATCCACGTTTCCGGGCAGGTCTGGCAGAATATGCCAGTTCGACTGGTCCACCGGAGAACTATGCCGATTATGCCGATTTCGTCGCTGCGGTTGTGGTGCGGTACCGTGGGCAGGTTCGGTTCATCCAGATCTGGAATGAGCCGAACCTGGCGTATGAGTGGAGCTGGCGGACGCCTGAGCCGGAGCGTTTCGTCGAACTGTTGCGTATGGCGGCCATTGCGGCACGCACTGCCAATCCCGACGTGGTGATCCTGTTTCCCAGCCTCTCGCCAACCGACGGGAAGGAGCCACGCATTGCGCCGATGAGCGAACTGGAGTATCTCGACCGTGTATACCGCGCTGGCGGCGCGCCGTACTTCGATATCATGTCGGCGCAGGCGTATGGTCTGGGTCAACCGCCCGACGAGAACCGCTATATCCGGTTGCGCTGGCGACCAGATGCGCCTTTCCGCGACCTCGACCGACCAATCGATTCGCGGATCGATGTTTCGCGTGTCGTGATGCTGCGAGAAGTGATGGAACGTCACGGTGATGGTGCAAAAGCGGTGTGGATCAGCGAATTCGGCTATAACAGCGCCCCAGACCACATACCGGAACCGGCGCGCAGCACATGGGGTCCGCCCGTCTCCGAAGAAACAAAGGGCGCCTACCTGGTCGGACAGCTAGAACGCGCCCGTCGTGAGTGGCCCTGGGTGGGGGTGATGAATATCTGGTTTTTGCGCTGGGGTGGCTACCGTGAACCAGACCCCGCCGACCCGACACCCTACTTTGCGCTGGTTGATCGCGATTTTCGTCCGCTGCCCGCTTATGATGCAGTGCGTGCCTACGCTAATAATGGCTCAATTGCGGGTGTTGGTGCGCATACCTGGTATCACCCGGCAGTCGAGTCCCTCGGTGAGGGGGAGTGGCGTCTGCGTTTTACCGGTCAATCGCTCGCCATTCGTTTCAATGCACCTGCTGAGGTGACACTCGATGGCGGGGCGGCGCTGCGCTTTGATCCGTCAGGTGATGGTGGTCTGGCGCAGGTTGCTTCAGGGTTGACCGATGGCGTGCATACGTGCATCATTCGGAGCGCCGTTGCGCCGGATTACTTCGTTGTCGGTCGTGAGCGCCCGCTTCCGTGGGTGTGGACGCTGGTGCCTGCCTTGCTGACGGTGGCGCTGGCATGTGCCGGTGCGCTGATGATGCTGGAAATCGGGAAGAGCGTTGCGCGGCGGTGAGGGACTGAATAAACATCATCATGCCTGGTTTTCTGTTCGATCTCTATCAGCGCACTGCGCGCGCAACGTTTATGCAGGCGTCCCTCTTCATGGCGCTGTGTCTGGCTGTCTTCTCTACTGGCGGATTGCCGCTCGCATTTCGCCTGACAGGCTTGTTCCTGTTTGCAGCGCTGGCGCTGGTGCAGCCGGCAGGTGGCCTGGTGTGCGTCATACTGACAGCGCCACTCTACCTGATGCCAGCGACAGTCAATATTCCGACGCGAACGCTGTTGCTTCCGCTTCACGAAGTCGCGCTGCTGATCACGACTGCCGCCGTATGCTGGCGCTGGATCGGCGGACACATGCGAGATCGCCGCATGCCCGATGCGGGCGCTGCACTGCGACGTGTGCGCGCAATGAGCGTTTCCCGTGCTCCAGAAGTGTTGCTGGCGCTGGCGGGAATCATCGGCGTGATGCTGGCAGTTCCGGAGGGTCGAGGCGCTGCGCTGCGCGAGTTTCGCTGGTTGATCGTCGAGCCGTTACTGTTCTATGGACTCGTGCGCGCAATCAGCATGTCGCGCGAAACCCTGATCGGCGCCCTGGCGCTCAGTGGCGCATTCGTGGCAGTGATCGGTGCATTCCAGTTTGTCGGACTGGACCTGACACCACTAATCGGCGAGAAACGCGCCTTTAGCGAAAACATTATTGTTGTGGATGGAGTGCGACGGGTAACATCGGTCTATGGTCATCCCAACAATCTGGGTCTCTATCTAGAACGGGTCTGGCCACTGGCAGCGGCAATGGCAGCATGGACATGGCGTGTGCAGCATGGAGACGGGGCAACTGGCGCTTCTCCTGCTGTGTTGGAAAGACGATCAACCGGTGCTGCCTTCTTCTTTGCCACCTGTGCGCTGCTATCGCTGACGGGGGTTGTGGTTTCCTTTTCGCGCGGCGCGTGGCTGGCGAGCGTGGTCGCGGCAATTGTGTTGGGAGCTGGTTGGCTGCTGCACTGGTCACAGCATCGACAGGCAATGCGCTGGTCGGCGCTGGCGCTCATTGGGGCGCTGGTCGTGGGGATGACTGGACTGGCGCTGACGCTGCGCGGCGGTCCTGGCGGCGGAAGTGTCGATGCGCGTCTGCTTCTCTGGCGCGAGGCGCTGGTCTATCTCCGGCAGAATCCGCTCGGATTGGGAATCGACCAGTTTTACTATTACCACAATCCGGCATTCGGGCGGAGTGCAATCGATCCATCGCTGATCGGCACGAGCGAGGAATTTGCTGCTCATCCTCACAACCTGCTGCTTGATACCTGGGTGAATGTCGGACCTCTGGGGGTTCTGGCTTTTGGTCTGGTGCTGGTGCGCTTCTATCACAACGCCCTCATCGCTGTGATGAAACGGCGTGAGGTGGTGGTAGCGGGGGCGCTGGCAGCGATGACTGCTGCACTCTTCCACGGTCTGGTCGATCGGTTCTATTTCGTGCCAGACCTGGCAATCGCATTTTGGGTGCTGACGACCGTTGTGGAGAGAAGTGAGAACTGAGAACCGACCCCTGAGCCGGGTTGCTATGATTGTACGTTGGTACTACAATACGTGCGCTGAATGTTGCACTTCGTGTGCGATCGCTGGTATTGCGCAAGGAGCGCTCTGATGACGACAGTGAACCCCGCCATCTTTCGCGCATACGACATCCGCGGTGTTGTTGATCGCGATCTCTCGGAAGAGGTGTATCGAACGTTGGGGCGCGCCAGCGGCACGTTCTTTCGGCAGCATGAACGCCGTCGGATCGTGGTGGCGCGCGACGCGCGCCTGACTTCGCCAGCGTATGCCGCAGCGTTGATCGAAGGTCTGCGCCAGAGCGGGTGCGATGTTGTCGATATTGGCATGGCGCCAACGCCGCTTATGTATTTTGCAGTTTCCTTTCTGCGCGCCGATGGCGGCACCGTCGTGACCGCCAGTCACAACCCGCCACACTTCAACGGTCTAAAGTTGCGTCTCTCTGATCCAATATATGGCGGTACGCCGCTTAGCAGTGATCAGATCCAGGAAATAGGGCGAATTGCCGCCGCCGGTTCGTTCGCTTCCGGAAAGGGTGGGTACGAACAATACGATGCGGTGGACGATTATGTGCGCGATGTTGTTCGTCATATTGCGCTCAAACGTCGACCAAAGGTTGTGATCGACGGAGGAAACGGCGTGGCAGGACCGCTGGGCGTGCGCACTCTAGAAGCAATCGGCTGTGATGTAGTTCCGTTATTCATCGAACCTGATGGAACCTTCCCCAACCACCATCCCGACCCGCTCAAGGAGGAGAATCTTCAAGACCTCATTCGTACAGTGCGGGAAACCGGCGCCAATATGGGCATCGGGTTGGATGGCGATGGCGACCGGCTTGGTGTCGTCGATGGCAATGGCGAGATTGTTTTTGCCGACCGGTACCTGATCGTTCTGGCGAGACAGGTGCTGGCGCAGGGACCGGCGCCGATCGTGTTCGATGTGAAGTGCAGCACAGTGCTGATCGACGCCATTCGTGCGTTTGGCGGGACGCCGGTGATGTGGCGGACTGGCTACTCAAACCTCTCGGCAAAGATGCGTGAAACTGGCGCTCCACTGGCAGGCGAGTTGAGCGGTCACGTATTTGGCGCAGTCGAACACCATTATCACGATGACGGTATCTTTGCCGGATGTATGCTGCTCGATGCACTAGAAAAGAGTGGACAAACTCTTGCCGAAGCGCTGGCGCCGTTCCCGCCGCTGCCATCGCTGTCCGAAGGTCGTCTGCCCTTCGATGAAGAAACGAAATTCAAAGCGATTGAGTTCGTGCGTGACTACTTCGCTGCGCGTTACCCGGTTATCGATGTCGATGGCGTGCGCGTCGATTTCGGCGATGGCTGGGGCATCCTGCGCGCATCCAACACCGAACCGGCAATTACCACCCGTTTCGAGGCACGCACTGTAGAGCGCGTGTACGAAATCCGCGATACGATGATCGGTAAGCTGCGCGAGTTTACGTCTGCGGATCATGGCACGAGCGCCGTCGGGCGCAATGAGCGCGGATGAAGCGGCGGTCGAGTCCCAACTATGCAAACCGTGCGATATACGTACTGTTGGGAAGGCGCGGTTGTTGCCGATTTCACGCTTGACGCAGTCCGTCGCCGATATGCGGCGCTGGCTGATCTGCTCAATGCGCGTGGATGGCGGTGTCTGGTCGCTTGCGATACGCGCTTTCTTTCTGCACAAATTGCTGCCGACTGCTACTGGGGACTGCGCGCATTGGGAGCGCAGGTATTGCTCAGTGCTACACCATTGCCGCTTCCAGCGGTCGATGTCGCGCTCGACCGGCATGTTGCCGATTGTACGCTGATCGTGTCTGCTGGTAACCGGGAGTACTGGCTCAATGGATTGATCCTGATTGCACCCGCGCCAGGGTTGAGTCCATTCTTGGATGGGGCGCTGCCTGTCGAATGTGCGCCATTTCCTACGGAAGCGCCTAGCGCCAGCCTTGTTGACGCGCGCCGCATCTATATCGATAGCCTGCGCAATGCGATCGATGTCGAACTGGTACGTCAGACATCACTGACCATTTTTGTGGATGTAATGAACGGCACGACAGGCGGCGTTATTCCCGCTGTGATCGGTGACGACGCCCGCACCAAAACGATTGAGATCAACCGCGAACAGGACGCCTGGTTTGGTCGTCAGACACCGCATCCGCACAGCGCCTCACTTGTGCGTCTACGCAAACTGGTGCGCGAGAGCGACTCGCATCTCGGAGTCGCGATTTCAGCGGATGGTCGGGCGCTTGGGGTGGTCGATAACGAAGGCGAACTAGCGTCACCTCTTGAGATCGCACTGTTGCTAGCGCATTACCTCAATCGCCAGTATCGTCAGCGCGGGCTGGTTATTGTTCCCGCTTCCGCAGCGGCGTCGGCGCCCTGGGTGCGCGTCTGGGAAACACAAACCGGCTTGAGTGTTGAGTTTGCCGAGCAACCAGCGCTGCGCATCGCCGAAGCGCGCGTGGCGTGTCAGGTGCTGATTGGTGTTACAGAGGATGGGCAACTGACATTTGGACGTGCTGGCGGCATTGGCGATGCACCGCTGGCGGCGCTCATGCTCGTTGAACTGGTAGCGCGTCGTGGTATGAAACTGCGTGTGCTACGTGAAAAGTTGCGTCAACCGCAGGGGGCGTGATACAGGAACAGGAGAACGCCATCACTATGCAACCTGTTGTGCAACGTCTGAGTTCGTTGCGTCGACTGCTCCGTCCGCTTGCGTTGACATTTATCGGCATCGTCCTGCTGTCGCTCGGCGTGGCGTATTTCTTCATCTTCGTTTACCGTACAGCCACGCTGCCGCCGATGTTCTCATTCATCACGCTGCAATTTCTGCCCTTGTGGGCGCGCGGGCTGGTCTTTGTGGCATTGGGGCTGATCGTGCTCGCCGTCGGCATGTGGCAACTTAGCGGCGTTGCGGTTATTTCACTCGACGCACGCGACACAAGCGCCGAGGTGGTGCTCGCCTATCAGCATGATCAGATGCGTCCGCGGATGACAGTCATTTCAGGCGGCGCGGGGTTGTTGATCACTGCCAGTCTCGGTCGAATGGCTCAGTTGTTGACCTGTATCACTCCGGTTCAGGATCCGGTCGAGTATTACTACCGCGCGTCCAGTCTGTTCAACTTCGAAAATGTGGTCTTTGTGGTGCCAACGCTTGAACCGCATGAGGTGTTTGTTGAGCTCGACGATGGTCAACGCTTCAATATCAAGCACAATATCGCCCACGATGAACGCCTGGCGCAGCGCCACATCGTCAATATCTACATCGGCGATGAGCACGGACCCACCACTACGCCGTTGCGGGTAACCCAGGTTGCACTCGATGCGATTGCCTCCGCTGATGTCATTGTGTTCGGTCCCGGCAGTCTGTACGAAAGCATTCTGCCCAACCTGCTCATTCCCGACCTGCGCGACGCCATCCGTCGCAGTAAGGCATGCAAAATCTACATATGTAGCCTGATGACTGAACCTGGCATGACCACCGGTTACAGCGTTGGTGATCATGTGCGCCAGATCGTGCGCTTCGGCGGTTTCACTCCCGATTATGTCCTGGTCAACGCACCACGTATCGATGCAGAAGTGCGCCGGATTTATGCGGCAGCCGGGCAGATGCCGGTCTTTCTCACGCCCGAGGAATACGAAGAAACCGCAGTCAGCACGACCGACCGGCTAACCACGCGGGATATTCTTATCGAGGGCGCAAAAGTTATTGAAGCCGATCTTGCAACTGCGGTGGTCCAGTTGACTGCGTCGCTCGATCATCCCGGCGAGGGGCGCACGGTACGAGTGTTGCGTCATGATCCTGAAAAACTGGCGACCGCGATCATGGAAGTGTGGAAGCGGCAGTAATCTGTGCCAGATCTGCTATGACTGATGAAACAATTGTTCTCTTTGAAGACGAGGGATGCCGCACATTTCTGCCATTGACATATACGCGGCCTGTTTGTGACCTGCGCTGCGGCATCTTTACCCTGCGCGAGCGGGTGTGCGCGCTAACGGGCATTGCGCCAGCAGTCATCTGCCGTTCTCACCTGGCGCGGGCATATGGCGTTGGGCGCTGGCCCCTCACGCTGCTCAGTCGGAGTACACCGCTCACCTTTGTGAATGCGCGTACGCTCGATGCGGGATGGATCCTCGATCTGCTCGATGAGCCAGCGGGAACAGTGTACCTCACCGACGCAGGACATGCCCTGCTTGGCAGTCCAGTTCTGCTGGGTGCTCGTCTGACCCCATGGATGGCAAGTGCGGTGTTCCCCTACCTTCTCGATCAGCGTGGCGCAGCGGCGCTGGCGGAACTGCGTCGTATCGGGCGTCTCATCGAGATTGAGACGCGCCTGCTCACCTTCCCCTGGGACTTGATTGTGCTGAACGGCGAACAGATCGTGCGCGATGTTCCACTCGTCGTCAGGCAAGACGGCTGGATCAGCGCGGCCGACCAACCGCCTGCCCATCCATCGATTGTTGTCAGCAACCCGGCGCACGTCTTCATCCACCGCGATGCGCGCCTGGAACCGCCGCTGGCGCTCGATGCGCGTGATGGGCCAATCGTGATCGATGCCGCGCGAATTGAGCCGTTTTCGTTCATCCAGGGACCAGCCTGGATCGGTCCTGGCTCACTGATCGCCAGTGCGCGCATACGCGGCGAAACAAGCATCGGACCTGTCTGCCGTATTGGCGGCGAGGTCGAGGCGAGCATCGTTCAGGGGTACAGCAACAAGCATCACGACGGTTTTCTCGGGCATTCGTACCTCGGTGAGTGGGTCAACATCGGTGCAATGACCACCAACAGTGATCTGAAGAACACTTACGGCACAATCCGCATGGTGATTGAAGGATTTGGTCAGATTGACAGCGGTGTCCTGAAACTGGGATGTTTCCTCGCTGATCATGTCAAACTGGGGATTGGGGTCCATTTGAACGGCGGCGCCGTCATCGGCACTGGTTCGAACATTTTTGGGGTTCACTTTGCACCCAAAACTATTCCGCCCTTCACTTGGGGCGGCGAAGTGTTCCGTGAGTACCGCATTCAGTCGATGATCGACGTAGCGCGCAAAGTTATGGCTCGTCGCAAGGTAAGCATGAGCGTCGAGCAGGAAGAAGTGCTCCGCGCTGTGTTCGCTATGACGCGTGGCGACCGCGCTGGGTTGGACGATGGTGGCGAGCGCGATGAAGCGGCGCTGCGGCATGCGGAAGCAGAAGCAGTGCGCGCCTTTGACCTGGTCGAAGCGTCGGGGGGGTGAGAAGTGAGAATTGGGGACCGGGAACTCAGAACCAAGAACTGGGGACTGGGGACTGAGAACCGAGAACCGAGAACTGAGAACCGAGAACTGGAGACGGAAGTCCGGGAATTAGGGACCAAGAACTAAGCTAAGTACTGGGAACCGGGAATCAGGCACAACGGCAGCACAGGACGTGCGCCTGCCCGCTTCGCGGGTGCAAGAACGGTGAGCCAGGAATGGTTTCAGATATGGATTGTCCCGACCATCTATAGTCTATAACGGTTCGTGCGATGCGACCAGTCTTGCGTCGCGCGCAACCAGGCTGCGACGTGTTCTGCAAAAACCGTTGTTTGGGCATTTTCGCCACTAAAGTCCCGTATCTGCTGTTTGAGTTCCAGAAACCGTCGAAGCGACCAGTTATGCTGAGTAATGACCCGATCCAGTGCTTCATAGAGAGAAAGGCGCTGCTCCTGGATGAGGATGTGGACAATATTATGAGCTAGAGCATTTGCGCTCTGCTCTTTCGGGTATGACCAGAGATCGTTATACCACAGCACAGTTCGAGCGGCTGCGTCTAACAATTCTCGCACCAGGGTGTGCTCGAAGAGATAAGATGGCAGAACAAAGTCACGCGCCATGTCTATCAGTGCAATTATTGGAAAGAATGCTCCAGACCAGAGACGCATGTCAGCATATGTTGCGCTATCCAGATAGATGCGAGCAACTCGAGTGGATACCTCCCACAGATGAGCCTCCAGTGTTTGAACAAATGCACGTTGAAAACGAACCTGTGTGACAGGTCCTGCATATCGCCTGAGTTCAGCCCAAAGATCCGCAACTGCAGAAATGAGCGGATGCGCCTGCCCATATGTAGTATCTTCGGTTGTTGCCGAAAGGATGCGCAGATGGAAATCTGCCAGCGCGTCGACTGAGGGAACTGTATCGGTCAGATCATCCAGAAAGAAAAACCAGACAGTCCATAGTCCGATCAGACGAAGCATGGGACGGCTTAGGTCTGCATTTGCACGTGCAATAAACTCTGCCAGGAGTGCGTCACGGATGTGTTCGATTTGCTCCTGACTCTTGAGTAAGCCGTGAGCACAGCACCAATCAATGATTTCTCGTTCTAACCAGTCAACATCAGGGTGTATCCGCTGCGGAAATGGGTAGTTTATCGACTCGACAGCCTGCCAATACCACGACTCGATCGTCATACGGCAATGTTTCCTTTCACGACGCTGGCGTGGATGGTGTAATATGCGCCTGCTGCGAGATACTTCTACGACCTCGATAGTTGCAGAACCGCTACCGTTTCGAGACTATGTTGTACGGCAGAGCGCCGATCAGCTGCAATTATAGTATATCCGGAGCCTGTATAGAAAGGAAAGCAAGGATGGGAACTGGTCTGGAGTTCGTTGCAAACGCACGACGACAACTGATCCGTCTTATTGCACTCACAATTGTGGTAAGTTCGTGCGCCGCTCTGATGTTGATCGCTATCCTAATGGTCATAACGGGAAATGTTGTCAGTCTTGTATCCTACGCTGGCGTGGTGGCATTGGGACTCGCCGGAAGTCTTATCACACTGGCACTGCTGAGTCGTCGGATACTATGGCAGGCTATCCTCCCCATGGTAACCGGGATGATAGTGGGAATCATTATGAGCGTGCTTCTGGTCCCAGAGCAGACATTTGTGGCGCTTCCGTTCTTTTCTGTTCCGATTGTGCTGGTCACTCTTGGACGACATCGCCTCTCCATTCTATTGACGCTGGTCAGCAGTATTATTGCTGGCGCAGGGCTCACATGGTTTGCGCCGTCATTCAGAGTGGAGCAAGTTATCATTGGCGACGCGCTGCCACTCTTCAGTAGCATCGGATTTGTCACCTTGCTGGTGATTATCTGGCTCCTAAGTGACCGGTTGCTCGCTATCTCTGATGCAGCTGTAACGCTTGCCGATAATCGTGCGGAGGAAGCCGAAAAAGCGCGGCAGCGAGCCGAGGATGCTCAATCTACCATCGCACAACAGTACGCTGAACAGCAACGCCTGCTCGATCTGGTGAGCGCGCTTGAAACGCCTGTGATCGCTATCGCCGAGGGGGTGCTGCTAGCGCCAATCGTTGGTCACCTGGATAGTCGGCGCGCCGGGCAGCTAACGCAGCGACTCCTGGATGCCGTCTATACGCAGCGGGCACATGCAGTGATTATCGACATTGCTGGCGTGCCGCTGGTCGATACGCAGGTGGCCCAGTTGCTAGTTCGCACAGCGCAATCCATCCGTTTGCTTGGCAGTCGTGTCGCGCTAACGGGGATCTCTTCAGAAACGGCAATGACGCTGAGCAACCTGGGGATGCGACTGGAAGAGATGCAAACCATGCGCAACCCGCAGGAAGCGCTTCGAGTGGTGGCTGCGCGCGCTTTCGATCATTCCGGGTAGTGATTGCGCATATCTGGGTTTTTCCGCTGCTGTCCATAGAGAGCACTCATACCATAATCTTGTAGAATACATTCCCGCCAGTGTGCTACGTGATCGTTTCATGATATTCCTGGCGTGCTGGTACGGCGCGTGTCTCTACGTGCGCAGGCGCCTTGCCTGCTCGCAGCAATGTGGCTTGTCACGGGCGCGAGGGCATGGTGAAGATTATGGCTGTGGGGGTGTGAAGATCAAGAATTAGGTAGGTAGGTATGCCGGGCGTTCTGGTCATGGGTCTGATGGAGATTGAGAATTGAATCCTCTATACCGAGCTGCCGTGGGGCCAAAGCCCTCGGCTATGCAGGGCGAAGCCCGCCTGCGCAGGCGAGAGCGAAATAATCGCTCAAAGTCCATAATGTCTCCACGCCGCCGGAAGCGGGTGCCTTGCGCAACACGACGGATAGGGACGATGATCAATGTCTCTAAGAAATGCTACAACATCAGCACATAATCAAAGCCACGCTCTGGTTTGCGCCTGCCACACCTGTTCTGTATAATGCCCGGTACATGCCTGCCATCTCGCCATGAACCGACGTTTGCCGCATGATCCGGCATGGATCTCTGTTCATTTGACATAAAAATTGATGTTGTTGCAATTGGCGGCGGCAGTGGCGCAACCCACGTATTGCGTTCAGTTGCGCCGTTCGCCGCGTCGCGCACAGCGATTATCGCTGTGACTGATACCGGTCGTTCCACCGGGCTGGCGCGACAGATTGGCGCAATGCCCGCCCCCGGCGATCTGCGCGCGACGATCGCAGCGTTCGCCAGCGATCAGGTCATGGCAGAGACGCTGAACCACCGCTTCGATGGCGCTGGTGTTCCTGCGCTTGCAGGAATGGCGTTCGGCAATCTGCTGATTGCTGCACTGACCCGTGTCACTGGTGACTTTGCTGCAGCTGTTGAGCATACCGCGCGCCTGGCAGGGGCGTTGGTGCATGTGCTGCCAGTCAGTGTCGCCAACACCACCTTGTGCGCCGAACTGCTCGATGGCACACACGTGACGGGGGAGTTCGAGGTGCGCGCGCCGGGCAAATCTCCGCTCGCCCGCCTATTCCTGTGTGAACCGGCGAATGCCTATCCTCCGGCGCTCGATGCAATCCGCTCCGCCGATCTGGTGGTAATCGGTCCTGGAAGTTTATGGACGTCGGTGCTTGCCTGTTTGCAGTTTGGCGGTGTGGTAGAAGCACTGGCGCATTGTCGCGGGACGGTGGCGTATGTCTGCAATTCGACAACGCAGCCGGGGCAGACCGATGGCTACCGCTGTATTGACCATGTGCAGCGAATCGTCGCAGCGCTGGGTCCGGGTGTGCTCGATGTGGCGCTGATCAACTGCAGCAGCCCGGATGCGGAGGCGCTTCGTCCATATGAGGAGGAGGGACTCTACCTGTTGCGCCCCAATGATGATGAAATCGCTGCCGTTCGCGCACTGGGGGTGACCCCGCTGGTGCGGGAATTGATCGGATATGTGGAACCGCGACGCGCATTGTGGAACAAGCAGGATACTATTCGCTACGATACTGGTGCGCTGGGTGCGGCGCTCCGTGAGGCTGTCATGAAGAAAGGTAAGACCAATGGCTGATCCGCGTGTCGAAAAGATGGCTCAGGTGCTGGTGCGCTACTCGCTGGCTATCAAGCCGGGCGATCTGTTTCGTATTGTTGCGCCGCCAGCAGCTGCACCTCTGGTGCGCGCATTGTACAAAGAAGCTCTGCTCGCTGGTGCGCATCCCTATCTGGCATTGACTCTTGAAGAAACGGAAGAATTGCTCTTCCGATATGGCTCTGAAGCGCAGATCCGGTTCGTTTCGCCTATCATGCGGCAGGAGATTGAAGAGATCAATGCAACTATTCGAATAATGGCGAGCGATAACACCCGCGCACTTTCTGGGATCGACCCGGACAAAATCGCGTTGCGTCGTCAGGCATTGAGTGACATCCAGAAGCGTACCATGCAGCGTTCCGCTGAAGGAACGCTTAACTGGTGCGTGACGTTGTTTCCGACTAATGCGGCAGCACAGGATGCCGATATGTCGCTGAGCGATTTTGAGGATTTTGTCTACCGTGCCTGCAAATTGCACTACGAGGACCCAGTCGCCGAATGGCGCAAAACATCCGCTGAGCAGCAACGGATTGCCGATCTGCTCAATGAGTGCAATGTTATCCGCCTCGTCGCACCCGATACCGACCTGACCTATCGTGTTGCCGGGCGTACCTGGATCAATTGTGCGGGCGATCGTAACTTTCCCGATGGCGAGGTCTTCTCCAGTTGCGATGAAACCGCGACCCAGGGGTATATCCGCTACAGTTTCCCGGCTATCTATGCCGGGCGCGAGGTTGAAGACATTCGTCTGTGGTTTGAGAACGGCAGGGTCGTCAAGGCGACAGCGGCAAAAGGTGAGGATCTGTTGCACTCGCTATTAAATATGGATGAGGGAGCGCGGCGACTAGGCGAAGTGGCCTTTGGCACGAATTACGATATTACTCGCTTTAGCCGGAATATTCTGTTCGATGAAAAGATCGGCGGTACAGTCCACCTTGCGCTTGGCGCAGGGTACCCGGAAACCGGCTCACAGAACATATCGGCGCTTCACTGGGACATGATCTGCGATATGCGCCAGGGCGAGGCGTATGCTGATGGACGCCTGATCTACAAAGATGGGAAGTTTTTGATTTGAGCATGACTATGCATGATGTTCTCGTCGTCGGCGCTGGTCCGGCTGGCATGGCAATCGCTGCTGCTCTCAGCGCCACAGGACTACGCGTGGCAGGGCTTTCGGCAGTGCCGCCGACAAAACCGTGGCAGAATACCTATGGCGTGTGGCTCGATGAACTGCCGACGCCGGAATTGCGTGACACGCTGGGGCATCACTGGTCGGATGTTGTAGTGTGCACTAGTGAGCGTACTATCGCCCTTGATCGCGCGTATGGGTTGTTCGATAACCTGCGGTTGCAGCGGTATCTCCTGGATCAGTGCGAACGCCGCGGCGTTGTTTGGTTTGCCGGGATTGCAGCGCGTGTCGAGCATCAGGCGACCCACTCTCTGGTGACCACGCGCGACGGGCGTGTTGTTGCAGCGCGGTTAGTGGTGGATGCCAGCGGTCATTCACCAGCGCTGCTGCGTCGCCCTGCAACGTTGCATGTAGCGCGTCAGGCGGCGTATGGCATCGTCGGCGTCTTCTCTGCCCCGCCGATTCAGCCGAATCGGATGGTGCTGATGGACTACCGCGCCGATCATCTGACCGCTGAGGAACGGCGTGAGCCGCCAACCTTTTTGTACGCCATGGATCTGGGTGGCGGACGGTTTTTTGTCGAGGAAACGTCGCTGGCGCATGTGCCTGGCTTACCGCTCACCACACTCGAACAGCGGTTGCAGCGCCGGTTGAACGCCAGAGGTGTGATGGTGCAGCAGGTTGTGCATATCGAGCGGTGTCTATTCCCGATGAATAACCCGTTGCCATACCTCGATCAGCCGATGATTGGGTTTGGCGGCGCAGCGAGTATGGTGCATCCCCCGTCGGGGTACATGGTCGGCAAGGTGCTGCGCCGCGCCCCTGAGGTTGCGCAGGCGATTGCTCGCGCATTGGGCGCAGCGGGCGCTACCCCGCGCAGCGCTGCCCGTACCGGATGGCAGGCGCTCTGGTCACCGGCGCACCTGCGTCGCAGGCAATTGTACCTGTTCGGGCTGGCGAGCCTGATGCGCTGCGATAGCGCGACAATCCAGGCATTTTTCGCTCTTTTTTTCAGTCTGCCGCGTTACGAATGGATGGGGTATCTATCGGATACGTTGAGCACCGTCGAGCTGGCACGCATGATGCTACGTCTATTCATCCGCGCGCCCGGAAATGTGCGCCGAACCCTGGTGGCAGCCCTGGGCGCAGAACACGCGCTGCTGCGCCGTGCGGCGCTTGGTCAGGCTTGAAGCGGAGGATTTCAGATGAAACTTTCGCCTGCGAAAATCGAACAGTTGTCGGCGTCACTTGTTGACTATTTGGCAGAAGTGGACGGCGTAATGTTCCGAGGTAACGACAGCCAGTTGCGCCTGGCAGTGCAGCAGATTATCACTGATGAACTGCTGGTTGAAGAACGCCTTGACGCTGAGATTCACAAGATGCTCCAGGCGCACAAATACGAGATTACGATGGGTCGTCTGAGTTATGACGAACTGTTCAAGAAGACCAAGCAGCGCCTGGTGCGCGAACGCAAACTGGTGTTATAGTCATTCCCCGTCCCAGCGGTACAGACGCCGATAAACATCGTACTGGGCGATTACCGACTTGACGTAATTTCTGGTCTCTTCGAAGTCGATCCGCTCGGCGAACAGATCAGGATCGGTGATAGGCGCGCCGCCCGACCAGCGTCGCGCATTACCGGGTCCACCGTTGTACGCGGCAAGCGCTCCTTCGATGCTTCCATTCATTGCTGTCATCTGACGACTGAGATAGAACGCACCAAAACGAATGCTTAGATCAGGGAGATAGAGATCTGCTTCGCGGAATCCGGTTACTCCGAGCGCCTGGGCGATACCCCGCCCGGTTGCAGGCATCACCTGCGCCAGGCCGCGTGCTCCAGCCCATGAGGTTGCTGCCGGGTCAAAGGCGCTCTCCTGGCGCAGCAGCGCATACATGAGAGCAGGATCGACGCCGAACTCTCGTGATCGTGTCAGTACCGTCGCTGTGAATGGAACTGGATAGAGGATGCGCCGCAGCGCAAGCGGTGCGTCTGACGCTGCACCGCCAGGGGAGAGACGGATCAGGCGGTTAGCAGCGCGCAGTGCAATGCTGGCAGCACCCTGTTCATATGCATAGCGCGCCAGCAGGTAGAGCGCATATGGGTTATCATTGCGCGTTGCCAGCGCTGCAGACCATTCCGCCATTGCCTCGACGCGCAGATGAAGAGCGTCGAGTTCGCGCGCGCGCTGGACTGTGGGGTCATCAGCCGGATTGGTTACGTCGGGCGGCGGTTCGCCAGCCCATGTGGCAAGCCACTCCTCGATGGAGCGCCAGTCATCTGGGCTCATCGGGTCATCGGGCGCAATCGCGCCCGTTTCCTGGCGATTGAGCAACGCGCGGGCACGCGCAGCAAAGTAGGAGTCTGGTGCAAACGCAATCACCTGATCCAGCAATGTGCGCCCTTCTTCGCCGTTGCCCGTGGCGAGCGCTGCGCGTCCTGCCCAGTACCGCGCCCGCAGCGCCACGGCACCCGTGGCAACGGCAGCCAGCTCGTTCCACACCTGGTGTGCCTGCACCGCCTGACCAGACGCGAACAGATGCAGCCCGCCTGCGAACCAGGCTTCCTGCGCCAGTGGCAGAGATGGATATCGCCGACCTAGGTCGATGCGCTGCTGCGCCGCTGCATCGCCATTACCAAGTCTATCGAGCAATGTCGCAGCGCGACGCAGTGCCTCTGGAGCGCGGCGATCATCAGGGAACGTCGCAGCAAAATCACGGTATCCCTGAATGGCTGCTTCGGTGGCGCCACTCTGCCCGACCGTCTGAATTCGGTCGAGGCGCGCCTGAATGCCAGCGTCGCTCTCGCCAGCCTCAGCAATTGCAGCATCGAACCCTGCCAGTGCTGCCGGAAAATCTCCCAGACCACGCAGCGCCAGAGCTCGTCGCCGGAGCAGATCGGCGCGCTGTGAGTCGTCCGCCGTGGCGAGTGCAGCATCAAGCGCAGCAACTGCGTCGGACCAGCGGCCATGTGCCTCGTAGACGCGGGCTGCCAGTTTCGGCGGTACAGTCGCCCCCATATCTGCACGCAATCGGTCAAGCGCCGCTAGCGCCGATGGCGAAGCTGGAGCGCGTTCGATTGCCTCGATCAACCAGGCGCGCGCCAGCGCTGCGTCTCCCTGGCTGTATGGAAGGTCGGCAAGTTCAACCAGCAGGCGGGCGCGGTATGCCGGTTGCTCTGCCAGTGTCAGCAGTTCATTTGCCAGTTGCAACGCTCTATCACGCTGTCCCAGGTCACGACGCACCTGAATAGCCGCTTCATATGCCGCAGCGCGCTGACTGCGCGCAAGATCGCTACGCGCAACCGCCTCATAGTTTGCAGCAGCAGCATCAAGGCGGCCAAGGACACGTTCTTGAGCTGCCTGTCGCAGACGAGCATACGTCTCAGCAGGTGTGGTGAAGGATCGGAACTGCTCATATGCAGCGACCGCCGCAGCATGTGAACCGGCTTCTTCATGCCCGCGCGCAATCCAAAACCATGCCCGCGCTGTCAGATCGTCCTGGATCCCGTCGGCAACAAATGCATTCAGTGCTTCGACGGCCGATGTCCAGCGCTGGCGGAGAGCAAAACTTTCTGCCAGGTAGAAGCGTGCCATACGTCCCGCCGATGTTCCCGGCGCGGCATTGGCAGCCGCAAAGAATGCCTCAGCGGCCGCATCATAGTCGCCGGCTTCGCGCCGCTCCAGCCCACGCGCAAGCAACTCGTCAGGCGAGGCGGCAGAGGAAGGTGAACCGCCGGGGGGAGCGGGTGGCGAATCAGGTTGCAGTGTTCCCGGCACCTCCGGAGATGCCGTGTCGGGACGCTGCTGTGGTGAAGCAGCTAGAGGAGCATCAGGAAGAGACGGAACATTTGTTGCGGTTTCCGGCGTACCTTGAGTTCCGACTGGCGTCGCTGCTTCGATCAGAGAAGGGGCCGGAACGTTTGTTGCGATTTCTGGCGTACAGGCAATGAGCAACAGTGCAATTACCAACACGCCTCTAAGACAACACATAGTTATATTGTACCACAGGAAACGGGGTATCAGGCATTTCCCTCGCCACGCAGTCGGCGGAGTTCAGCTTCAAGCGCAGCAATACGCTGTTCGGCTGCGATGCGCGCTGCGGTTTCGGCGTTGAGCGCCGCCTGGAGGTCGGGGTAATCGCCAATTGGTTTGCCGGAAGCATCATAGCACACCACTGCCTGCTCCTGCACGCCGAGCCAGATCTGGAGCGGCTCGATCCACAATCGCCCCTGCGCGTCGGGCGACAGCACGCCGTAGACGGTTGGCGTCCGCCGGTAGCCAAGCAGACGCGGCGCAACCTGCCCGCGCCGCTGCACCATATCCACAATGACGTAGAATTCAACCCCAGCAAGGTCGTACTCGTCGAGTTTGACCATCAAGTCGATAGCGCGCGTTTCGGGGGAGGTGACTTCGATAATCAGCGTGGGGCGCACCCCCTCGACAGCGACATCGAAGGTGCTCCAGTTTTTGTACTCCCGCACGCCGAAGATCACCGCCAGGTCGGGACCGTGCGCTTTCAGGTCGGGAACGTCCCAGGCGATGCGCACATCGTGCAGCACGACTGCGCCGGGGATGCTGGCGAGCAAGCCGCGCAGGACATTGTACAGATAGGCGCAGATGCGCTGATGCAAGTCACTATGGGTCACCTGGTCGCCCTCCTGGGGATGTGCGACATCTTCCAGCGTCAGGGGGATCTGTTCGAACGTCACTGTGCCATCGGGCGCGACACGTTCGACATAGCGCCATCCGTAGGGGAAGCGATCAGCGGTTGGCGTTTCGGTTACGGTCGTCATAGCATACGCTCCAGGTGCAGGTAGCGTAGTTATTGTTCTGTGAGACACAAATACCATTGAGTTCCGTCTGGCATCCTCTCATAGTTGCCCTGTTCGGACGAGGGATATCAGGCATTTCCTTCGCCGCGTAGTCGGCGGAGTTCAGCTTCAAGCGCAGCAATACGCTGCTCAGCGGTTATGAGCGCCGCCTGGAGGTCGGGGTAATCGCCAATTGGTTTGCCGGAAGCATCATAGCACACCACTGCCTGCTCCTGCACGCCGAGCCAGATCTGGAGCGGCTCGATCCACAATCGCCCCTGCGCGTCGGGCGACAGCACGCCGTAGACGGTTGGCGTCCGCCGGTAGCCAAGCAGACGCGGCGCAACCTGCCCGCGCCGCTGCACCATATCCACAATGACGTAGAATTCAACCCCAGCAAGGTCGTACTCGTCGAGTTTGACCATCAAGTCGATAGCGCGCGTTTCGGGGGAGGTGACTTCGATAATCAGCGTGGGGCGCACCCCCTCGACAGCGACATCGAAGGTGCTCCAGTTTTTGTACTCCCGCACGCCGAAGATCACCGCCAGGTCGGGACCGTGCGCTTTCAGGTCGGGAACGTCCCAGGCGATGCGCACATCGTGCAGCACGACTGCGCCGGGGATGCTGGCGAGCAAGCCGCGCAGGACATTGTACAGATAGGCGCAGATGCGCTGATGCAAGTCACTATGGGTCACCTGGTCGCCCTCCTGGGGATGTGCGACATCTTCCAGCGTCAGGGGGATCTGTTCGAACGTCACTGTGCCATCGGGCGCGACACGTTCGACATAGCGCCATCCGTAGGGGAAGCGATCAGCGGTTGGCGTTTCGGTTACGGTCGTCATAGCATACGCTCCAGGTGCAGGTAACGTCACCATTATAGACACATGTGTCAAAATGGTAAAGTCAGGTGAGTGTCACATATCTCCTGGGAGCGAAGGCATCTTGCCCTCGTAGATACGACAAGTGCAGGGCACTCTCGCTCACAGGCGCGTGGTTGCCCCAGGTATGAACAGCTACAAAGTCAGAAAGCAGTAGAATAATGTCCGTCTGGATTGGTTCTGAGCCATGCCGTTGACGATATCGACAATCTCTCCCGGCACATTGCTGTGCGATGCACTTACCGCTACGCTCGGCGATGCAACAGAAGCCTTGTGGCTAATCGTGCGTGGCGGCGTATGGGTCAATGGCGTACGTGTGCGCGATCCGGGCATGCGTCTGCCTGCAGACGCAACCGTTGTGGTTCATCGCCCCCCCGATGGCATCTATCGCGAACCAGTCGTGACGTCGGAGATGATCCTGTACGAAGACAACGATCTGATTGCGCTCAACAAACCGACAGACGCTTATGTTGAGGCGACGCCCTGGGATGCAGAGGGGCATCTGCGTGCAGCACTGGCACGATTCCTGGCAATGCGCAACGGCGATGCACCGCCGTTGCATCTGGCACACCGCCTGGATCGGGACACATCTGGCGTCCTGTTGGTCTCGAAGACGCCCAATGTCAATGCAGCGCTGCAACGCATGTTTCGGGACGGAGCAGTGCACAAGACATACCTGGCGCTCTGCGCCGGTCTGCCTTCTTTCGATGAGATCGAGATCGAAACCGGGCATGGGCGGGGGCGTGGCGGCATGTTCCGGGTGTTCCCGCCCGAAGCGATCGGGCGCACACTTCCGCAGGGCGGAACGGTTAAGTCAATGCGCACACGATTCCGCGTTATTCGACGGTTGGACGATGCCGCGCTGGTGCGTGCCTGGCCCCTCACCGGGCGTACACACCAGATCCGGCTGCACCTTGCCTTCCTGGGTCATCCGCTCATCGGCGACAGCAAATATGGCGGTCCGTCCATCTGGCGCGGTATCCCGGTATTCCACCATTACCTGCACGCCGAACGTCTGGAATTGCTGCATCCGCGAAGCGGCACACTGCTCGTCATCGTGGCACCAACTCCGGAGTGGGCGCAGTGAGCGTCATCGGGTCTGGGTGGGAGAAGGTGTTGGCGGCGGCGAGAACATGCGCGATGCGATATAGTTGGCGATCCCTTCGACGTTGGCGTACTCCATGTTCGACAGCACAATAATCGTCGCGCGGTCGTCGGGGTAGCGGGCAAAGAACGTAGCGACGCCGGTCATGTTACCGGGATGGCTGATTCGTCGGCGTCCGTTGATCACTTCGATCTTCCAGCCAAACCCATAATTGCGCAATGCGGGGGTGAACATCTGATCCAGTTGATCGCGGTCGAGCGCCTCATTCGTGTAAAGCGCCTGATCCCAGCGGAAAAGGTCGCCAACTGTCGAGTACAGTCCTCCGGCTGCGTAGAGCGTTGAAGCGTCGAGGAAGCCGGATTTCTTGCCAGGAACGACATATCCCTGCGCGCCGTCAGCAATCGTGCCCCGACTGGTATCGTAACCGGTGGAAGTCATGCCGAGCGGCAGGAAGAAGCGCTGGTGCAGGTAATCGGCATACGTTATGCCCGACGCACGTTCGATAATCAGTCCCAGCAGCACGTAGTTCGAGTTGCAGTAATCGTAGAGAGTACCAGGTGCAAAGGAAAGCGGAAAGGTGCGAAACCGTTCAACCAGTTCCTGAGGTGTTGTCGGGTGCATCTCGGTCGACTCGAAACTGGCAAAATCGGTGTAATCGACCAGACCGGACGTATGGGTCAGCAGATGACGGATCGTCAGTGGTTTCCAGGCATCGGGGCAATTGTCCAGGTAGACGCAAATTGCATCATCCACGGTCAGTTTCCCATCCTGCTGCAATGCCAGAATCGCAGCGGCGGTAAACTGTTTAGTGATCGATGCCAGGCGGAAGCGAGTAAACACTGTGTTCGGAACATGCTCATCAGCATTGCCATAGCCACGCGCAATTACCACTTTTCCGCCCTGCGCGACAAGCACTACTCCCTGAAATTGTCCGCCGGTAGTGAGTCCAGTCAGGTATGCATCAATCTCACGCCCAAGCGGATCGAGCGGTGGCGCGCCGGGCGCAGAACCCGGCATCAGCGTTGGCGTGGGAGTCGGTGTGGCAATGGGTGTTGCTGATGGTTGCGGCGTCGGCGACAGTTGTGGCGCTTTCGTGGCAACCATCGTTGGATCAGAGACGAGCGGCATAGCCGGGAGCAGTGTCGGCGCCGTTTCAGACGTCTGCCAGAGTCTGAGCGGCAGAAGCAGCGCACTACAGGTCACAAGCGTTATCAGCAGCGCGCCAGCTATGATCAGCACAATGCGCACAACCGGCGGCGTGACACGCCGCGCATGATGCCGCCAATGGCGGCGATGACGTGGTTGAAGACGAACCGGTTGCACTGGCTTGAAAGATACGCTACCCAGCCCGCGCCTGACGGTCGCGCTGCCGCAACAGGTCGCGGTAGATGCCAAGAATATCACACCCAATATGCTCCCAACCGAACCGCTGCGCCCGTTCCCGTGCCGCTGCGCCCATCGTTGCGCGCTCGTCGTCATTCAGCAGCAGGCGCTCAAGACGCTGCGCGAGGGTCGACGGATCGGAAGGCGGAGTCAGCAAGCCGCTAACGCCATCTTCAACGATGAACGCTGGACCGCCTGCACTCGTCGCTACCACCGGCTTGCCGCATGCCAGTGCTTCGAGCGCCGCCATCCCGAACGACTCGTAATGCGACGGCATGGTAACGACATCGGCAGCTGCATAATAGAGTGGCAGGCGTTCCTGCGGCTGCGCGCCAGCGAACCGAACGACATTGGCGATCCCAAGCCGCTGCCGGATCGCGTCTAGACGCCGCTGCTCGGCGTTCCAGTGCGCTCGTTCCTCCTCGCTGCCCCCGCCGACGATCAATGCTGTCAGCGCACCGCGCCACTCAGGGTGACGCTGCACCAGCAGCGCGCTGGCTTCGATCAGCGCATCGATGCCTTTGAGCGGCTCAATACGCGCCACCAGCAGGATGATGCGGTGCGGCGCTGGCGGGAGATCGAGCATCGTGCGCGCCATTGCTGCATCGCGTGGCTGAAAGCGGCGCAGATCAACCCCTGCCGGAACAACGCGAATCCTGCCCACATCGGCGGCATAGTGCCAAACCATCTGCGCCCGGTCAAGCGGAGTGGCCGCTACGATGGCGTCGGCTTCGCGCAGGATACGCTCCTCAACCGCAATTCGCTGATGGGTTTCATACTCCTGGTCGCCGCGCGCAACCAGATTTTTCATTGCACCGAGCGTATGGAACATATGAACGACCGGCGCTCCCCAACTACGGCGCAGCGCCAGCGCTGCCTCGCCAGAAATCCAGTAGTGGCTGTGAATAATGTCGTAGTGCAGGTCTTCACCGTCAGCGAAGCAGCGCACCCGCCCGATGAACTCCGGCAGATAGTCCAGTAAGCGGTTTTTATCGCAGGGTGCCGGTGGACCGGCGCGCACATGGATCAGGCGCACGCCCCGATCGATCTGAACGACAGTCGGTGCGTCGTGCGCCTGAGCGCGGGTGAATATATCGACTGCTATACCGCGACGTCCGAACTCGCGGCTCAATTCGCGGACATAGACGTTCATGCCGCCCGCCTCCTTGCCGCCCAGATGCGCGAGGGGGCTGCTATGAACGCTCAACATTGCAATGCGCATGAAATTTCTCCAGAAAAGGTCGCCCTGCAGGACGATTGATGACAAGCATGGTCATCGAATGTGACATAAGGAAGGGACGCGGCGCCTGCATCCCCTTCTCGCCTCAGTGCGCGGTTGTCCCTGGTATTATACGTTCAAATGATCGTCGCTGTGTGCACCGCGTCGGTGAAACGCCGCATATTCGATCATCCCACCAGCAACACCTTGCCGGGGCGTGTCTTGCGCTCGGCTGCGCGTACCGCTTCCCGCACGTCAGCAAGGTCGTACTCTGCCACGATCGGGGTGCTGAGCGTTCCGTCACCGATCAACCGAAACAGGGTATCGAAGAGACTCTGCACCTGCGCTGGTGTTGCGGACTGGAACCAGTGCGTGAGCCACCAGCCGCGGATGGAGGCGCTGCGGAAGAGAAGCATGCCTGGATGGATCGTCAGTGATTCGCCTGCAATTGCGCCATAAACCAGCATTGTGCCGCCTGCGCCGAGCGACGCTGCCAGGCGCGCCCCGCTTGCGCCGCCAACCGAGTCGAGCGCGTAGCGCACCCCTCTCCCGCCCGTCAGCGCATGCACCCGCGCCACAACATTCTCATCCTGCTCACAGATAACTTCGTCCGCTCCCAGTGCACGCAACTCGTCCATCACCTCGCGTCGCCGCACAACATTGATTGTTCGGAAGTTGAGGCGTCGTCCCAGCTGGATAACATGCCGCCCAACGACGGAACTGGCAGCGTTCTGCAGCACCCATTCGCCGGGTTCGACGCGCAACGTTTCTGTCAGCATCAGCCAGGCAGTTGCCGGGTTGACGAATGCTGTCGCTGCCTGGCGATCGCCGATCGGCTCAGGAACCGGGATCGCCCTAGCTGCCGGGACAACGACATATTCCTGCCATAGACCAGAGGCACCTATCGGGATGACCAGTTGCCCGATAGTGCGGTCGGTCACCCCTTCGCCAAGGCCAACAATGACGCCGGCGCCTTCAAAGCCGGGAACGGCGGGCAACCGCGGCAGTGCACCGTACAATCCGCGAATGACAAACAGATCAGAGGGGTTGATCGGGCGCACCCGCACCCGCACCAGTACCTGCCCCGGACCGGGCTGCGGCGCAGGGATGTGTTCAACGGTCAGAACATTAGCAGGTTCGCCAAAGGATGCAAAACGAACGGCGCGCATGGCTGTCTTCTCCTGGAATGCTGGCTTGCAAGCGACAACAATAGTGTACCATAGGGTTGTGTAAGGGAGATGCGCCGCCTTTGCCTGTTCTGTTATCGCTGCGCCAGAATATCTTGCGGCGAACGCGCAATCATAATGTTGTCCATCCGTATCCCAAGCGCCGTTATTGTCTGCGCTGTGGTGGGAGAAATGCCGGTCAGCGCCACGCGGCAACCGATCACTTCGAGCGCCTGAGCAGCGCGAAGCAGACTCTGCGCAACCTGAGTGTCGAATGTGGGCACGCCTGCGATGTCGATGACCATCAGGCGGGTGCGCTCGGCGCTGGCGACAGTGAGGAGGCGATGCACGAGCGCCTCGGCGCGGCGGCTATCCAGTTGCCCGACAATCGGCGCCAGCAGGACGCCGCTGGCAAGCGGGACGGTCGGCGTTTCCAGCGTGTAAACCAGGTTGCGTAGCATGTTCTCGGTTTCATGAAGGCGCGTCGTCTGACGCTCCAGTTCGGCGGCGCGTTCCTCCGCGAGTCGCGCATTCGCCTCCGCTCGCGCGGCATCGGCGATCGCGCCACTCGCCAGTGTACTGAGACGATTCAGAAGATACATAAAAGGGACTGCCGCCAGACAGGTCATGCATGCATAAATCGTAACTGCTCCAATCCAGGAAGGTAGTGTGTCCAATACTGTTATGCGCGCCGGAGAACTGACCAGTATTCCTTGAATGTAAAGCCATCCGACAATACTGAAGCCCGCCAGTGAAATTGCCAGTGCAACGATACCGCCGCGCACCCTGAACAATGCCGCTGTTAAAACGACGCCCTCCATACAGATAAGACGTCTGCTCCCCAACAAGCCATCGCTGACAAGCACAAAGGCGCCCAAGACTACAACAATTCCAAGCAGCACTATCGCGCGTACTGTATATCCGAGTTGTTTCACCAGAGCAATAACCAAGACGATTGCGTACATTACTGCGTAGGCAATAATCAGCGGTATTACCTCCGCTCCGTAGACGTTATAATCTGACCAGCTGCCGCCGATGACTGCCAGCAGACCGACGATGCTCAACACGATTAGTAGACCGTCGAGCATACGGGTCTGTCATTGGCGCAGAAGTCCGGCTGCATCGGGAATTCCAGTCTGCATCTCGTCGTGTGTGCTCGTCATACGTGTTCACTTTCTTAGCGTAATGCGTGTAACGGAAGGGGCGCCGGTTGTGCATCGCTAATAACGCCGTTGCGTATGGAGAATGTTGCAATCGGCGCAACAGGGGCGCGGGAGCGCCCGGCGGATTTCAGGTACACGATGTAGCGCCCGTCCTCCGCTTTCCCACGGTGGGTCAACCACGGTTCTGTTGGGTCGAGCAGGTCCACACTGAACGTAATCTCGCCGTCGCTGGGCATAATTGCTGGCGGTATTCCTTCGAGCAGATGGATGGGCTTATCGTCGCGGGCGGATGCGCCGCGCACATCCAATGCCAGCGCGCCCGCGCCGCCGATGCGTGCAGTGACCAGCAATCGCGTGCCATCAAAACGACAGTCGGCGGTGATCGCCAGCGATCCTTCCGGCGGCGGCGCGGGCGCGCGCGGGGCTGACAGCACCCGCAACCGCTGGATGCTGAGGCGATCCGCCTGACCGATGATCGCCGTCGTCCGGTTGATCGGCGCCGAAGCAGCAACCGTCACCGCGCCGGGTGGAACAGTGTATGCTTTGCCGTCGATCATCAGCGTTTGCGTCACCAGGCTGGCGATGTCCAGTTCAACGGCAGCCGCAGTCAGCGGTGCATGCAACGTGAATACTTTATCATGGATGTGTATCCGGTCTGTTTCGATGGTCAGGGTTAATGCAGCAGGATACATCGGATGAAACTGTCCTGCAACCGGTTGCGCCAGGTCGATTGCCGTGCGCAGCCGCGGATCGCGAGCGTACAGCGCCAGACCGTTCGAGCGCCAGCGTACCCCTTCGGTATCGAAACCGTAGATCAGCGGGTCTTCATCGGCAGCCAGCAACCCGTAGTCGAAAACCTGTCCGGGTTGCGGGAGACGCAACGTAGGGTAGTAGCGTGTCCGTTCAAAACCGTACAGGTGGGCACCTTCCGCTTCCCAGCGTCGGATCAGACCCAGCGCCAGCATTCCCGGCACACGTTCGTCTGACGATACAAAGATTGATGCTCCGCTCATCACGGGTGACGACGGGTCAGCCTGTGGGTCGATGGCATAGACCAGCGCGTCACCGACTTTGGCGCGACGGTTCAGCAGTGGTGTGGCGTCTGCCCATGCCAGGAGGCGCGTCAGCGTTTCCGGATCGTACTCGTCGCAATGGATCACCAGCGTATCGATGCCGATCAGTGCCAGGTAACGCAGCGTGTCGTCGTCGGGCAGGCGTTGCACACGTCGCAGCAGATCGGTCGTGCCAAATGGAATGACGCCGCTGTACCCGGCCGCGAGCGGCTTCCAGTGGTGTATCTGGTGAAACTGACGCTCGGTGATACGCTCCAGTTCTGCGCCACGTGGTACAGGACCAACCGGCAACTCCAGCAGGGCGCGCATATCGCGCTGTGTGCCAAGCCATGCATACACCGGCTTTGGTGTGGGAATAGTTGCCAGTGGCAGTGGGAAGGAGGCATGCTCGACGAGTGCAACTGTTCCGATCACTGCCGGAATGATCAGCGCCAGACGATAGTTGACCATTGATCGGAGCCATTGCCCCACGCGAACCAGCGCAAAGCTGGCAAGCAGCGCCAGCGCCAGATGGGTCAACATTGCCCAGCGCGCTGGAACACGCAGTGCGCCAAAACCGGGGATGCGCTCGTAGAGCGTCGCATATGGCATCGGTATCGGCAACATCTCACCACCGCGCTCCAGGCGGATGCCGACGCCGAGAGATAACACCCATGCGCAGAAAGCCAGCACTGCCAGGAAGATTGCATCCGATGCACCGATCAGGGCAGAGAGTGCGCTCTTCTTGTTGCCAATCCGCTCCCAAACTGCCAGTGCCAGGCTCGCAACGGCAAGCACAGCAGTTACAAAGCCGGGAAACAGGGCAAATTCACCACCGCTGGCGGCAAACCAGGCGCCTCGCCCCCCGTACAGCCAGTTTGTCGGCACGACTGCCAGGTACGCCTGGAGCGGTGCTGACCAGTTATCGAGTTCGCGTAGCGAGCGAACAACTCCCAGATACTCGTACACACGGATATAGGGTAGCGTCACTGGCGCAGCAATGAGCACGGCAAGCGCGCCACCTAACGCTAGTCCGCCAATCCGTTGCCAGAAGTCGGGTTGGCGCTGATAGTTCAGCACATCCCGCAGCCGGACTGTGATGGATAACCCAAGCGCCAGCGCTGCAAAATATGCGTAGTAGAGCGCGGTTGCGCACTGAATACCCGCAAACAGCCCAAACAGCGCTGCATTGCGCCAGCGCCTGTTCCCCGTTTCGGAGTCGCACAACAACCGCCGCAGAAACAGCAGCGCCAGCGGCAGCCAGGCGGTTTGCAGCAGTTGCAGATGAACAACATGTGTCATCCGATACGTGCCAAACGCAAACAGTGCACCGGCAGCAAAAGCACTAACAATACGCATCCGCGTATCGTCCATGCGTGCCAGCATGTCGCATGCTAGCAGATAGACGGCCCACCCCGTGAGGGAATAACTGGTCAGCACCAGGAGATTGTACGCCAGCACAGGACCGCCTGTGATGATCAACGGCAGCGTCATCATCGCCAGCAGGAGATGATGATCGCTGTATGCCAGTGTCTCAGGGTAGGGGAAGAAGATCGGCGCGTGCCAGACGGTGCGAGGGTCGGTGATCAGCGCATGTGCGTCCCAGGCAAGCACCCATGTTTGCAATAATGGATCGAGACCGCCGCCAGTCGCCGTCGTCAGATGGGCAGACAGTGGCCAGGTAAAAACGACTGCCAGCACGAGATATGCTAGCGGAGGCCCCAGGGCGTGCACCAGTCGGGCAGTGCTCATCAGCTGTCCTGTTGCTGATACGGAAAGCTTACTGACGTGCCAGTCGCTCCATGCGTTCGACAAACAGCGCAATGAAACGTTGAGAATCGAATTCAACCACTGTGCGCACATTTGGCGCTGGACGGAACGCACGCCGCCAGTGCGGGGGCCAGGCAGCAGTGTCGTACCCAGTCAGATCGTGCGCATCCGGTTCGCGCGTTGCCGGACCAATATAACTGATGACACTCTTCCCTGCGGTAAGTTCACTGGTATACTCAACCGCTACATGCATTGGCTCGGTGCGTGCCAGGTCTGGCATAAACGCCAGCGCCAGTGCCGCCGGATCGTTAATCGAGCACCCCGCGTATCCGAATGCCGCCATATGGAACTCAATGTAGAATCGCGTTGCATCAGCAATGAATCGCGTAACCGGCGATGGCGTGCGGATCAACTGATCAACATTTGCCTGAGTCAGAATAATGTCTTTGGTAACGTCCCAGGGCAGGAGTGTGATCGGCATGCCGCTTTCAAGAACGATATGCGCTGCGTGCGGATCGACAAAAAAGTTAAACTCCGCCACTGAGGTGGTGTTGCCGTCGGTACGCAACGCACCTCCCATGATAATGACCTGGCGCACTGCGTTGATGATCCGCGGCTCTTTGCGTAGCGCGATTGCGACATTCGTTAGTGGTGCAACAGCGACCAGCGTGACTTCGCCAGGATGCTCTAAGATTTCACGGATGATCAGATCGACGCCATGTTCCGTGCTGACCGGTGCGGTTGACTCAGGGAGATAGGCAAAACCGATGCCAGTTTCGCCGTGGGTTTCGGGTGCAGTGTAGAGCGGGCGGATGAGCGGCAACGCAACCCCGCCGCACACCGGAACATCGGGGCGACCAGCAAGCGCCAGCACGTTACGCGCATTGCGCACACCATCAGCCATCGGACAGTTACCGCTGGTGACGGTGACGCCTGCGAGTTCGACTTCAGGGGAGGCAGTTGCGAGTAGAATCGCCAGTGAGTCATCGATGCCGGGATCAGTGTCGAGAATGACGCGCGTGGTCATACGATCATCTTTCGGTCATACAAGTCTGGAGCAAGTATTATACCACGTATCAGCGTTCCTCTTGCGCTACGGCGCGTGCTATAATGACGCTGCTACAGGTACAGATGGAGTTTTGCCTTTTTCCTGAGTACGATGATGATCCGGTGCCAGTGGTAAAGGCGCGATCAGCGTGATTGGCATCTACCGTCCAGAGTGCGGCGCTATTCAGTTGGTCGGCGAGGGAGTGCGTGATACGACGCTGTACGATGTGCTCCGGGGTGTGGAAACACTTGTGACATTCAATGGTTCCGGATTTGATCTACCGTCATTCGCAGGCGCCTTCTTATCGATCTTCGGCGCGACTTCGGGCATCGTGACCTCATGTACATCTGTCGACAACACGGCTTGCGCGGTGGTCTCAAAGCTGTCGAAAAATATCCGGGCATCCGACGCACAACGCCGGGAATGAACGGACGCGACGCGCTGTACCTGTGGGATCGCTATGAGAAGTGCGGCGATCATCAGGCGCTGCAGATGCTGCTCGACTACAACCGTGAAGACGTGATCAATCTGGCAATCCTGGAAGAACGTCTTGGTCTTGTCCCACCGGGCGACCTCTGCCTGGCTGTGCGCCACATATACGCCTGATGCTTCTATGCAGAAGAAAATCCTGAACAATCGCTACGAACTTGAGCAAAAGATCGGCGAAGGCGGCATGGCGCGCGTTTATCGCGGTCGCGATCTGCGTCTCAACCGGCGAGTTGCCATCAAGGTACTGCACGAGCATTATGCCGCTGATGTCAGCTTCCTCCAGCGTTTTCACCATGAAGCGCAGGCAGCAGCCGGTCTGCGCCATCCATGCATCGTCAATGTGTACGATGTCGGGCAGGACGGCGATACGCACTATATCGTGATGGAATATGTCGAAGGCAGCGATCTGAAGAGTCTGATCTTGCGCAACGGTTCGTTACCGATCAATCAGGCGGTTGCAATTGCTGAAGATGTTGCCAGGGGATTGGAAGCCGCCCATCGCCTGGGCATGGTGCATCGGGATGTCAAGCCGCAGAACATTCTGGTCAGTCTCTCTGGCGAGGTGAAGATCACCGACTTTGGCATTGCTAAAAGTTCGCTCTCGACAGCGCTGACCGAAACCGGCATGACGTTTGGGACGGCGGATTATCTATCGCCTGAACAGGCGCGCGGGTTTGCAGCCACGCCACGATCCGACATCTATTCGCTCGGAGTGACGATGTATGAGATGTTGACAGGTCGCCTGCCGTTTACTGGCGAGAATGCGGTTGCGGTCGCCATGCAGCATGTCAGCGTCGATCCGCCGCCGCTGCGCATGTTCAATCCTCAGATCCCACCACATCTCGAAACGCTGGTGCTGACCGCACTCAGCAAGAATCCTGATGAACGCCCGGCGTCGGCGCACGAATTCGCGCAGATGCTGCGCGCGTACCGTGCAGCGAGCCAGGAGGCGACCATTGTGCGCCCGGTTGCGCCCCGTCAGGGTCCTCCACGTGCCATACCTGGTCCTGTTTCGGCTGCTCCGACAGGAGATAGCAGTGGACGGATTGCGCCGTTGCCGCCGCGTTCACCGGCGATTACCCAGGTGCCGCCAGCGAGCGGGGAGTTCGATCTCGGCGTCTTTCTGCTTGGCATGATGTTTATCGGTATCGTGCTTGGCGTGGTCTATCTGGCTGCCACTGGTACGTTCGATAATCTGTTCAATCCTGGCAGAGGAACCTCTCCGCCGCCAATAACGCTTCCCGAACCGACCGCGACGCTGGAAGTGACCCCCACGCCGGAGATGGTCATGGTGCCGAATGTCATCGGTCTCGATGAGCGTGCTGCGATTGCGGCCATCGAAGGGGCAAATTTGCTGCCGTATGCCGAATTGCCGCGTGCCTCCGATGTCGTTTCGGCAGGGCTGGTGTTTGACCAGTTTCCGCCACCAGCCACGCTTGTGACCGTTTCGACAGTGGTAACCTACGTGGTCAGTACCGGACCGGAACAGATCCCACTGCCTGAAGTCGTTACTATGCGCGGCATTGATGCCGAGTTTCAGTTACGCAGTCTCGGTTTTCAGGTGCAGGTTATCAGTGCGCCGGATCGCCTCAGCGCGGGTTTCGTCTTTCGTACCGAACCAGTTGCGGGTACGCTGTTGCGACGTGGCGACACTGTGACCATCTTCGTCAGCCTGGGTGATAAAGTACGAATGCCAGACGTCACCGGGCTTCCAGAGGAGGAAGCGATCCGTCAGGTTGTTGCTGCCGGGCTGACCTGGTCGTACTCCGATTATCAGGGATGCGATAAGCTTGGCGATCTGTGCGAACGGTACGCGCCCGGCATTGTCGTCAGTTCGATACCACGCGGCGGAGACCTGGTTGATCGGGGTTCTCCGGTGACTCTGGGTGTGCGCGCGCCGTAACCACAATGACTTCATCGCAAAAGCGCACCGTCGAGACGCAAGGCACGCAGAGGTTTCCTTCCATTGCTTGCTGTGTCCACTGCGCCGCTGCGGTGAAATAACCTTGTTGCACCAGACTCAATATTGCGATCAATCTGTCATCATTGCACCGATTGCACGATGCTCAAACCGCTGCTAAACTCCTCTGTGCGCTGTGTCGAACAGTCGCAGATGGCAGGAGGAGTCTATGCGGTTTCGGTTGCTTTCCCTCGTTCTGATCGTCGTCACACTGGCTGCCTGGTCGATGTCGGTGCCGGCGTTGGCGCAGGTCACTCCTGGACAATCCGATTTCGGCGTGAATACCCACCTTGCTTCACGCTATCCGGTTCAGTCCGGTTTCGATGCGCCAGTCGATCTGGTCGCCGGAACGTCAGCTGGCTGGGTGCGTGAGGACTTCCACTGGTACTGGCTCGAACCGGAGCCGGGTCGCTTCGATTGGGCGATCTACGACCGCGCTATTTCGCGCCTGGCAGGCAGTGGCGTCAACATCATCGGCGTGCTCAACACGGCGCCAGCATGGGCCACGCCGTTCGGCGGGGATGTGGCCGGTCGTCCTTCCTACTATGCCCCTGATCCCGCTGCGTTTGCGCGCTTCGCTTCGACAGTTGTGACACGCTACCGCGACCGGGTGCGCTTCTGGCAGGTGTGGAATGAGCCGGAGAATGTGCGCTACTGGCAACCGCAACCTGATCCCGCTGCCTATGCCACCTTGCTGCGCGCTGCCTATCCTGCAATCAAAGCAGCAGATCCGAACGCTGTCGTCTTGAGTGCGGGCATCGTTCCCACCAACATCGACTTCATCCGCGCCATCGCCGCGCAGGGCGCCTGGGGTTCATTCGATATTCTGGCGCTGCATCCCTATGTTGATCCATTCAGCCCGGAGAACGGTCAGATCGGCACGGGTGATGTCAGTGCGGTGAAAACGCTGGTGGACAGTCTGGGGCGCAAACCGATCTGGGCAACCGAGTTTGGATGGTCGACCGGTCCCGCCGATCGCGATCCGCGCGGCGTTGATGAAGAAACGCAGGCGAACTTTCTTGTGCGCGCGGCCACACTGCTGCGTGCAGCGGGTGTGGAGAAGGTCATCTGGTACACGCTGAAAGATACCGAGCCGCGTAACCTGTACGGTTTGCTGCGCTCAGCTGGCGGTCCTGCCGATCTGAGTCAGCCCAAGCCATCGCTGGCAGCGTTCCGCACGCTGAATCGCCAGCTCAGCGGCGCGACGCCCGCTGGCATGATCGACCTGGGAGCGCGCCAGGTGGTTTTCGATTTCGAGCGTTTCGGTACATGGCGGCGCGGCGATCAGCCAAACGGCTCATTCTCTGCCGATGGTTCGCAACGCTTGAGCGGTAACGCCGCCGGACGCCTTGATTATAACTTCCCCGGCGGCGGCAATGATTTTGTCGTCTTTACGCCGCGTCCTGCCATCACAATCCCCGGTGCGCCGGGACAGATCGGGGTCTGGGTCTACGGCGACGGCAGCGGTCACGCGCTGAAGGTCTGGTTGCGCGACGCTGGCGGTGAAACGCTCCAGTTCCGTCTGGGGTTCGTTGGCGCTCCCGGTTGGTCATTCCTCTCCACGCCGATCAATGCTCCGGTCGAGTCGTACAATCGGATCAGCGGCAGCGGCAATCTGCGCCTGGACTTTCCGGCGACGCTGGTTGCAATTGTGCTCGATGATGAACCGGACACCAGCAGTGGCGCCGGATCGATCTGGCTCGACGATCTGACGGTGCTCAGCGGTCCTGAGGCGTATGGCGTGCGCTTCGCGCGCGGCAGCGATACAATCGATGTGCTCTGGTCGCCGGGTGGCGCATTCGTCAACCTGCCAACTGCAGCGCCGGTAGGGACAATCGTTGATCGCTGGGGCGGGGCATCGCAGATCGAAGCGGTCAACGGTGCATACGGATTGAACCTGGGTCCGTCGCCGATCTTCGTGACCCATCGTGCGTCAGCTGCGCCTGCCCCGCAACCGGCGCCCGCGCCTGCGCCTGCGCCGCAACCCTCAACCGGACCGTGCCGACAGTTTCCTGAGACCGGCTTTACGGTATGTGGTCGCCTGCTCGAATACTGGGAGCGGAACGGCGGCCTGCCGGTATTTGGGTTCCCCATCGGTCCTGAAGAAGATATGGTGATTGAAGGGCGAACGGTACGGGCGCAATGGTTCGAGCGCAACCGCCTGGAACTGCACCCGCAGAATGCGCCGCCCTACGACGTGCTGCTTGGGCGGTTGGGCGCTGAACGGTTGGAAGCCAGCGGGCGCAACTGGTCCGATTTTCCGAAAGCCGACCCGCGCGCACCGATGTACTTTGCGCAAACCGGACAGGCGATTGCGCCCGAATTCCGTCAGTACTGGTCATCGCACGGCCTGAACCTGGATGGTCGTCCAGGGTACACATTCGAGGAAAGCCTGGCACTCTTCGGTCTGCCGCTCACCCCGCCGCTCATGGAAGTCAACCCGACCGACGGCAAAACATACCTGACGCAGCACTTCGAGCGCGCGCGCTTCGAGTATCACCCCGAAAATCGGGGCACGCCGTATGTGGTGCTGCTCGGATTGCTGGGACGTGAAACGACGGGGCGGCGGTGAGGATGGGTGGTTTGGGGCGGATTCATTATGATCTCGGATTTGCGGTTATAGCAGTTCTCAGATACGTTAACCCCTGTCTGGGCTTGCCGTATCGTGTGAGATGCCCGCGTCCATCGGAGTGTAGACCGAAATGTATTTCGGTCATCGCGTGGGGTGCGTCATTTCCATGAGTGTTCAACTTTTCCAATAGGTTCAACCTTTGTGAGAACTGCTATAATCCGCTCTACCGAACGAGCCGTGGGGCTAATGAAGATTGAGAACTTATAGCATTTCTCATAGAGATTGAACCTCCTCGGACGACCACAGTCACCGTCGCGCTCCCCACGCGGCGACCGACGTGCACGTCGGTCGGTAAGAGAAGACATCCGCCATCATCCGTCGTCGGGCGTGATGCGGGCTCATGGAGATTGAGCATTTATTCCGCTCTACCGCGCTAGCCGTGGGGCTGAAGCCCTCGGCTATGGAATGCAAAGCCCGCCTCGCGGGCTAGAGCGGAATAATTACTTAAAGACCATACGCCCTCGGCTATCCAGGGCAAAGCCCGCCTGCGCGGGCTATACCAGATTATTGATTCAAAGACCATTACCGTTCCTGCGCACAGTTGCGGTCTTGCGCGAACAGGAGGCGCTCGATGGCGGCGATGCTGTTCCCGGTTGAACGCTGCTGGCTGCTGCCGTATTCGCGTGATCGGAAATGACATAAACTGTGGTATAATAGCGCCTAAAATGTCGCAATCCAGGAGGCGTTGTTTTATTGATGACATCCGCAGCAACAGTTGAAAATCAGACTGCTCTTGAGAAATTGAGTCGCCTGCTTGCTGAGGATCTCGATTTCCATGATCAGGATAGTGGATACGCCTCTCATAACTTTCATGCTTTTCCTGCGAAATTCCCCCCACAGCTTCCGAGAAAGTTTATTCAGTCGCTGACTATTCCCGGCGACACTGTTCTTGATCCGATGATGGGGTCGGGAACAACTGTGCTTGAAGCGTTTCTGCTGGGGAGAAAGGCGATAGGATTCGATATTGATCCGCTTGCTATTTTGCTGACGAAAACCAAGATATCGTCCATAAATCAACACCAGGCCATAGTTTTGGGTAAAGAAATCGTTAGTCGCGCGAAGTTCGCGTTCTATCGATGTAGGGGTGAAATCGAATCGGAATTGAGTGTGTTTTGGGATGAAAAAACGAGGGATTTTGTAAATTACTGGTTTTCAAGAGACGTTCAAATCGCACTTAAAGCGATTTTGAACGAGATAGAAAGGATTGATGACGAAGACCTGAGAGATTTCTTCAAGCTATCATTTTCTGCGATCATTATAACAAAATCGGGAGGAGTCTCTCTCGCGCTCGACCTTGCACATACCCGACCTCATCGGGTTAGATCGGCTATAGACTGGAATGGCAATGTTGTCGGTGATCTTAGAAGAGATGCTTTGCATACGGGAAGGGTTCGCTCAAAGAAGATTCGTTCCCCTTTTGAAGAATTCGAGCGAAGATTTATGCAAAACCTGAGATCTCTTCTTGAAATAGGTCTCTCTACTAATCAGATCGATCTGTTTGATCTTTTTGAAGAACGTATAGAGAGACCGAAAACTTATGTTTCTTACGGAAACGCACAGAATATTCCCCTGAGTTCGTCGTGCGTCGATCTTATTGTCACTTCTCCGCCCTATGCTTCAAATGCGATCGATTATATGCGTGCCCATAAATTTTCGCTCGTCTGGTTCGGTTATTCCATAGATGATCTCGCAGTACAAAGAAAGAAGTACATTGGTTCAGAAGGAACGAAGGACGTATATCTGAACACCCTTCCCCCGAATACAACGGATATCATCGAAAGATTATCCTCGATAGATAGGAAGAAGGGATTGGTTCTTCACAGATACTACTCGGAAATGAGGAATGTAGTGTCAGAAATGCTTCGAGTTTTAAAACCGGGAGGAACAGCTGTTTTCGTCGTAGGAAACTCAAAAATCCGCGGACAGGATGTAAAGATTCCTGAGTGCCTTAGTGAAATCGGTGAGTCGCTTGGATTTCTGGTTCCCCGAATTGGGGTACGTCAATTGGATCGAAACCGACGCATGATGCCCGCTGGCGCCAATATCGATACTAAATCTCAAATACAACAGAGGATGCACGAGGAGTATGTTATCGGATTCTACAAGCCCCTCAGAGAGCTTCTCTGATCTGCGCAAGAAATATCACGAGCGTATCTGTTCACAGATTGTCTGGATAAAACCGGAAGGATATCCTAACTTTGCTGACTCAAGCAGTAAGTCGAGCAGAGATATTGCTTCTGGTGTTTTGAAAGAAATGGGATGTAGTCACTTCAGGCAAGCCCACCTTTCCGATCAACAAACCGGTAAACTATTCGAGGAGTTGACGAGAGATTTTATATACGAAGCTTTCAGGCTTCTCAATCACTTGAGACCAGGAAAATGGATTCATTCTGCTGAAGCAATATCCAAATTCGACCAGTATGAACATCTGTCCGAAGTTGAAAGAATGGTACGAGAAAACCAGGAGCTTGCATCCATTTTCGGGATAGACTACATTATCAAACCTGATATAATCATCGCCAGAGTTCCGGTATCGGATGATGAGATTAACAAGGAAGGGACACTTTTAGATCTCAATCACAATATAGTCAGGTATTCTCCTCTCAGAAGAAGAAAGGATTCAAAACCGATTCTTCACGCCAGTATTTCCTGTAAGTGGACGATCAGGAGTGATAGAAGTCAGAATATCCGAACAGAGGCGATGAATTTGATCCGGAATCGTAAGGGTCATACTCCGCATATTGTCGCGGTTACTGCGGAGCCGCTGCCGACACGTATTGCATCTCTGGCGCTTGGAACTGGCGATCTGGACTGTGTGTACCACATGGCGCTGCACGAACTGGAGATTGCAGTTAAGAACAATCAAGACCAGCAAGAGATGCTTCGCACCCTGATCGATGGCAAACGACTGCGCGACATCAGCGATCTGCCGTTCGATCTGGCGGTGTAGCCCGTCACCTGCCCCGCTCCGCTCCCTCTAACGCCTTCAACCGCCCGCTGCCGATCCGTTCCAGCCTCCGCGACACGCCGCCATCGCTGTGAACCAGCGCCTGGATGGCGGCATGCGGCAATGCCAGCACGGTGAGCGGTGTGAGTGCAACGACGCTCGCCACCGGAGGTGCGTTGCGCAGCAGTTCGAGTTCACCAAAGAATTCCTGTGGTCCCAACCGCGCGATGGGTCGGGTCGTTGCTGGCGCTCCGTTAGTTGCTGCCTCGCGGTGGACGACTGCTGCTATGCCTTTGCGTATGATGAAGAAGGTCCCGCTCGGCGTCCCCTGGCGCACGACGACTGTGCGCGCCGGGTAGGTGCGCTGTTCGGCGATAGCGACTAGTCCGCGCAGCGTGTTGCGCGGCAGGTCAGCGAACAACGGCACACGCTCCAGCAGACGCAAAACTTCTACCGACTCCATCCCGTCTGCGGCGTGCGGTGCGCGTTCGGCCGTCAGGCGGAAAAATTCGTCTGCCGGCAGGTAGAGCAGGCTTGATGCGACCGTTGCGCGGTAGGTGTAGAGACACGGTTTACCGCCCAGCACCTCTTCAACGCCAATAACGTCGCCGCGGTGCAGTTCGGCAACGATGCGCCCGCCCCGTCGGGCAATGATCTCTCCGGCTTCAATAATCCAGATGCCCGGAACTGGAGCGCCAGATTGCAGCACCGTCGCGCCCACAGCACAGGTCTGTTCGACGACGCTGGACGCCAGCGCCTCGAGTTCTCCGTCGTCACAGTTCAGGAATATATCCACCTGCCGCAGTAACCGCAGGCGCGCTGCGCGTATGTCGCCAAACGAACTCGACAATTCACGCGCCCACGGCGTGTCGGGGAAGCAGAGGCGGCTGGCAGTCTCACGTTCGGGCCAGGGCAGTGCATCGTATGCCGCCTGAATGCAGCGCCGCGCAAATGCAGCACCGGCAATCTGCTCGATCTCGGCGACAATGTAGCGTAACACTTCGGCAAACCGCGCACCCTGCTCCGCAATCGGGAGAGTTCGCACCTGTGCGCCAATCCGTGCGCGTTCGTGATCCAGGGTGACATCCCAGTCCGCCGTGGCAGCCAGAATGTCCATTCGGTCGTCGAGCGCACGGGCGCGGCGCTCACCGTAGACCGAGTGCAGCATCTCATAACACCCGTGGTACGTCAATTGAAATGCCCGCGCCAGACGGTCGCTTTCGCTCATATTGGGAATGTGTTCCCAGCGAAATTCGCTCAGCGTGAGATGGCGGAGCGTTGCAAGGTGCACCAGCCATGCCGTCGCCCACAATCCCGATCCCAGCACATCGAGCGCCAGACCGCGCCCGTGCAGATCGGCAATATAGCCAGCCGTTTTGACCAGGACGCCTGCCCAGAGCAACGCCCACGCCCAAACCATCCGCGAGTCTGCCAGACCGAACAGGTGTTGCAGGAGGAGCGCCAGCGCCAGCGCGCCGAAGTATGCTGGCGCTGCCGTGATCAGGAGCGTGAGCGCCCCCGCCGTGGGGTAGACCGCCTGGGCGCTGAAGAGCGCCGCTCCACCAATTGCGAATGCAGCCATGAGCAGGACGGCGGTTCCCAGCAATTCGCGCAGCGGCGCGGCGCGCAGATCCACATCGAGGAGCGCGGTAAAACCCGCTATCAGCAACCCGACGAACGCCAGCCCGTCAAGCATCACCCAGATGCCCGGAGATATGGGGAGCATGCGCGCGATGCCAGCCAGCCCGGCAAGCGCTGTCGTTGCGATCAACGCCAGTATTGCCGGGTAGATGGCGGCGCCGCGGTAGTACGGGCGGACAGCCAGCAGCGCGTTGAGCGCCACAATCCAGAGCGCCGGTCCGAGCGCCAGACCGACCCATCTCCACCCACCCTCCTGGGTTGCCAGAACCGCCAGCGATGCGCTGATCGCCAGCAGGACGCCGAAAGCTGAAAGAAGGCCGGGTTGCCGTCCATAACCGCGCCGTACCAGCCAGCCGACCGTGGTTTGCCCTGCTTCCCACAGAGCCAGCAGGACGGCTGCAACTGCTGGCAGCACAACGATCAGGATCAGCAGCGCGCCGATCACCTGTTGCCACCAGACTCCCCGCAACAGTTCGAGCGCGGGTTCGAGGATCTGCGCACGCCAGAACCATGCGGCGCCGATGATCGCCAGTGCAGTGTAAAGCGCCGTGGCTGCTCCATACAGCGCGAACACGCGCTCCTGGCGACTGAACGGCAGTGTGCGCTCGTCCAGGTTGACCGTCGTAGCCTGCGGACGTCTGGAAGTGCAGCGCATCCAGTGCATCGATTGCATGCGCAGATGAGCGCCGAGTTTGTCCCACAGCGGACCGCGCACATATGCCAGCGCCTGACGGCGCAGATCCGGCATCCGCATCAGATCGACAAGAATGTAGTAGCCATCAAGTTCAAGGAGCGGATTCAGATTGAAGACGCTCGACACGAAACTGGTAAATGCCAGTTTGTACGCTATCGCCCCAATGGTGGCTTCCGGCGTCAGATATGCTGCGATGGCTGCCAGGCTGCCGACCAGCAGATCTGCCGCAGGACCCGCTGCCGACACGATAATGCGCGCGGAGCGTGGCGAGCGCCAGATGTCGCTGGTGTCCACAAAGGCGGCGGGCAAGCCGTAGTACAGCATCACGCCGCCCCGAGTCAGCGTGCGTCCAAAATGTTTGACCGCCAGTGCATGTGCGCTTTCGTGGATCACAAAGGACAGAAGCGTGACTGCCCAGAGTGCTGCCAGCCCAAGCGTCACTGAACCGTTGAGTCTGATGACCTCATACGTTTCAGCCCCACTGCTCATTGCCAGTCCGAAGGCGATAATTCCGGCGAGGGCGATGATGCTGGCAAGCACGGCAAAAACGCGGGTAAACAGCAATCTGCCGCCCCAACGATAGATTGCGCTGTAGAAAGCATCGATACCGGGCAGGGTGAGTGTTGCGCCCGTCAACACGCGCCTGATCCGGCGCCCCCATGTGCGGGTTGTTCCTCTAGCAAGCGCTTCATTGATTGCACGGTACACGCCTACTGGCTTATCGAGCAGCAACCCCTCCGCCTTGAGGGTCGCAACCAGTTCACCGATCGGCAGGATCAGGCTATGCCGACGAAATGCGTCCAGTCCCAGTTCAGCAATGGTGCGCGTGCCATCCATTGCCCGCCAGACCTCGTGCTGTGCTTCGGTCAGGCGAATATAGGCGCCCTGAGGGGTGCGCACAATATAATAAGTCTGTCCCCCTTCGACGACTGGATCGGCGGCCACATCGGGAATGGCGTGCGGGCGGTAGAGTTGCGGATTCGTCCGTTCGCGCAGGATCGTCCACAAGCGCTGTTCTTCCGATGGTCGAACGCCACGCTCGTGCGGGATCGTGAAGACCTGGACGTTTGTTACAGGAGGTTCGGCAACGCGCTGCCGCACTGCAGCCCATATGCCGCCCGGAAGTGGTTGGGCGCTGGCAGCTGTTGGTTGGGGTTCGTGAGTTGTTGCACCACTGAACGTCGCCATTCGCCTCCATTCTAGCATGGCGTTCCGTGGGGTTGAATAATGTTTGCAAGGGGGTGTGGTAGGGGGCACTGCTTAAAAGAGAACGCCCTGCTTTTCACTCAGCGCGCTTCGTTCTTTACTGAACCTGACTGCTTCAACTGGTTGCTTCGTACGCCTGTATGCAGGACATATCGACATCACCAGTCTCTGAGATGACATGGTACACTCTCGTGCTACCGTAATCATCTCGAAGCGCCGCACCTGACTCCTAGCGCAACGGGTATTTCACTGCCGCGCGTATTTGCTGGTCTCCCCGAGCAGATCCAAAATCTCTCGTTTCCCTCAGCTTACGACAGCCTTTTTCAGTACTATCGCTTGCCAGGTGCGGGTACGTCAGGTTGTTCAAGAACGGGCCCTTCGCTAAGTTACTCTGTCAGGGCTGTAGAAATAGTATACACTCTACCGGGAAGCTTTACAAGCCCTTAATGTGATGCAATTTAATGCAGTTTGTTGTGCAAATGGGAGACAAGAGGATGGTACAATACTGCCACAGTTGACCGTACAGTGACGCTGCGGTAGACTACGTGCGAGCGCGCTCTCCAGACTGTCGAAGTATTGTATATCAGACGGTGAGGTTCACGTATGAGCACGTTGAATGAGAAAACGGCGTTCATTACAGGTGGTGGGCGCGGGATTGGTCGGGCGATTGCGCTAACCTTTTCGGGCGCTGGTGCGACGGTGGCGGTTGCCGGGCGCAACCGGGAGATGCTGGATGAGGTGTGTGCGACGATTGAGCAGCGTGGCGGTCGCGCCGTTGCCGTTACCTGTGATGTCGCTGACCCAGTGCAGGTCTACGCCGCTGTCAGCGAGGCGCGCGCGGCGGTGGGTCCCTTCGATATTCTCGTTAATAACGCTGGTATTACTTATAGTGCAAAACTGACTGATACAGATGATGCGCTTTGGGAACGGATCATTCAGGTGAATCTCAACGGCGCTTATTATTGCTGCAAAGCAATTGTTCCCGATATGATTGCACGTGGCGGCGGACGGATTATCAATATCGCCTCGATGGCAGCGCTGGTTGGTATGCCATTTTCAGCTGCCTATAGCGCCGCAAAGCATGGTCTGCTCGGTCTGACGCGTTCCCTGGCGCTCGAATTACAACGCTACCATATCACTGCAAATGCTATCTGCCCCGCCTGGGTCGAAACCGATATGATGAAAAACGCAATCAGTGAACTGGCTGCGAAAACCGGGCGTACCCTGGAAGAAGCACGCGAGGCGCTGCTGTCGCGCAGTGGTCAGCAACGTGTTATGTCGCCAGAGGAGGTCGCCATCACAGCGCTGCGCCTTGCCGGACCTGATGGCGCCGCTACGACCGGTGAAGCCATTGTGCTCCATTAGGATGCTATGACTGTATATCTTGTCACTGTCCGTTCGCTGCATGATCTGTCCGCGCCTGATCACCTTTTTTTGATCGATGGCGATCTCGACGGTGGAACGATTGCCCGCCTGACGACCGATCTGCTCTATGATCCAGTAGTGCAACAGGCTTCCTGGACGCTGGTCGATGACCTGGTCGATGAACCGTCTGCCAGCGCAACGGGAATGATCCTGGTCGAGATTGCCTATCGTCCGGGTGTGACCGACAATGAAGCGGAGAGTGTGCGAAGTGGTGCAGCCCGTCTTGGCATCACGGGTCTGCGCACGGTGAAAACGCTCCGTCGCTACCGGGTGGCGCATCCCGGCGATGAACGCGATCTGTATAACGATCTGATCCAGACAGTGCTGCGCTATCCCGAAGGTACGGGCGCTTCCGAGCGACGCGCCTGGTATATGCATCTGATCTGCCCACCTGCGGATCATGAGCCATTGGTGGCGCACATCCCGATAACAACTGCATCTGACGATGAGTTGATGCGCATCAGTCAGGCAGGGGTGCTGTCGCTCGATTTGGAGGAGATGCGTGCGATTCAGGCGTACTATCGTGCCGAAGGGCGTGAGCCGACCGACGGTGAACTCGAAACGCTGGCGCAGACGTGGAGTGAGCATTGCAGTCATAAGACGTTCAAAGGGCGCATTCGCTACAACAATCAGGTCCCGCCTAACCCTCAGGATGTGGCGTTGCCCGCCAATCATTACCCGTCGCTGCATTTGTTGTCGCGCGATTGTGAGATCGATAGCCTGATCCGCACCTTTCTCATGGCTGCCACCTGGCGTGTTCTCGATCAGCGCAGAGATAGCGACTTCGCGGTGATCTCAGCGTTTGTCGATAACGCCGGTATCGTGGCGTTCGATGAACACTACGAGATCTCGTTCAAGGTCGAAACGCATAACCACCCTTCGGCACTTGAGCCGTTCGGCGGTGCAAATACTGGTGTCGGTGGTGTGGTGCGCGATGTGCTCGGCGTTTCTGCCCAACCAATCGCCAATACTGATGTGTTTTGCTTCGGACCGCTTGATCTTCCAACCACCGAACTTAGCCCTGGTGTGTTGCATCCGCAACGAATCGCTGCTGGCGTGGTTGCTGGCGTGCGCGATTATGGCAATAAACTTGGCATTCCTACAGTGAATGGTGCGGTCTTCTATGACCGGGGCTATGTGGCAAATCCGCTTGTCTACTGCGGCACGGTTGGTCTTGCACCGCGTAATACGCATCCGCGTGCGGTGCGTCCTGGTGACGCGATTGTGGTCATTGGCGGACGCACTGGTCGCGACGGCATTCACGGCGCGACGTTTTCTTCGGCAGAACTGACCCATACTACGGCTGAGGAAGTCAGCAGCGCAGTGCAGATCGGCGACCCAATCACGGAAAAGAAGATGATCGATGTGGTGCTTCAGGCGCGTGACCAGGGTCTCTACAGCGCGATTACCGACTGCGGTGCCGGGGGATTGTCCTCAGCAGTGGGTGAAATGAGCGCCGATTGTGGCGCGGAGGTGGAACTGGCGCATGTACCGTTGAAGTATGCCGGTTTGCAACCCTGGGAGATCTGGCTTTCAGAGGCGCAGGAACGGATGGTGCTGGCAGTGCCGCCACAGTGTCTCGAACGCCTGCTGGCGCTTTGCGCCAGCGAAGATGTCGAGGCGACGGTCATCGGGCGTTATACTGATACCGGGCGCCTGGTTGTGCGCTACAATGGCGCACTGGTGGTCGATCTGGCGATGTCATTTCTTCACGAGGGGCGCCCGCAGCGGGTGCTGGAAGCGCGCTGGGACGGCGGATCGCTCTCTAACCCGCAGATGACGGTTCACAACGGCGATCAAGACCGGGTGGACGTCGTGCACCTGTTGCTGGCGTTGCTGGCGCATCCCAACATTGCCTCCAAAGCGCCCATCGTCCGCACCTATGACCATGAGGTTGGCGGACGAACGGTTGTGAAACCACTGGTCGGCGCTGCCTGCGATGGACCCGGCGATGCCGCCGTGCTTCAACCGCTGACATCGTCAATGCGCGGGATTGCAATCGGGTGCGGGATCAATCCGCGCTATGGTCTAATCGATCCATACTGGATGGCGCTGGCGTGCGTCGATGAAGCGCTGCGCAACGTGGTCGCCGTGGGTGCCGATCCGACCCGCGCCGCTATTCTCGACAATTTCTGCTGGGGCGATCCGCGCCTGCCGGACCGCATGGCAGGGTTGGTGCGCGCTGCCGCCGGTTGCTACGATGCGGCGGTAGCATATAGCGCGCCCTTCATTTCCGGCAAGGACTCGCTCAACAACGAGTACCGTGACGCCGAAGGTCGCCGCACGCCGATCCCGCCGACTCTGCTAATCTCGGCGCTGGCGCTGGTTCCCGACATCCGCCGCGCAGTAACTTCAGATTTCAAAGAGCCGGGCAATGCGGTGTACCTGGTCGGGTTGACAAAGGCGGAACTGGGTGGCAGTCACCTGCTGGATGTGCTGCCGGCGTCGTGTATCTCCCCTGCGCTCTCCGATGCGCTGACGCAGATGCCGCGGGTCGATCTAGCGCAGGCGCCGCAGTTGATGGCGGCGCTGCATGCTGCAATGAGCGCCGGTCTTGTGCGCGCCTGCCACGATCTGAGCGAGGGAGGGTTGGGGGTTGCAGCTGCGGAAATGGCGCTCGCTGGCAATCTTGGGGTGACCCTGGATGTGCGCGCTGTGCCGCACAACCTGGCTGCCGCCGATGACCTGGTTCTGCTGTTCAGCGAGTCGCCGACCCGCTTTCTGGTTGAGGTGCGCTCCACGGATGCTTCAGCATTTGAAGCGGCGATGACCGGACACGCCTGTGCGCGCGTGGGTACGGTGACGGAAGCGGACGTGATGATCACTGGCTTGACGGGTGAGACGCTCGCTCATCTCTCGTTGTCCGCCGTCAAAGATGCCTGGCAGGGAACACGTGTTGTTTGAACAATCCGGGAAAGGGGGTGGGTATGCGCAACGGTGATACGCTGCTCATGGATGCCAATCAGTTTGCCGCCTATGTTGTGCGGCGTCTGAGTCTGCACGATGATGTGATCGAAGTGCGCGAGCGGCGCGGGGATGAACTCATCCTGCGGGTGCGAGGCAGCGATGTTACCGTCAGTCTTAGACGGTTCTATGACGCGTATGTCAAAAATCCTGATCAACTCGACGCCATTATGCAAACGGTGGTCAGCGCCGCAACACACGACATACCGGCGCGTGATCGGAGTGATTTCGCATCCCTGCGCGAGCGCATCTTCCCTATGCTCAAGCCCATTAATCTACTAGTGTTCGTGCGAGAGCGCAACCTGCCAATGCTGGTCTATCGCCCATTCCTGGCAGACCTGATTATTACCTATGTGGTAGACGAGGCGCGGAGTGTTGCCTATATCAATGAGCAACACCTTGATCGGTGGGGTGTCAGTGAGCGTGAGATTCATAAACTGGCGTTGCGCAATCTGCGGCGACGCACCGATGAGCGGGTGCCATACACGATGATTGGCGAAGGAGATCAGCGGCTCTTCATTTTCAACAGCAACGACGGCTACGATGCGACACGACTGCTGCTGACCGATATTCTGGCAACCTGGGCGCAGCACGTGAACGGTCACCTGGTCATCGGCATCCCCAACCGCGATTTTCTGATTGCGCTGGGTGACGCCAACCCCGACATTCTGCGCAGTGTGGCAGCGCAAATTCAGATCGACGCTGTCCAGCGCGATTATGGTTTGACTGATCGCCTCTTCACCCTGGTTGGTGGAGAAGTGCGTGAGTACGAAATGACCTGATGGAGCCTGGCATTCTCTTGTTTACCATTGGGGCGTTTGGTGTAGCGGGCTTCCTTGCCTGGCGCGACCATCAACTGCACTATCTGTTTGCACTGGCGGCGGGGCAGATTGCCACCCTGCTCTCACCGCTCTGGCAGCGGCTCTATGGCTTCTCCTACGATCCATCGCTTGGTGCGCTTTTCAGCGTGCTGGACCGGTCATTGCCCACGCTGGTCTTCCTGGCGGGATGGACGCTGATGTTGCCGCCACTAGCGATTTTTTTCCTCTGTCAGCACCGCTGGTGGTTTTCCGGATACTTCGCCAGCGCACTGACCTTCGTGCTCTTCACGCTGTACCACATCTTGATTGAAACGATCGGCGTCCGCGCCGGATGGTGGGAATACGCTAATAATGGCGCATTGCCGTTCAATGTCAGCGTCACCCTGCTGGCCGGTTTGATGAATGGGCTGGTATCGCTGGGCGGGCTGGCTATGCTGCTGATCACACGCCACTACGCCTGGCCCATGCTTCTTGCCGTTGTGCTGCCTACCCCTCTGCTGATGAGCGCACTTGTGCACGGCTTGCTTGGCGCACCGCTCTACACAGTTGTACTGCTCCGCGCCCAATCGTGGGCGGCTGCGATTGGCATGATCGGCACTTTGGGACTCGTCCTGTGGGGCGCACACATTATTGCCAGCGAATTGAGTCGCCAACCAGTGCCTGGTCGAACAATGCCAGCGTAGCGCGTCAATCGCGCTTGCGACAGATGCCCACGCCGTCACGTAACGGCACGATGACCGATTCAAGGCGCGGGTGGGTCATGATGGCGCGGTTGAACTCCTGGATGCCGCGCACAATAGGCGCTGCATCGTCTTCAAGCACCAGTGCACTGCACAGCACGTTGTCGGCGATGAGCAGCCCGCCGGGGCGCAGGTGCGACACGCACAGTTCGAGTGCGCGTAACGAATCGCGCTCGTCGCTCAGATGACGCAGAATATCGAGGAAGATAAGGTCATACGGTCCTTGCATCTGTTCGAGAGAGCTGAACCATTCCCCTTCGATGATATTGAGATGATCGCCATAGCCAGCGTGGGCGACATACGTACGAGCCAGTGCGATCCGCTCCGGGTTACGCTCGATTGCCGTCAAATGCCCGCCAGCTGGGGCAATGGCACGCAACAGCCAGATAGCGGCATAACCGGTGGCAACGCCGATCTCCAGCGCTTCGCGCGCGCCGTGCATCTTCGCCAGCATGTAGAGGAACTGACCCTCGACCGGGCCGACTAGGGGCCATCCATGCTCCCGCGCCTGACGCTCGAGTTCAGCAAGCGCTTGCGGTCGCGGTGGCATCAGCTCGACCAGGTAATCTTCGATCGCGATGTTGGTGATATTGTCACGCATACTGCGCCCTCCTTGCACGATGGACGTGATTCTACAATGCCCGTCAATAAGCGCGACAGCGGTCGTCACCGTTGCCCACCGCGCGAACGCGCTGTATATCGGCATGAAAGATTGTACCATACATGCACAAAGTACGTGAGCGACGCACTGCATCTGCGTGCAGAATATTACCTGCCGCACGACGCTGGCGCGCCCGGATTCTTCTATCGACGAGTCCACTGCAAAAGGATATGTCACCGCAAGGGTGCAGCGCTCACAGAGAAAATGAATGATTGTCTGGCTCAGGCGTATGCTTCGCCGCGCATCGAACCACGTTTTGTTTTTGGCGTTCTCTGCGCGCTCAGTGTCTCAGCAGTGAAGTCATCGATACTATTGCGAGTCCATTGACAGGCATCGCTCGTGTGCGGTATCATAGCGAACCACACGACGCACATTGGGGACGAAGCGCGTCTCTTCCGCCATCCACAAACGCAATTGCGTTCACTGGCATGCGTTTCCTCCTTGCGAGGTGGAGTCCTCATGCATCGCGCCTATTATTGCTGGGAAAGTCCAGCGCTCGGCAGACCGATGGAGTTGCTCGTCTTCGGTCATGCCGGTGCGCCAGTGATTGTGTTTCCAACGTCGCGTGGTCGGTTTTTCGAGTACGAAGACCGTGGCATGGTGGCGACGCTCGCTCATCACATTAATCAGGGATGGATCCAGTTGTACTGCGTTGATAGCGTGGATGCCGAAAGCTGGTACTGCGGATGGATCCATCCCCGCGACCGTCTGCGTCGCCATGATCAGTACGAGCGGTACATTCTGCATGAAGTTTTGCCGTTCATTCGCAGCCAGAACTCTAATCCCTATGTCATGGTGCACGGCTGTTCGTTTGGCGCCACACACGCCATGCTTTTCGGTCTGCGGCATCCGACATACTTCAACCGTATTCTGGCGTTCTCCGGCTTGATGGATATCCGTTCGTTCATGGACGGCTACCATGATCAGGAGGTCTACTTTCACAACCCGGTGGAATTTATTGGTGGGCTTCAACCGGGGCAGTACGCTGATGCGATTCGTCGGTTGGATATCATCATGGCTATTGGGCGCGACGATGAACTGGCACCCAGCAATGCCGCGCTCTCAGAAGCGTTCTGGCACAAAGGCATCTGGCACGCGATGCGCTGGTGGGACGGCTGGGCGCACGACTGGCCCTACTGGCAGCAGATGATCCGGATCTATATTAACGGTGCGGATTAATCCTGTACACACTATGGCTGTTGAACGATTGCTCTGCTCTCACTCACGCAGGTGGGCTTTGTCCCGTATAGCCGAGTGCTTATGGTCTTTGAAGAAATCGCCCGCGCAGGCGGGCTTCGCTTTGGATACTGAGGATTTTAGCCCGACGGCAAGAGGTGCATACTGCAATGCTCAATATGAGCCTCATGGCAAGGGCGCATACCGGATTTCATTCTCAATCTTCATAAGGAGCGGCATGTGACACTAAAGATCGGCATCCTGGTTGGACGGGAGAGTACCTGGCCCCCCGCATTTATCGAGGAGGTCAACCGCCGGAATGCAGGAGTCACGGCGGAATTTGTCAAACTGAGCGGCACCCGTATGGCGGAAACGCCGCGCTATGCAGTGATTGTTGATCGCATTTCGCATGAGATACCGTACTACCGTACCTTTCTCAAAACCGCAGCAATTGGTGGAGCGCACGTAATCAATAACCCGTTCTGGTGGAGCGCTGACGAAAAGTTCACTGGTGCGACGATTGCAACTCGCCTTGGCATCGCCCATCCGCGCACAGTTGCGCTCCCATCGCATTCATACGTCCCTGCCATCCATCCGGTTGAGTCGCTGCGCAACCTGGAAGCGCGCATTCCCTGGGAAGAGCACGTTGCGTATGTCGGTGGCTTTCCCCTTATCTTGAAGCCGCACGCTGGCGGTGGGTTCAAGCAGGTCTACAAGGTGTACGACATGCAAGGGTTGTGGTCGGCGTACAATGAGAGCGGCACTGAATGCATGATGATGCAGGAGTTCATTCACTGGGAGAAGTATGTCCGCTGCCTGGTTATCGGTCGCGAGCATGTGCTGGTGATGAAATTCGATGTGAGCGCGCCGTACCCGCATCGCTACTTCGACGATCCGGACTATCTGACGCCCGAAGAGCACGAGCGTGTGGTGTGTGATGCGCTGACGCTCTGCCGCGCGCTGGGATATGATATGAACACGGTCGAATTTGCAATCAAGGATGGCATTCCGTATGCAATCGACTTTACCAACCCGGCACCGGATTTGGATTACTGGTCGCTCAAGGAAAAATTCTTCCGCTGGGCAGTGACGAAAATGGCAGATATGTGCATCGCAAAAGCGCTCTCTGGCCCGGCAAAGCTCGATGAAATTCACTGGAGTCGTTTGCTCAACCCACACGATGCGCGGTATGGAGAGGCGTAGGAACGGATGGCGTGTATGCTGGAGACGGCGATTGCCGATTATTATCATACGGCGCTTCAGGACAAAGCGATTGCACAGGCGATCTGGGAGGCGTTGACTGCCAGGCAACGTGAGCGCAACCTGTTCTCCGGCGATCGTCCGCTTACTACAGTAATGCGCCTGCGGTTTCTGACACTCCTGCAGTACGATCTGCTCCGACACAGCGTTGGCCTGGTCGTTGCTGCCCTGTAGTGTCTCGGTGATGCTCTACTGGCAGATCCGGCGTTGTGCGCTCGCATCGCACTGACGTCTCTTCCTGAGGCGTCAGTGCGATCCAGGGTATCCATACCATAGCGCCCATTCGCGCGTGGATACGTTTCTCATTTGATGGCGCATCGCTTCAGTTTGTTGAACACAACGGCGAAAGTCTGGCAGCAGTTGCCTGCGAAGTTGCCAGTACGCCAGCGCCTGCTCGAATACGCTGCTAGACGCCGGGGCGCATTCTGGTGGTTCCAGCTCGCCACGCGTTGCGATCATCAACTGGAGAGGGTTGCCGACTCATTCAGAGTCCGTGCTGTTTCAGAGGTGCTTCTTTTGGTATGCTCGAATTCCGCCGCACCGTCATTATGGAGAACAAGTGGCAGACGCAGCACTGGGGTCTGGACGGCAAACCGATCGATTTCGGTAAACGCGCCAAGTGCAGATGTCGGGGCGCTGATGTACGAACTGGTCGCCTTCGTTGACGAAGTGCTCGATGAACTGGGGAGTTGCCAGGACGTCGAATACCTGTTGAAGATTGCGGAAGGCGGCTCAAGTGTTGACCACCAGCTGGCGGTCCTCTACGAAACCGACGATTTGAACGCAGTTGTCGATAACTATCGAGACACCAGAGTGAGTGCCAGCGTATCAGGCGTGAAGGGTTGCGGGTCGCACTGCCCGTGATTTTCAGGCAGTCCAGCGGATCACCGCCGATGCCCAGGTAAGACCCCCGCCAAACGCAGTGAGGAGCGCATAGTCTCCCCTGCGCAGCCGCTGCTGCTCGACGGCTTCGACAAGCGCAATCGGGACGCTGGCGGCAGAGGTATTGCCGTAGCGGTCGAGGTTGACGAACACACGATCCATTGGCAATTCAAGGCGTCTAGCAGTCGCTTCGATGATACGCAGGTTCGCCTGGTGAGGGATGATCAACGCAATATCATCGGGAGACAGACCGGCGATGCGGATGGCTTCGAGAGAGGATGCTGCCATTTCCCGCACGGCGTGCTTGAAAATCTCGCGCCCGTTCATGTAGACATACTGACGTCCCTGTTCAAGGAGTTCTGGCGTCGCGGGGAGGCGCGTCCCACCAGCATCGACCGCCATCAGGTCTTCCTGTTCGCCGTCGGCGCCGAGCACGCACGAAATCAGCCCTGCCGGTTCATCTGAAGGTTGGAGCACTACAGCGCCTGCGCCATCGCCGAACAGTACACAGGTATTGCGGTCGTTCCAGTTGATAAAGTGGGTAAAGATATCGCAGGCGACGAAGAGCACATTGCGCGCCGCGCCGCTGCGGATCATGCTGGTTGCCACATTCAAGCCATAGACGAAGCCGCTACACGCTGCCACGATATCGAAGGCGGCAGCTCGGCGCGCACCGATACCTGCCTGAACAGTGCAGGCTGTTGCCGGGAAAGGCCGGTCGGGCGTGCAGGTTGCCAGGATGACCGTATCGATCTGAGCAGCGTCGAGACCGGCGCGCTCAAGGGCGGCGCGTCCGGCTGCGATTGACAGCGTGGACGTACATTCGCCGGGACCTGCAACCCGGCGTTCACGAATACCAGTGCGGGTTTGGATCCACTCGTCGGACGTTTCGACCATTCGTTCAAGTTCGGCATTCGTCAGCACCCGTTCAGGAACTGCCATGCCCCAACCTGTCATCGCTGCGTAGTTCACCATGCCCGCCTCGATAATACAAAAAGGGTTACTGACGCGCCAGGATGGCAGGTCAATAACCCGTCACGACACGCCCGTGATTGTTATTTCTCCCCGGCTTCGCTCTTTGGTTCGATAACCAGGCGGCCCCGGTAGTAGCCGCACGATTTGCAGACATAATGGGCGCGCATCAACGCGCCACATCGCGTGCAGGGCACAAGTGTCGGCATGGCGATCCGCTGATGCTGGCGGCGATTGCCGCGTCGGTGGCGAGAGACTTTGGTTTTTGGTACGGCACCCATGACGGACTTTACCTTTTCGATCAACAACTACTCTGGCCTTAGCAGCGTACGCAGCGTAGCAAAACGTTCATCAACGCTGGTGCTACTGCATGAACACTGCTCAACATTCAAATCTGCGCCACACTCCGGGCAGAGACCGCGACAGTCAGAGCGGCAGAGCGGTTGCATTGGCAATTCGAGCAGCACATACTCACGCAGCATCTCACCGACATCCGCCATATGCAACTCATCGAGGTAGAACGGGTCTTCCTCATCAGGTTGCGGTAGCGGCGTGCCCGTCGTCACGTCGATCCGTGAGTGAAACTCGTCCCGGAAGCGCACCTCAACATGCTGTACAGCGGGATTGAGGCAGCGGACACACTCCATCTCCACGGTTCCGCGAGCATGAACATCGACCAGTACACCGCTAGTAGTGCGGGTGAATCGCACCTCACCAACGATGTCGTGCATTTCGAGCACGTCGTCGAGACGCAGGACCGACTCGACAAAGTCATATTGGCGCGATCCGCCAACGTACTCGCGGAGCAGTTGAGCAACGTTAAACTTCAGATTTGTAGTTGGTTTTGACATGTGCACTAATAGCGCCTTCAGCGCTCACAGAAGCTGCATTATAGGTCAGCAACGCCGCATTGTCAAATGGATGGTCACCTGCTGGAGGAATGCGGCTCACGCGCTACCCCCAGTTCCTGGAGACCATTCTGCACGCTAGTAATGACTTTCAGCAGTCGTTGTTCGAGTTCTTCGAGCACCTGGCGCGCATACTCATCGGCGCCAGCCCGCACGGCGCGTGCTTCGCGCTCCGCCTGTTCCAGCAATCGTGCGCGTTCTGCTTCGATTGCCTCCAGCAACCCCTGCTCGTGCAGCATCTGCTGCACCCGTTCCTGTGCCTCACGGATCAGGCGCTCCTGTTCGCTGATAATCCGGCGCGCCTGACGCAACTCTTCAGGGATCGCTACCCGCATCCGGTCGATAATGTCGAGTACGCGATCTTCATCGATCAGCAACCGACCGCTAAACGGCACCCGCTTCCCTTCAGCAATCACATCTTCGAGTTCATCGATCAACTGATCCAGTTCGATGGCCCATCACCTCCTGCCATATGCACGTTTCAGCGCTTCCACGACGGGACCGGGAACCAGCCAGGATACATCACCACCAAGTGATGCAATTTCACGCACAGTGCTCGAACTGAAGAAGGTGTAGCGATGACTCGCCATAAACAGGACAATATCGATGTCGGGCGCCAGCGTTTGATTGATCTGCGCCAGTTGAAACTCTGCCTCAAAGTCGCCGACAGCGCGCATCCCGCGCACGATGACCGATGCGCCGACGCTGCGCACATAGTCAACAGTCAGTGTTGAATAGGTATCAACTTTGACACGCGGAAGGTGACGGGTCGACTCGCGCAGCAGGGCTACTCGTTCTTCTGTGCTGAAGAGTAACTGTTTATTGGGGCGATCAAAGACGGCCATGATGACCGTATCGAAAATGCGCGACGCACGCGCAGCAATATCAAGATGACCATTGGTAACGGGATCGAAGCTTCCTGGATAGACTGCGATCGTCACCCCTTCTCTCCTTCACTGATGCAACAAGGACTCGTAGAACGCTGCATCGTTCGATCAACCGTCGGTCAACCGTCGATCGATGGCAGAACAGACTGATCGTGCGTCTCACCAGGCCCGTCGGCAGCGTCGTCCGTCGCTAGGTCGTAGATCGAGAAGCACGAATCCCCCAGACGGCGGAATTTACGGCGGTGGAAACGCTGGTAGCGATCGTTGAGTTCAACGCGCGGTGAATGACCGACCACCAGGAGACCATTATCTTTCAGGAGGTCGGCATCGTGCACGGCGCAAATCGTCGCTTCAATTACAGGATCGGCATAAGGCGGGTCCATGATGATTATATCATACTTCTCGTGAGAACCTCGCCGACGCAGGAACCGCTCGACCGGCATCTGAAAGATTCGTGCGCGATCTGCCAGGCGGGTATGTTCCAGATTTTCACGAATGATCCGGCAGACATGCGCCTTGTGTTCGACAAAGTCGGCCCATGAGGCGCCGCGGGAGAGGCATTCGATGCCGAGCGCTCCAGTGCCAGCGTACAGGTCGAGCACTCGCCCGCGAATCGGTCCATACCCTTCAAGGACGGAAAAGAGCGCTTCCTTCACCCGATCCAGCATGGGGCGGGTGCCTAGACCTTTCGGCGCCTTCAGGTGATGCCCTTTTGCTGTGCCAGTAATTACACGCATTGTTCATTCCGTAGATTATCTCTGCCAACTGGCGCTGGATTGGAGTTGCGCATGGTGTTCGCCAATGGCATCGAGTGTGGCGGCGAATGCTGCAATTGTGGCAGCAACATCAGCGGATGTGTGCGCTGCCGAAAGGAAACCGCTGCGACCACGCATGAGATCGACGCCATGATTGATCATACCGAGACATACCAGGTGCACCAAGCGCGGATCGCCGCCGCGTTTCAGTTCATCGGTCGGTGTGCGCGGATCGAGTTCGCCAGGGGCGAAACCAGTGGAACATCCAGCGACAAGATGGATGATCGATCCGTCGCCATAGGCCGCCCATCCGACCAGACGGCGCTTCCGGATTTCGGCATTCATACCTGCAACGAGGGTCTCGCCCAGGTTAGCGGCATATGCACAGGGCGCGCCATCAGCCACAATTTCGAGCATTGCAATCCCGGCAGCGGCCGAGAGTGGTGCTGCGTTGAATGTTCCAAAGTGGCGAATTTTGCATTTCTGGTTCCATTCAGCATCGCCAAACGCCAGATGTTTCAAGATATCGGCGCGCCCACCAACAGCGCCACCCGGCAATCCACCTGCCATTACCTTTGCCAGGGTAGTCAGGTCGGCAACGACCCCTTCGCGCTGTTGTGCGCCACCTGGCGCAATACGAAACCCAGTAACGATTTCATCGCAGATCAACAGCACGCCATACTTCCAGGTCAACTGCCGGAGATCGCGCAGAAACCCGGTAGGCAACGGAACGGCGCCATACGATGCGCCGGTCGGTTCAAGAATGACGGCTGCCACATCGCTGCGTTTACGCAGGACATCTTCGACATACGTAAGATCAGTCGGGACGACAATAGTAGACCTGGCCAATCCATCGAGCAATCCGACCGGCAAGATATCCGTATCGCGCGCCAGCATATCGTGCCAGCCATGGTAATGACCGGCAAAGCGGATGATGATCGGTTTGCCGGTGTAGGCGCGTGCCAGGCGCAGCGCCATCATGGTGGCTTCGGTGCCAGACGCAGTGAAGCGCACCTGTTCAATGCTGGTAAAGAGACGCTTGATCAAGTGCGCCCATTGCAGGCTAAGTTCATGTTCGGCGCCGTAATGGGTGCCACGCTTCATCTGTTGCTGCACTGCCGCAACAATCGATGGATGCCCATGACCAAGCAATAGCGCGCCGTGTCCCATCCAGTAGTCGATCAGTTCATTGCCGTCGGCATCCCATTTGCGTGCGCCTGTACACCGCTCCACGTAGATCGGGAATGGCGTTACGTAGCGTCCGTCATGGGTGACGCCGCTAGGAAACAAGGTCTGCGCCTGATCGAACAGTGCCTGCGATCGAGGGTGGCGCCGAATGTACGTCTCGACAATCGACATCAGATGCCGTACTCCAGCCGTGTGATCAGCGCTGCGGGCAACTGCGCCTCGTACATCTGGCGCTGGGTTCTCCCCACATCGTACCGAACACGGTGAAATGTGATCGTGTCGGTTGATGTATCAAATACCGCAAATGCAGCGCGTGGATCCTGATTACGTGGTTGACCAACGCTACCAGGGTTAATGATATACCGGAATCCGGGTTTAAGCATCAGGGTTGTACCATCATCGGGGGAAGACGGTCCCTCGCAGCGACCTTCAGGCGTGAGTTGAAAGATCAGCGGCACGTGCGAATGCCCGATCAGGCAGACCTGGTGATCAAACCGACGGAAGTTATCGAACGCCTGGTAGCGGGTCAGCAAATATTCCCAGATCGGCTCGCGCGGACTACCGTGCGCTGCCAGGAACCGCTCATCTATCGGCTGGATGGGTTCGAGTTCTTCAAGCAATATGCGGTGATCATCCGTTAGTTGATTGCCATTCCAGACGTTTGCTGCACGTGCATCCGGGTTGAAGTCGCTCAGATCCAGCAATCCCAGACAGGCGAGGTCGTGATTCCCTGCAAGCATCACACTTGCCACTGCGCGGATCGTTGCCACGCACTCATTGGGGCGCGGACCGTACCCGATGGTGTCACCAAGGTTCCAGACGGTATCAAAAGGGCGGGCAGCAGACAAAACTGTTTCGAGCGCCACGATGTTCGAGTGAATATCCGAAAGTATCAGGATGCGCATAAAGAGACGTCTATCCTCGCGACCCTCGATGTCAGGCAACAAGGCATGATGGACATGATACCACGCCGGGCGCTTTCGTGGGGCGTTACGGCAAGCTGCAACCTGGTTGTAAGGTTTCGTTAATGCCAGGGCTTTGCGTCAATTTCTGCCCGCTTCTATAATACGCCTGAATGTCGTAGCACACAGCGTGCAAGGAGACCCGGCGTGCCATGAGCGAAGCACCCCCAACTGGCCAGGGATATTGCCCGTATCTTGGTCTGAAGCAGAACCGCGCTATTCGCTTCTCGTCGCCAACGCCGGAGCATCGTTGCTACGTTGGTGGCGAGCCGGTCGAAATACCGGTGGATCAGAGTACCTTCTGCCTTTCTCGCAACCACGTTCAATGCCCATTATACATGGGTTTAACAATCTCCTCAACGCCAGCAACGATCGGTCCCGCTGGCACAGCGACTGTCGCTCCCGGCGGTCTGCGCGGATGGTTGGGGACGCTGTCGCCGCGGGATCGCGCAATCTACGCGCTGATGCTGGGGATGCTGGCGATCATTATCCTGGTGTATGTGGTTGCAGGATGGCAGGCGCTTACCGGGGGCGGTTTGATTCCATCAACCATTGTGGCATCGCCGACGAGCGGTGGTGCGGTCGGTGCACTGGAGACAGCGACTGCCACGGAAGGGGCGTCGCCGCAACCGACACCGTCGGCTACGGCAACGGCAGTTCCTCCCACGCCGACACTGCTGCCAACTGGCACGCCGTCGCCACAACCTTCTCCCACGCCGATGCCGGAACCGGTCATTTTTGTGCCAACAGCGTTGCCGACCCAACCAACCAATGGCACAACGGTTGTTCCATCATCGACCCTTCAACCCACGCAACTGCCGGTCACACCTGGAGCGACCGCAACGGATCAACCGACGCAACCGACCGCAACGCCTACGGCAACCATCGTTCCGCCAACCGCTATTCCAACCACACCGCCGTCACCGCCACTGCCGACGGCGCCTCCTGCAACGCCACGACCACCGGCGCCAACCGTGCGCAATGAGCGGTTGTGGCTCTACTTTGGGGATGCAACCGGCACGCTGTTCGTTCCGACTCAACGGCTCGTTCCAGTTGAGGATCGCAAGGTGGCGACTGCCGCTATCAATGCCCTGATCGAAGGTCCGCGCAACGGTCTGGAACGGCTGGTCGATCCGCAAGCGCGGTTGTTGGGCATTACGATCAGCAACGGACTCGCAACGGTCAACTTCGACCGACCGCCGCACCTGAACGGCGATCCGCGCGGGTTGTATTCGATTGTACTGACGCTGACCCATTTCGAGACGATCAATCGCGTCCAGTTCCAGGTTAATGGCGCCAACATCGGCATCAACGGAAGCGGTCCGATCGCCCGTCCGGTTGTCAATCCGCTCAACCCGGATAATCTGCCGGTCGATTATGCAGCGACGGAATTTTTGCCGACGTACTATCTGGCGAACGACGGATATCATACGATTCGCATCATTCGCATGGTTCCGAAGACGCGCCAGGTTGCGGAGGGAACGGTCCGTGCCTTGATTGAGGGACCGGGGATCTACGAGTATGCCGTACAGCGCACCATCCCGCCGACGACCAAACTCCGCTCGATTGGGATCAACCAGGGAGTTGTGCGCGTTGATTTCAGCGCACAGTTTGCTGAAGCGACGGATCGTGCATCTGCGGTGCGCACGCTGGTCGAGTCGCTGACGACGCTGCCGGGTGTCACCGGGGTGCAGATTTTTGTCGAGGGGCGCTCACTGGCAGAGTGGTGGGGTGAGCCGTATGGGAAGGTCTTCCCGAAGCCATTGATCAACCCAGAGGGATAATAATCCTGCGCAGCGGATGGCTCTCCTACCACCAGCGCCACTGCACATAGCTGTGTTCCTGCGGGGGGACAATGCGGCAGCGTTCACAAACCCGGAAAGGAATGCCAGTCTCGCGCTCCGGGATGAGATTCTCCCGCCCGCCGCAGTAACGACAGATACTCAGATTTTCAATATCGTCGGCACGCCAGAGTTGCGGGATGAGGGTCAGTTCCAGCGGATGCGCCCTATTGATCGCGGCAATCTTGACACACACTGCCGCGGGAAAGACCGCTTCGACTCGGGCAAAAAGATGGTAGCGATACGAGTATACCTCATCACCGACGCGAATGGAACCTATTCGTGGATGGGTCCGAATTTTCATAGCATTCTCAACTGTGCAACCAGACTGCGCAATGATCCTTCTTCCAGGCGAAACGCAGCGTGATCGGCAAACATGAGGGTGTCGAGTACGTCGGCAATATGCTCTTCGGCACCGGTTTCGATCTGTGCCAGACCAAGTTCGACGGCGTAGAATCGGTCAAATGCCCATGCTGCCAGCATTTCGTCGGTAATAGCGCCGCTCAGTCGGGCCTCGATCTGTTCAGCCAGCATTTCGCGCGTAATAACGGTCATAATACCATTTATCGAGGTGTTCGCAGCGATATGGTCTATGTTCGTGCGTTCCGAATTCCCACGTCCTGCTCGCAACTGTCAACCAATGATCGCCTGATCACACTGTGATAAGAAACCGCATCCCCGACAGCGTGCAGGATCATCGTGACTCCGATCACAGTTGTTGTCAAGGGCGTTGCGCATTTCATCAAGCAGTGTCAGCACTTCTTCACGCACCCGCGCGGTATACGAGAGACGGAAAGTGCGCTCCGCGTACCGCAGTAGACCGTAGGGCGGAGCGACACCGGTCGTCTCCTCAATCAAGACGCAGTATGCTGCCAGTTGCATCAGGTCGGATTCATATGGACGTGCAGCGTTTCGCCCTGGCTTAACTTCTACGGGTATGAGACGCCCATGCATCTGGATCAGATAATCAGGCTTGCCAACCAGTCCAATCCGGCGCGCAACCAGCGGTCGTTCCGGCGTCCAGGAGTCGGTATCGCGATAGACAACCGGCGCCCACGGAAGTCCGGTTGCAGCACGGAGACGCAGAGCACCGATTAGCGCAATCAGCGCCAGCAGAATCAGTGCCAATCCGACAGTGGTCGCCATCGCTCAGCCCGCCTATCCTCCGACGACCGGCACGATCAGCGCAGCAACGCTGAGCAACACAGCGGCAGCCAGTAACAACCGACTCAACGCTACCGCGCGTGTGTGGCGGCGGTGCAGTGTCACACCGCGCTCACGCCGTTCACGCCCCTCCGGTTCCAGCCCAGCGACACGGCGCAGCCACCAGGATCGGGCGCAGTAGACATATTCGCCCACTTCACTGACGCGGATTGTTGGTAAGCGTCGGTGAGCCATAGCACATCAGCAACAGACGGGCTGTCACCCGCCGCCCAGCACTGGGTTCCCACCGATCCAGTTCGCCACGTCGGAAACCGTAATCACGACCATCAACCCCATGAGCATTATGAAACCAATAGCGTGCACCATCGCTTCACGCTCCGGCGGGATTTTCTTCCCGCCGCGTGCAATCTCGATTAGGGCGAACAGGATGTGACTGCCGTCCAGTGCCGGGATGGGCAGCAGGTTGATCAGGAACAGGTTCAGGCTGATAAGTGCTGTCCACTGCCAGAAGCCCATCCAGCCATCGCGCTGAAGAACCTCACCAGTTCCACGCGCAATCCCGACCACGCCAGCGACTCCGCCTGGCGGTGCCTGGTTCAACCCCAGCAGGCTGCCGAGCATCTGCCCAATGCCGCCGATAAAGCGCCCAAGGATCTCGAAGGTATACGAGAACCCGGTAGTCAACGCATGAGGCAGGGTTGCCGGGACGATTTGAATGTTGGGAGCATAGGCGAAACCGAAACCGTTTTCGTACACAACGCCGTCGCGCTCCCATCTGCCAGGGGTGACCAAAAGAACGATGCGGGCGCCATCACGCTCAACGACCGCCTCGATCGGGCGTCCGCGATTCTCTGCTGCAATCTGGCGAATCTCGCTCAGATCGGTACTGAGTGAACGACCGGCGAGTGAGATCAGCAGGTCGCCGCTGCGCAACCCGGCGCGTTCGGCTGGTGTTCCCGGATAGACAATATCGATCCGCGCGCCGTCAAACGCTGCAGGAACGCCACGTACCATGAAGATGGCGCTGAAGATAGCGAATGCCAGCAGCAGGTTCATCAGCGGGCCTGCAAAGAGCACGACGATTTTTTTCCAGGGCGACGCAGCTGCCAGACTGCCGACGCCATATATCTGATCGCCTTCGCCACCGAAACGGACAAACCCACCGATGGGCAACCAGTTGAGGGTGTACTTAACACCATCCCGTTCGAAGAGCACCATGGCTCGCGGCGGATATCCGAGACCAAACTCTTCGACCTTGATGCCGAACCATACTGCTGTCAAAAAATGCCCTAACTCATGCACTAGCACCAGCAGTCCCAGCATGAGTAGAAAGGCGGCAATGGTCACCAGACCGCTTGGTACACTTTCCAGCACTGCATCTCTCCTGCGATGAACCGGCAGACGCCGCACCCTCCTTTGGATCGGCGTGTTGCGCATAGGGTAGTGTACCCATTGTGAAAGCGCCTGTCAAACGTTGAACGCTGGAACGTTGAAACGTTAGGGTATTGAGCGCTGGGCGTTGAACATTGAACGTTGGAACGTTGACCGTTGACACGTTAGGGTGCTGCGCGTTGAATGCTGGGGTTCTAGAGAGTGAACATGTGTGCTATAATAGTAACATGACCAATACTGTTTGCTTGAGGCAATTGCGCAGAAGCAAAGCGTTTTGCTGCAACCGGATGTTGCATTAGTTTGCGTTCGGCGGCATACCGCGCTATACTCATCGCGCTGGAATTGCTCGAAGCGCTTTGTTCTGCGTTGAAGGCTGGCAATGGCGACACTACGGGCACAGTCACACTCCGGCAATAGCGACACGACCGGCTCGGCGTCGCAGTCGGGTGCTGCCCGCGAACTACGCAACTATCGCCTCGATCAGCGGATTGGCCAGGATGAACTGGCAGTCGTGTACCGTGCCACGCATCTGACGCTCGACCGCCCCGTGCTAATCTCGGTGCTCTATCGCACCGACTGGGTATCGTCGAGTCGTTTTCAACTCGCTGGTCGTCTCGCAGCGCATTTGACCCATCCCAACCTGCTACCGGTGATCGATGCCGGTTATGATGAGCGTATCGGGCACTATCTAGTGATGCCGTACCTGGATACGCGCTCGTTACAGGACGTGCTGGAGGGTGGAGCGCTCGAACCGTTGCAGGCGCTCCGTATCGCCGCGCAACTCGCCAGTGTGCTCGATTATCTCCACGCGCAGAATATCGTCCACCGCGATATACAACCGGCGAACATTTTGATCACGCCGCAGGGAACCGTATACCTGGCGAATCTGAGCCTGGCGGCGGCCCCGGATACGCCGGATCTGTCGAGTATCGACGATACCGACTATCGCACGCCGTACACCGCACCGGAGCAGACGTTGCGATCCGGACAACCGATGCCAGCCAGCGATCTGTACAGCCTCGGTGCGGTCATCTACCATATGTTCAGCGGCGAACCGCCGCCGCCATCGGGTACGCCGCCGTCGCTGGCGCTGCAGGACGAAGCGTTCGCTGCGGTTGATCGAGTGATCCAGCGTCTGATGGCGCACCATCCGTCTCAGCGGTACAGTAGCGCAGGTCAGGCGATCACGGCGCTGCGGCAGGCATTGCGAGCGCAGATTGACGCCGCGACGGTCGATATGGAGGAGGCGCGCTGGGAGCCGATTGCCGAATGGCTTGAAAACCCGCTTGAAACGGTGCTCGGCAACCTGATCGATGCCGATTTCATCGCCCGCAGCCGTGCCCGCGCCGATGCGCTGCATCGGGTCGATGCCATCCGGCGTCTCCTGGATCGCTGGAGTCGCCGGAGCTGGACGCACCGACCGCAACTTGGTCACCTGATTGAGCCAGAGCAGATTGTCAGTTACAACCTCTATTTTTACGAGTTGCGCGTGGCGTATGAAACCCGCACCCCTCCGCAGGTGCGGCTCAGTGTGCATCGCGGCGGCGCACTGACGCCAGCGCGCGAGGTGAGCCTGTGGGAAGCGCCGGTTCCCGATCTGCCGCCGTTCGAGACGCACGCTGCTGAAACGATGATCCTTCCGGGGTCGCAGCGTGTAGTTGGTTGCCCGGAGTGCAGCAGTGCAGGCAGGGTTCCGTGTCGAACGTGCGAGGGAGGTGGGACAGTTCTGCGCACGCGTAGGGTTAGGGAACCGGACGGCACGACGCGATTCGAGCAACTCTCGGAAGAGTGTCCGACCTGCCGCGGGTACGGGCGCGAGGAGTGCGAACGCTGCGAGGGAACCGGACAACTGCTCGAAGAGAAGGTCTTCTCCTGGTC
>JAGHYV010000078.1:17500-22154 GCA_017743475.1 Roseiflexus sp. | reverse complement strand
GCGTTGCCGCCGGTGATCGGCGCGGGTCTTCTCACGTCGCCCGCATCGCCCGCGTTGCCGCCGGTGATCGGCGCGGGTCTTCTCACGTCGCCCGCATCGCCCGCGTCGCCGCCGTCGCCGCCGGTGAGCGGCAGTATCTCCCTGCAGCGCGGCGTCCGCCGCCGGGAGTCAGCGCCGCGTCGCCGCCGTCGCCGCCGTCGCCGCCGGTGAGCGGCAGTATCTCCCTGCAGCGCGGCGTCCGCCGCCGTTGCCCTGGGATGCGGCACCCGCTGTTGTTGGCTCCCTGCATCGCATGGTCATTGCCGTCGCCGCGCCGCCCGCATCGCTCCGTCTCGAAGAAGGCGTCAGGCGTTCTCCCGCGTGCGCCGTTCCCGTTATCCAGCCGTGAGAACGGCGGTATCTTAGCGTCGGACCGCCCGGAGAACGCCCCGCGTTCTCGACTGCGAGAACGCAGGGAGAACGCCGAGAACGCTTGACAGTATGCAACGTGTCCTGCTCCTCCAATCCGTGCCCGTCGCCCGATCAGGATGTCTCCCTGCCAGACCACTATGACCGGTATGACCGGAGGAGAACGACGGCGCCGCTGCCGTCGCTGCCGGTGATCAGCAGGAGCGCCCCGTGGCGCGGTGTCTGCCGCTGTCGCCGCGCGCCCTGCTTCGGAGCAGAAGATGTCAGGCGTTCCTCGCATGTTCTCCGTTCCCATTATCCGACCGCGAGAACGCCGAGAACGCGCTTGACCGTGTCCGCTATTCCCTGCACCTTCGATCCGCGTCAGACGCCGCCCGATCAGGAGGCGCACACCGACCGACGTCCGCCATGACCGGCGGGCGTCGCTCTTTTTTGAAATGGTTCGAGCAGACGGCGCCATGCGGCGAGCGTGTGGCAGCATGGGCGTGCGGGAGCGCACATGGCGCCTGCGCCGGTCTGTGCAGTGCAGCGCATCCATCCGCGCCGGATGCGCCGCATGCCGGGAATGGCGGCGGACGTGCGTCTGGAGAATGCCACGACGAGCCTGTCATAAAAAGGGTGGCGGGAAGACGCTCCGACAAGCCTATCATTAGCACAAGCGCGGCAGCAGTGCATTGCGCGCCGCGTGCCGCGTCGTCCTCAAACTGAGCGCCGATGGCGCCGGGCGATTGAATCTCACCGTTGAGAAAATCAACAACGGTAAGCCGTTCGAGACGCGCTACTTCGAAATCGTTAATCATCATGGCGACAGTTCGGTCGTCCTCAAAGCCTCAGACAACCTGGGGAACAACCAGAAGAAACAACTGAACTGGGATACAGGACAATCATCGCAGGCGCACGGGCGGGACTGACCCTGGCGCAGAGTGCTGCGGCGCTTGATACGCGCCTGGCGACGCTGTCGCGCCGGTTGAGCGCCAATCCCGATCTGCAGCGCTCAGAGCCCGAAGCGCAGCGCATGCACGCGCGCTAGGCGAGGCGGGAGACGTATCGCACGCTGAAGGAGGTACACTGTGAGCAAGCAGCGTAACACAACGAAACGCGCCGAACCCCCGCAGCATCAGGCACTGACGGAGACGGAGCGCAAGCGGCGCATGGCGCAGTTGGGCGCGGTGCTGCTGCAGATCGTTGACAAGATGGACCGTGCCGGGAGACGGAATGGTGACAGTGGCAGCAACGCGCGCGCCATCCCGAACAAAGATGCTGCGATTGACACTTGACAATCGTATGGTGCGGTGTTGCAGCGTCTGTATCGTCCTATGCGAGGCGCTGCAACGGACACAACTCATTACCCCCGTCCGGTCTGCAGCGGGCGTAATTGATTTCATCACAAACCCGCAACGGCGGACGCCCGTACTGGCGCTGTCGGCAGTGCGGCTACACCTATGGAGCACAGATAGACTATCCGGCCTTTCGGTAGGCAGGGTATCCGGTTGGGAGCAGAATAGTGTAATAGTGGAGAGCGCGTGTAAGGGAATTGGCTGGCGCTGGAAGGGCTGCGGGTAGCGCTAGAAATCGAACGGATTAGTAGCGATCCTCGCCTTACGGAGCGCTGGAATGGGCGGGAAACAGGAATGGAGACAAGCTTGCAAACAGATGGGACTGGCTACCTGACCCTTCCCGATGAAGTTGGGACAACCCCCCTTGCTCTGTCTGTATTTGACAAAAGATGTTGTTTATTGTAGGCTATCGCTAAAATCCCCCCTTGAACACACAACCCTTTCAGGAAATTTGAGTGGGCACGTCAAAGTTAGCAGACTTCCTGCATTTTGACCCGATGGATGGCTCGATTCCGGATCGTACACCGGTACGGCGCTATCTGCGCGATCTTTCTTCAAGCTTCGCCGATCAGGCAGCGTGTAGAGCGCGGCTTCAGGAAAATCCCTTGCTCTATCAAGTCACCTCAATTGAAGATCACACCGGGACGGGGCAGCTCCATTATGGACTTGGCGTCCTCATGCCGGGAAAAATCGGCCGCGAGTATTTCATGACCAAAGGGCATTTTCATGCATGGCGGCCCGCCGCTGAGGTGTACATCGGTCTGCGCGGACGCGGGTTGATGATTTTGGAGGACGAGCGTACGGGTGAGTGTCGCGTGGTGCCATTAGAGGCCAACACCGTCGTCTACGTTCCGGGCTGGACGGCGCATCGCACTGTGAACATCGGTGAGGAGCCGTTGGTTTACTGGGGCATCTTTTCGAGCGAAGCTGGCCATGACTATGGCGCTATAGGCAAACGCAATTTTCGTATAGTAGTCGTAGAAAAAGATAATCAGCCAACCATAATGGATCGGTCGGCCTTTTTGCAAGAATTGGGGGCGCAGTCATCATGACGGAACCGACCATCACGCCGATCCCAAAGACGAAGCCCGCCGTTGGCTATACCGTGCGGCCGTGGGGATCCTTCAAGCAATACGCCCACAACGAGCCGGTGACCGTTAGCCTAATGATCGTCGAGCCAGGGCAGCGCCTTAGTCTCCAGGCACACAATGGCCGCGCTGAGCTGTGGGTCGTGCTCGACGAGGGCTGCGAGGTGCAGGTAGGCGATGAGATTTTGCATCCACAGCCAGGTGACGAAATCTGGATTCCGGCCCATACTCGCCATCGGCTCGCCAGCCGCGGGCCGAGGGTGCGTGTGCTGGAGGTTGCCTTCGGCAACTGGCAGCAGACCGACATCGTGCGCTACGAAGATGATTATCAACGACCTCCACATGGAGAATGAGCGTGGCGCTGCCGAATCCCTGGCGCAAAACAACGCAGTACCTTATGCCGGCACATGTTTCCGCGGCTGGCCGTGAACGGGTCGCCGATCAGTATGATATCTATCCCTCCCACGACCTTGGCCCTGGACAGATCGAGTTCGGCTTCGAGGCGCTGGCGCAACGACTGGCCGATGCAGGCCAGGTTATCATTGACGGCTATCCTGGCGTCTTTTGGGAAGATTTCCAGGAGCGACTCGAAGCTGCCCTGCGTAGACTAGGAGTACGTACCCGATGGGTTGACATAAAAAACGCAATGAAACCGTTTGAAGTCATCGACTCATTGATTACGCCCTTTTTAGGAGGTGACGATCCACTTTTTGGCTTCCGGTTTACCGGTAGGTTAGAGGATTTTTTCGATACTGCTGCATTGCACAGGCTTTGCCCCGATCCGCATGCCGATCTGAATATCGTTTACGGCAGTGGTGCGGCCTTAAGTAATTGGAAAGGCGTCATTGTCTACGTAGATGTTCCCAAGAATGAAATTCAATTTCGTCAGCGAGCGCGTAGCATTACATGCCTGGGCGCAGCGAAGCCGCTTGATCCCAAGGCTGCTTACAAACGGAGTTATTTCGTAGACTGGGTGGCAGCCAATCGTCACAAGCTGGCCCTATACGAGCGCATCGACTGGATCGTCGATGGCCAGCGCCCCGACGCCATTACTTTTGCTCGTGGCGATGTGCTGCGCCGCGGACTTGGCTTGTTGGCGAACAATGTCTTCCGCGTGCGACCCTGGTTTGAGCCGGGGCCGTGGGGCGGGCAGTGGATTTGCCGACACATGCCGCAACTGGCACAGGACGTCCCCAATTACGCCTGGTCGTTTGAGCTGATCGTCCCTGAAAATGGCCTGGTCTTTGAGAGCGATGGATGGCTGCTCGAGGTTTCGTTCGATTTCCTGATGTACTGCAACCCATATGACATCACGGGCGAGAGCACGGCTGCCTTCGGCTATGAGTTCCCAATTCGCTTCGATTTTCTCGATACCTTTGAGGGCGGCAACCTGTCGGTGCAGTGCCACCCACGCCCCGAATACATCCGCAAGTGCTTTGGCGAAACCTTCACACAGGACGAGACTTACTACATTCTGGACTGCATGCCTGGGGCACGTTGCTATCTAGGCTTCCAGGAAGACATCGACCCGGATGAGTTCCGCACTGCGCTGGAGCTTAGCTATCGGCACGCAGTGCCGGTAGATGTTGACCGCTTCGTGCAGTCGCATCCGGTGCGCAAGCATGACCTGCTGCTGATCCCGAACGGCACGATTCATTGTTCCGGCGTCAACAATCTGGTGTTGGAGATCAGCGCCACGCCCTACATCTTTACTTTCAAAATGTATGACTGGATGCGTCTTGACCTGGACGGTCGCCCGCGGCCGCTCAACATCGAGCGTGCTTTTGAGAATCTCTACTTTGATCGCAAGGGTGCGCGCGT
>JAGHYV010000078.1:0-12500 GCA_017743475.1 Roseiflexus sp. | reverse complement strand
CGGGATGCATCACTGGATCCCTGGATATCCAGAGGTTGTACAACGCCAGAATGAGCTGCAACCTCAGTCCGCAACATGGGCACTTTGTCAGGCAATCTGGCCCGGAGAGGTCTTTGCGCCCGACGATCCGATTGTGCAAAACCTGTTGCACTTGACCGACCTGATAGATGATGAAGAGGGGATTCCGGCCAATACCGGTTGGCTGCCTTATCGAGCAGTGTGGAATTACCACGCTTCCTTTGCGGCCCATGTCTGGCTTTATGCGGGCCGGCCAGACAAAGCAGTCGATTATTTGTACGCCTTTGCCAACCATGCTGCACCAACACGCGTCTGGCGGGAAGAGCAATCACTCAAGAGCTCTCACAACGGACAAATGATCGGCGACATGCCTCACAACTGGGCGTCGGCTGAATTTATTCGAATAGTGCGTCATTTGTTGGTTTTTGAACGGGGTGAAACACTGGAACTTCTTCCTGGCCTGCCTGAAAACTGGATTTTTCCAGGTGCAATCGTCGAGCTAGAAGAAACACCCACACGTTTTGGGCCAATCTCCCTCAAACTTGAGGTTGGAGAAGAACGCAGTTTTCATCTCCGTATTGCATGTAATCCTGCTTGGCCACGACACCCATCTGCCTTCAGGCTGTGGTTGCCTTTCGGAAGTAAGGCATACCTGGACGACACAGCGTTGTCTCAAACGAATGACGGCTGGTTTGAACTGCCCTGGGTAGCAAGCATGACGTTAGAGGGGGTGCTTGCAAGGGGCGGTGCCTGAGCCTTTAGCATTCATAAGGTTGGCTTCATGATTTTTTGAGTGAGAAGGAGGTTCAAATGGAAAGACAAACATAATCGAAATCATCGGGATTCTGCTCTCAACCTTATCAAGTCTACGTGTTTTCTAGACAGGAGGATTAAAATGAAAACGCGTGTCTCCGCGACCCTTGTGCTATCGCTCATTCTTGCTCTACTGCTCTCAGCTTGCGCATCGCCTGCAGCAGCACCAGCAACACCTACTATCGGAACTCCGAGCACCCCCACTACCGGGACTTCGAGCGCCCCTACTATTGAACTGCTCTACATGACGCATAATCACGCCCCCTCAATCCCGGTCAATGAGGCGATCATTGCCGAATTTGAGGCGACTCATCCGAATGTCAAGATCATCTTTGACAATGCGCCTCACGCGAACTTCGAGCAGAAAGTGCTGACTGCATTTGCTGGCGGACAAGGTCCTGATGTTTTTTGGGCTGGTGACTGGATGGTTCCACAATTTCTGGACTCTGGAATCATTGCGCCAGTCGATCCCACCGCGTTTGGGGTCGCTACTCAGGATGAATTCGAGGCCCTCTTTGAACCCGGCTCTCTGGATGCCTTCAAGGCAAATGGGAAAATTTATACCGGAGGCATCTCAGAGTACAATACCTTCAGTTTGATCTACAACGTAGACGCTCTGAAGGAAGCAGGTATCAAACCCTTGCCGAAGGATCGACCAATTACCTGGGAAGAGCTTGCCGATATTGCCACCCGATTAACTGTCAAGGAAGGAGATGTTATCAAACGCGTCGGTTTATCTTGGCCGTTCAACGTGCCGATTTGGACGGTCCTCATTCAGGAACCAATGTTACGTCAGAAAGGCGGGGAGCTCATTACTCCGGAAGGGATGCCTGACTTCACTCAAGAACCGATGGTTGCTGTCATGACTTACCTGCAAAAGTTGCGTCAGGCAGATGCCATCGATCCGGCAACCTATACCGACTTGTTGCAAGATTTTGCCAACGAACGCAGCGCTATGATTTTTGGAGGTCCCTGGGCCGTCGCTCCGTTGAAGACGATGAATCCAAACTTGAATTGGGATATTGCACCGCTGCCCCAATTCGCTAACGCCAAGGAGCGCGTAACCACACTATATGCTTGGGCATGGTTTGTCAGCGCCAAATCCTCGCCAGAAAAACAAAAGGCGGCGTGGGAGTTCGTCAACTTACTCACCAGCAAACAGAAAGAGTGGTGGGAGAAGGTTGGCTATGTTCAAGCGCGCAAGACGGAGATCGATGGAAAGCCCTTGCGGGAGTACTACATCCAAACTGATCCCCGACTAGCAACGATTTTTGCCGACTACGCCTATGGGAAGTTCGAATTCCGCTCTACCAAGTATTTTGAACTTTCCGACATCTGGACGCGTGCTCAGAACCGGATTCTCACCGGAGAAGATGTGATGAGTGTCCTCAGGGACGCACAAGCCCAGGCGAAAGCGGCAATGACTGACTAGGAGAACAATCTACACTCTCTCGTCTTCCAGGAGAACTTCCAATTCTGGAAGACGAGAGAGATATTCTCTTTGGAATAAACGACTATGTTCGGCACTCCACAAGAGCAAAGCTTACGCCACCAAAGTTTTCATCAACGGAGAAGGGGAATACTAGGCAATACGCTAGAAGCGCGTAAAAAACGCCTTGGTCTAGTATTTGCATTGCCAGCTTTTCTCTTTTTCGGAGCGTTTTACCTCTATCCGCTCTTTCAAACTTTCTATGTCAGCCTCTTCTCGTGGGGGCTTTTGGACGACCCAAAATTTCTAGGAATGACGAATTACAGCCGACTTTTCACCGATAAGGAATTCATTAACTCAGTCTGGGTCTCGTTCCTGTATTCATTTGGTGTTGTGATTCCCATCTGGTTCATTGCATTAGGACTAGCATTGATTTTTAACCGAACTTTTCCCGGTCGTCAGGCATATTTGACCGTTTACTACATTCCCGCTGTTATTTCATTGACGGTTTGGTCTCTGATATGGTTGTTAATGTATAATCCGACCTTTGGGATTTTCTCCGTTGCAGCTCGGGCGTTGGGAATTACAGGCCTACGCATGTTGGACGATCCCTCTACGGCAATGCCTGCCATGATCATTTTGAGTATCTGGAAAGGTACTCCTGTTTACATGGTGATCTTCATCGCCGGTTTACGCGCGATTCCGAACGACTACTACGAAGCGGCACAGATCGACGGAGCGAATGCAGCGCAGTGTCTGCTCTACATCACCCTCCCTCTACTACGGCCAGTGTTCCTGTATGTGATGGTGATCTCGATCATCGAAGCATTTAAAGTTTTCACACCGATGTACATATTGACGAACGGTGGACCTGGATCGGCAACACGCGTTTTATCTATGTTCATTTTCCAGAATGGCTTCCAGTATCTCAAAATGGGGTATGCTAGTGCCGCTTCAGTAATATTTTTGCTGATATTACTAGCACTGGCAATCATACAATTTCGTCTCTTGCGTTTTCAGCAAAACGATTAAGAGGCACAGATTCGGAAAAGTTAGGAGACGATAAAGATGCCACGATCAATGGCGCGACTGTTCATGGTAGTGTTAGGACAAATCGCTCTACTCGCAGGTGCGATCCTGATTATGACGCCGGTGCTTTACATGGTCTCTGCCTCCTTTATGACGAATGATGAGATTTTTTCTACTCGATTCCAGATTTTGCCGTCAAATTTAAATTGGGGGAACTATATCGAAGTATTCGCGCGCTTTAACTTTATGCGCTATTTGAGTAACAGCGTTTTTGTGACGGGAGCCATCGTTTTTTTGAACCTGCTCTTCTCGCCGATGATAGGATATAGCCTCGCTAAATTTGATTACCCTGGCAAAAATATCCTGATGCTCTTTATCCTTGCCACAGTCATGGTACCTTTTACGGCAATTTTGATTCCTCTTTTCCTGATCGTTCGCGGTCTTGGATGGGTCAACACATATCAAGGACTCATCGTTCCTTTTGCTATGTCGGCATTTGGGGTTTTTTTGATGCGACAATTCATCATTAGCGTTCCGGACGACTACCTCGATGCGGCTCGTATCGATGGCGCTGGTGAATTTCGCATTTATTTTCAAATCGTACTGCCGCTCATTCAACCTGCTCTAATCACTCTAGCGATCATTGTTTTTGTGGCGAGCTGGGATGAATTTCTATGGGTGCTCGTGGCTACAGCCGGAGATACATTGCGAACTTTGCCGATTGGTCTTGCTAAATTTCGTGAGCAGTATCAAACTCGTTTTGAACTAATGATGGCTGGCTCTGTTATCGCCGCTGCACCAATGGTGGTCGTGTTTTTAGCGCTTCAAAGACGTTTCTTGCAAGGAATGGCGGGATTATCGGGATTGAAGTAGAATCAAATCCGGGCCTTGGTTGTATTCCTTGCTTGCCGAACGATTGAGTCTCGTGCGAGCAATCGAGCGTCCGAAAACCCAAAGTCTCAAAGTGACAGCAATATCCTGTTTATTCAAGATTTCTTAATGACATTTAGGCGTATCGCGGTGTTCTTTATCCATCCATGCATCTGACCCCTTTTTATACCTATCACCTGCGCGAATAGTTTGCATCCGAGGAAACGATGGACGATACCCGACCAAAAACCGTTCCGCCCCTTTGTCATCCGAAATGAATGTCCGCTGGCTGCACGAGCACACAGAACAAAAACTCGTTCGTACCAACTGAACGCGGTTCCCTTGAGCGTCGCTGCAAACGTCGCTGGCCCTCACACCGCCATTCTCTCCGCCTCCCTGACTGCCGCCCGTTGCGACAGACCGCGCCGGTATGTTCCGTCGTTCACGTCGTCTACGTCGCCCGCGTTGCCGCCGGTGATCGGCGCCGGTCGGTGCGATTCGGCGGAGCGGTGGGAGCGGAGGGGATGCATCCATGCGTGCGACATTGGGGGCGGTGTTGGTTCGTCGGAGCAGGTATGCGGCGTGGTGATGCGGCGTGGCGGGGTGTTCAAGCAAACGGTGACGCAACGCAACCACAACGAACCTCAAATCGCCGTACAATACGGACATCTATAGCGTAGCGGCGGCGGAGTCGTCGCCGCATGGATGCAGTGCGCGGCGCTATGCGTCGCGTTGCCGGACGATCAGGATGCAGAAGCGCGCGGGGCGCCAGCGCCCCGCGCCGCAGCGCCCGACCACCGGGCGCATGAGGTTCGCACCTATGACCGCACCATCATCGCCGCACCCCGACGATGCGCTGCACTTCGCCCGCGAGCTCGCCGACATTCTCGGCGAGCGTCAGGGCAGTCGCGGCTACCGGGACATCCTGCGCGTCGCCCGCGTCGTCGGGCTGCCGGCCATGAAACTGGCGGCGCGCGAAACGCTCAAGATTCTCGACGCCGATGGGCTGCCCACGCTGGACGGCGCGCGGCGGCGGACGCCGGGCGGCGTGTTCTTGCGCCTGGTCTTCGAGGCGTGCAGCAGCAAGGAGCGTCGGCGGCTGTTCGGGGAAGGCGCCACAATGCCGAAGATCTTCCAGAGTCGCGCCGCGTTTCGGGATCGGTTTGCGGCGCTCGTGCGGGACCACCGGCGCCGCGTCGCCGCCGAGCGCCAAACGCGCGGCGAGACAGTCCCCGCCGACCGCCAGCGCCCGTCCGCTGACCAGCGTCGCGCCACTGGCAAGACGGCAGCAGCCGACCGCCAGCGTCCGTCCGCTGACCAGCGTCGTGCCACCGGCAAGACGGCAGCAGCCGACCGCCAGCGCCCGTCCGCTGACCAGCGTCGTGCCACCGGCAAGACGGCAGCAGCCGACCGCCAGCGCCCGTCCGCTGACCAGCGTCGCGCCACCGGCAAGACGGCGGAGGATCGGCGCTGAATGCGCCGCCGAGAGGATGGGCGTGCAGCGAATGGACGGCGCGGCATGCAGCGCGCCGCGTCGCCGCTGTCGTGGTGCGCCGTCGCCGGTGCGCGTGGTCGGCGTCGCGCCCCTGCTGGGCGTGTGGGTTACGCATCCCACGCTGCCAGCACCAGCCGCCGGGTGCGGTACTCGCCGTACTGCCGCAGTTCCTTCTCCTTCAGCACGCGAAACGTCTCGCCGGGAAAGTCGGGTCCTTCCACGTCGTGCGGGCCGAGGATGTAGCGCAGGTCGTCGCGGGAGACGCCGTACAACCGCGCGATGCGCGCATCGAGTTCGGCGCGGATGTGCGCGCGCCGCCTGCCAGGCCGCCGCAATGCGGTCGGAGAGGGGGCGCGTCCGCGCCATGCCAAAATCGTCGGGACGCTGTCCGTCCACCGCGCTGGCAGCAATCGCGTCGAGCATGTCAGCGGGCAACAACCCGCCCTCGGTGATGATGGTTTTCATCGCGCGCTTGCCTTCGCTAACACGAACGTCGCGCTGCGGCGGGCCCGCCGCCGGACGTGCGCGCCGGGCCTCCGCCGTTGCATTCTACGACAGATGCAGATGCCGTCGGTTGGCATGGCGCTCCGACGACTGGCGGCGACCGACGGAGGCGCAGCCGCCGACGGTAGACGGGGAGGGCGAGAAGGAGGCGCAGAAGAGAGAAAAATCAATCTGAGCGACGCGCCGGTGCGATGCCGTTGCATCGGTGCAGGCAGCACGCATCAGTGCAGGCAGCGCAGGCGGTGCGGGCGCCGCAGGACGGGCCCGGCAAACGCAGCGGGGATGCATTGCGTGCCGCCGTGCCGCTTCGGTGAGATCGCCGCGCGGTGATGACGCCGGATGCAGCACAGGTTGCGCCGGAGTGGCCAGTTGACGATCTGCTGCCGCCCTTGCGGGCAGCGAGGCCGCTGGACAGGGTGCATGTCTGGGTGTCGCCCGATCCTCCGGCGGTGCAGTTTTTCACCGGCGGGTGGCTGCTGCTGGCGCTGGCGGCGCGGGTGCACGACCTGGCGCTGCCGAACGATTCGCCAGGCATGGACGCTGCAGGCATAGTGCGCCTGGGGGAGACGGTCGGGGTGACGATCACCGACCTGGCGAGCGTGGACGCGGCGCTGACAGCGGTGCTGGATGCGCCCTCCGGATAGGCGATGCCGCGCCGCCGCGCTGCGGGGCCCCATCCGGCGCGGCATTCGTCGTCTCCGGTTTGGCCATTGCCATCACCCCCGCGCCAGAATCCTGCCAACCCCCGACCAATGGCGACACGGCGAACGCGCTGTGAGTATCGGCGCATCCGCCGCGTCGTCCATCGGTAATCATCACCGACACCGGCGCATGCGCCAGTGTCGCGCCGGATCATTGCGCCGCCATTCTCGACTCGTAATCCCTGCTGGCGGAAAGATCCTCCAGCCGCACCCGGCACACCAGGCGGAACACGGTCCGGGTCGAACAGTGCAACCGCTGTGCCAGGGTCCGCACCGACTTGCCGACCGCGACCCCGTGCGCCACGACCTGCACCCGGTCATCCGCCGGCAGTGCGGGCACTGCCAGCACGGTCAACACATCGGCATCCACATGCCGCGCCCGTGCCACGCACCATCTTCCCGCTGCCGCAATAGAGCAGCGAATCAGCGCCCCCTCGTCCGGCGTCAATGCCAGGGGCAGGAGCATGCGCCCATGCTGACGCAACGGGATGCCCGCATCCCGCACCCGCCGCCGCGCCGTGCGATGTCTAGCCGAAACGCCGCGCAATGGCGCGGAGACTCAACCGCTCCTCGAGGTACAACCGGCGCAGGTTCGCCCCATCTCGCCGGTCATTGCCACCCATCACTCCATCTCCTCCCCGACGCGCCGTTCCTGAGCGGTGCGTTCCTGCTGCATCGCTTCTCGCGCCATCTGGCGCAGCGTCGCTGCTATCACCGCCAAAGGCGGCGCGTCTGCCGGACGCGTCCGCATGCCGCGCTCCAGCAGCACTGCACCCGCCGTCCACACTGCCGCCAGCGTTCATGCGCGGGCGCCGTCGCCGGTGACCTGCGTCGCCGTTGCCATTTGAATGGGGTCGCCCCGGGCCGATGCCTAGGGCGTATTCGTTTCTTCCTCGCTCCGCAGGTGGAGGGACGGGCGCTACGGGAGGAGCACCTGCAGCGTGTCGAGGAGGTCTGGGATGGCGCTCAAGCCCTGGCTTCCCATGGCATGCACGGTGATCAAGCCGCGCGCCACGGCGATGCCGGTCGCTCGTGATGCGCCGTGCAGCGGCGTCACGCCGGGAACGGGCGGGGTGGTGGAGTCCTCCCCTGCCGTCCGGGGGAGGGATGGCAGGCGCGTCGTATAGGTCACATCGTCGAGCGGAAAGCGGATCGTCCACCCGAGCGGACAGTCCGGGTCGGGCGCGACCTGCACGGCGGCGACCGGCGGCGCGGGATCGATCCACAGCGCGGGCTGTGGGTGCAGGCCGATGGTCTGGATGACCACATCCGCCAGCACCGTGCGGCGGCGGGTCTGTACGCCGATACAGCGCCCGTCCGCGATCAACGGAGTGGCGGATGGCGCGCGCAGCACGGGAATGGCGCGGCGGCGCGCCTGCGTCGTCAGGATGCGCCAGACGCGGCGCATGTCGGCGACGATCAGGCGCAGAGGATCATCACCGAGCGCGTCTGGTCCCGCGCGCCCCGCATGCGGGTCGTCTGGGGCGCGCATAACCGGCAGCAGGGCGGTCGACGGGTGCGCGGTGCGTCCGGCGGGCAGCGCGCCGAACCATGCGGCAGCGCGGTCGGCGCGGCGCCGCAGGTCGGTGGTGGGGGCGAGCCACTCCGGCGGCGTTCCCGGCGCAGCCAGCGCCAGGGCGGGCGGCGGTCCCCCGGCGCGCTGCACCCAGACGACGCGGCGGCGCTCACTGAGGGAAACGGCGATGGCGGCGGCCAGCACGCCGTCGCCGAGGACAATCAGCGGATGGGCGTCTCGTGCATGGGCGTCCTCGGTGATCGGCGCAGGGATCGCTGCCAGTAGTGCGGTACGGTCGGCGGAGTCCGGCAACGTTCGGACGATGGCACGCAGGCGGCTCCGTGTCGGCGATCCGATGGTCGGCAGCAGCGGGGCAGCGGCGGCGAACGCGGCATCCGGCGCTCCCCGGCGCCGCGAGGCATCGTCCCTGTCGGTGCGGCGCGGCGGCGGCTCTGGCAGGGCATCGAGATTCAGGGCGGTGGCAATGCGCGCCAGCGTGTCCGGCGGCGCGCCGCGCTTGCCGGTTTCGATCCGATGATAGGTCGTTGCGCTGATCCCGGCCCGGGCGGCGACCTCGCGGACGCGCAGGCGCTGCACCTGCCGGGCGGCGCGCAGGCGCGCGCAGGCGTCAGCATCGAGCGGTGGATAGGATCGTCGGGGCATGCGGTCTCCTTTCTACTCTGTGTTGGCGCAGGTGAGCATACCATACGCCGACCATGCACTGTGCGTGGAAAACGGGCGCATGGCGGGCGCGGCATAGGGTGGCATCGGGAGAACGGGACGCGCTGCTGAACGGCGTCCTGCAGACTGGAACAGGGAGGGAAGGATGTTTGAGGACGTCAAGCGCCGTGCGCGCGGCATGGAGCGATGATGACCCCTCGGCAGCGGCATCCGCTGCGTCCGATGCCGATACGTCGGACGTCGATGAACGCGGCGACATCGATGCAGCGCCAGCGCCGCAGATGATCGACGATCCGAACCGCCTGGGGGAGGCGCTCTGCGTGATCCTCGTCTGGCGGACGGAACGGAGCGTGACGCTGGAGCTGCGCGATTGTCCGCGTTCGGATGCGGTGCCGCCAGCATGATAGGGATGCCGACATCCAGCGCATGCTGGTGACTCCGCTGCTGTGCAGTGCTGCAGCCACGCTTGGCTACGTGGCGTCGCTCATTCTGCTGCCGAGCGGTGCCGTCTTCGCGGCAACCTATGGCGCGGCCTACGCCGCGCTGTGCAGGGCGCGCGGATCGGGCGGCGCGCCCTGCAGGTGCGGCTGCACCTGGCTATCGCCGAGGTGGGGGAAACCAGCGGCGCCGTCGCCTTCAGCGACCATCCGCTGGTCGGCTGGATCGGCGCCGTCACATGCGTCCTGCCAGTTGCAGCGCCGGGAGCTGCGCGATCTGGGCACCTGGCGATAGGTGGACCCGGCGCTGCCGCCGCGCGTGGCACCGGTCATCGCTGAGGTCGGCGATCTCCTCGCGGCGACCAGCGCGGACCTGGCAGCGGCGCTGTTGGTGCTGGCGCGCAAAGCGCGCGGTCGGCATCTATGTTGTGGCGGCGACCCAGCGTCCCTCAGCGGACGTGCTGACGGGCGAGAGCAAGACGAACTTCCTGGCGCGCGGCGCGCTGGCGTTGCCGACGGCTATTGACAGCCAGGTGGCCTTGGGGCAGGCCGGGGCGGGAATGCTGTTGCGACCCTAACGGCACGCTGTGGCAGACGCAGGCCCCTTTGGTCGAGGAAACCGACGGTGCCTGGCCAGGGGGAGTGATGATTACCAGACGGCGCCCGTAATCACCACGCGGAGGTTGGGGAAGGCTTCCTAACGGTGGATGCCCTCGTGCAGCGATCCGGACTGATCGTCCATCCTGACACCTTCGTGCGGGCGACGTGGGTGCGAGATGATCCAGAGCAGCAGCGGTGATGACAGCGACACCTCCATGCAGGCGACGTGGGTGCGCCAGTTGACAGTGGCGGCGCGTGAGCATGAAGCGCAGATCATCATGGCGAACCCAGCGCGGGACGCCGGAGAGCAGCGGCGAATCGCCGCGGGTGGCGGCGCGGGCGCTGGCGCCCGCTGCGCGACTGCCGCACCCACGCGCGACCGCCAGGGCACGATAGACTGCTGGTGATTACCGTCGTGCGCGGGCCGGACGCGCATGTGGCGGCATGGCGGGTGCATGCGGTCGTGGTCGGATCGACGCGCTGATCGCTGCATGCGCTGGCGCAGGAGGCGCTGGTCGAGGCGCTGACGGCAGGCGCCGTGCGCGTGCTTGTCTGGCTGGTCGCCGCTGCGCCGCCGGACGCATCCGTCCTGGCGCCCCCAGTGTGGGATGCGCTGCGACGGCGGGGCTGGACGCTTGCGCCCGCCCCCGCCATCCCGACACCGCTGGTTCCCCCTCAATGGAGGATGCCTGGCGCGGCACCGGTCGTTATTATGGATCAGGCTGCGCATCCGGCGGCATTGGCGCCGGACGCGCCAAACGAACAGGAGGCGTGCCATGTGGCGTTCGCTGCTTGAGTCTCTTTGGCGCGATCCGGAAGAGACGCTGACGATCGCATTGCAGACGATCATTCCGGTCGTGACACTCAGCGTGAGTATCTGGGGGGCGTTCACCTTCTGGGCGACGACGTTCGGATCGCCAGCGTTGGCGCTGGGCGTTATGCTGGCGCTGGAGAGCATCGCGCTCATCGGGTTCGTTCTGCATGTGGCAGACCTGGCGCCGCGTCACCCGTTTCGCGCGCTGCGCCACACCCTGCCGCTGCTGCCGGCGGCGCCGCTAGTACACCCGGTGCATGATGTGCTGATCGCATCGCCGATCATCGCCGATTTCGCCACGGCGGTGCGGTGGACGCTCGATACCACCGCATGGGTGGCTGCCGGGTTGCTGACGGCGACGGCGGTGGGCATTGCCTGGGTCGCATGGGAGACGTTCGGTGACACGCTGCGCAACCGCCAGGCGTGGGTGTTGGCGCGCATTGACCGGGAGCGGACGCGCGAGATGCAGCGCATCCGGGTCGATCAGGCGCGAGCGCGCGCCGAACTGGACGTGCGTGAGGCGCAGGTGGCGGCAGTGCGCGAGGCGACGCGGCGCCAGCTGGAAGCCGAGCGGCGCGAACTCGAGAATATGATCCCCGTTATGCAGGCGAGTCTGGCGGCAGCAGTGCAGCGCCAGGAAGCGGTGCGGCATGCGTTGCAGGAGTTGAACAGCGACGTTGAATCCGGTTTGCCTGCGCCTGCGCCGCCGCCCCCCGGCGCCGCCCCCGGTCGGGAAAGGCAGCGCCCCGGCGCAGGCGCCGCTTGAGGTCCGGTTGGCGTATGCTGCGTTCCTGATAACCCAGGGACACGGGATGCGGGCGGCGGCGCGGGGCGCCGGGCTTGCCCCGTCAACCCTGGGCGACCGTCTGCGTGCCAGCAATAGGGATGCGGCGCGGCTCTATCAGCAGGTTCGTGCCGCGCTGCCGGCAGACGCGGCAGCGCTGTTGGATGAGCTGATCACGGCACGAGCAGGGCGCTGATGGCTTCCGTGCTGCCTGGTGGGAACGGGCGGCGCCCCCCTCGCGTGCTGGGGAAGCCGGGGAGGGAGAGGCTGCCGGTTCGGTATGTCGGGTTGGAGGAAACGGAACCGAACCGGTACATCATCGTAGTCGTCGCCCCCCGTCGATGGTTCCGACGGTGTCGCCGGGCGCTGCCCCTCCATCCCGCCTGCCTCGCCGGTGTCTGATCGCCAACGTCGGCGGGCGTGGGTGTGGCCAGCGCAGACCGATGCCGCGCTGATCACGCTGCTGGCGCTGGTGGCGCTGGTCGGACCGGTGACCCTCGTCTTCGGGCGATACCTATCAATGCGCTATCATGCGCGTGCCCTGTTCTGTCGCAAAACGATAACCGGAGCAATTGCCCATGCTGCACCTGTTGCTGGATCGGCTTTCCCGCCTGATTGCCAGGGGCGCGCCGCTGCTGGTCATTGCACTGCTAGCGGCGCGCTGCGCGTCCCCGGCGGCAGCGCCGCCGGCGCCCGTCCCGGCGCCGTCGCCCACGCCCTCGCCCGCAGTCTGAACGTCCTTGGGGTTTGCTTTGCGGCGCTGGATCGGCACGCGGAGGCGCTGGACGCCTATGAAGCAGCCGTGCGCA
>JAGHYV010000077.1 GCA_017743475.1 Roseiflexus sp. | reverse complement strand
GCCGTCGCCGACTTTCACCAGCACGCCCTCGGCTACGCCATCCCTTACTCCGTCAGCGACGCCGACTTTCACCAGCACGCCCTCGGCCACGCCATCCCTTACTCCATCAGCGACGCCGACTTTCACCAGCACGCCCTCGGCCACACCGTCCCGCACCCCGTCGCCGTCGCCGTCCTTTACTCCAATAGCAACAGTGACGGTTTCGCCAGGAACGGGAACTCCTCGCCCGATCCTTATGTGTGTTGCGCGGCGTTCACCTGCAAGTTATGTCGCTATCTTTGGATACGAGATGGAAGGGACAGCGCCAGTGCACGTGCCAGTGGGCGGAGAAAACCGGTTCAACCGCTATCGGGAAGACCTCGGTCAACCAACGACGTTTGAGCCAGGCACGCGGCGACCAGCATTTGCAGTAGTCTTCGACGGCCTGCCACTAACATGGTCGCTGGCAGGGCGACAGGTAACGGCATGGGCGAATTATCCGATTCGCTGCAGTAGCGATGCTGTTGTGCGTATTCAACCCCTACTGGAGTGCACGCTGCCAGACGGCGGTGGCAAGACGGTCGCGTGGTTCGGGTATCGGAATGACAATGCGTTCAATGTCGCCGTGCCTGTCCGGCTGCAAAACTTCTTCTTCCCAGCGCCGAGCCAGCGCGGGCAGCCGGTTGTCTTCGCACCTGGCAGACATCGGTGTGTTTTTGAAACTAGGTTCTCACGTGGTGCGCTGGTATGGTTCCTGGACGGACGAACAGCAGTAGCAACCGGTTCGCCCATACAAATGTGTCGGTTTAACTGACTCTGCAACGATACCACCAGACCAGCGCGATCATGAGACCCGATAGAGCAGCCAGGAGAGCGGTGATAACGTTACTGAAAGTTACGAAGACCAGTAACGCTGCTAGAGGCACAATCATCAGCAAGAGGGTGCCAGGCGCTTCGGGCAGCGGAAAGGGCGTCTCATCTGCGACTGAACGTTCGGTCTGAAGCGTGCCATAGCGCGGTCTGATACTGCCATCTCCCTCTCCGCCTTCAAAAGCCTCTGGGGGCAATGGCGCCCCCGGAATAGGACATTCCCGCGCCTCGACGAGAAAATGCGCACGCCAGTCGCGCCCATCGCGGCGACTCTCAAACAGGTGGTATGCTGCACGCTGAAGATAGGCAGGATGACCGGCGCTGAGATGGCTCAGCAATCGCAATTCAGCAGGTGTGAAACTGATGCCGGTTCCTTCAAGATAGGTTTCTGCGAAGAGACGAACTTCTGCTGGCGCGAAAGCGCCCAGGCGAACACTGGCAAACCGCTCGCTGAGCAACGGCATCTCCCCTGCCAACGCCACGACCAGGATCAACTGCCCGCCACGCGCAATGCGCGCCAGCGTATTGAGCAGCGTGTCACCCCATCCTGCTTCTAACGCGCGATGAGCGTCATCAAGGCAGAGGAGTACCGGCGTCTCCATCTCAAGCAGCGCAACTTCTAAAGCTGCAGACGTTGCGCCTGGAATCCCTAATGCCTGAAGAACGGTCTCATAGACATCCTCTGGAGTTGCCGCCTCGTGAAGCGCCAGGTAGAACGATGGCAGCAGTGGTTCTTCGAGATGTACCGCAGCTGATGCAGTGATATGCGTGAGCAGCGATGATTTGCCGATGCCTGGCGGACCGGTGACCATGACCGGTCGACGCGCTTCGATTGCATCGAAGATCAGCGACAATTCGCGCCAGCGCCCGGCAAAACGGGCAGCGTCAACGATACGCGTGCGCTGGATGAATGGATTCTCCAGGTGTGGTGTGTCGTTGTCGGATGTTGCGCCAGAAGTCACCGGATTCTCTCTTCCCGCACTTTCGATCCACGAGGGGATACAGGCGCAGCTACCGGTTCTCAGAACCGTCGTACCTGTCCTGCCCGTAGCGACATAGTGATTGAACTACGCGCATGCCAGAGGCGCGGTCGTTATGCATGCCTGACGTGCGCGATTCCGGCTGTTGACTGTTCTACACCTCTCTCTGGGCAGCATTGAACATGTGGTCGATCTGAAGAAAAGAGCACTTAAACATCATAATACCACGCGCTCCTTTTTTCTTCAGTAGCGACTCTGTCGCATTTTTTTTCCATCAAAGCGACCAGGTCTGCGCCTGCACCTGCGGGTATAATGCAGGCGAAACGCAGTACATCATCGCTCCGGCATCTGGAGGTATCAATGTCGCACTCCGTCTCGCCCGACGCCCACCGCCTGGTCGCCGATGCTATCGCTGCTATTCGCCTCGGCGACAAAGCGCGCGGTCAGAAGCTTCTCACGCAGGCGCTGCGCACTAATCCCATCACGAAGTCACCTGGTTGTGGATGGCGTCGCTCGTCGAAACTCCCGAGCGGCGGCGTGAATGCCTGGAACGCGCGCTGGCGATCAACCCGAACAACGAAGCCGCGCGGTGTGCACTCCGGGCGCTGTCTGACTCGCAGTCGCTGCACGTGACGTCGCAGCATCACGCAGGCGCGCCAGATCAGACACTTCGCCCATCGCCGACTTCTGTCTACGAGCAGGTTCAGACTGCAACGCAAGCGAATGGAGCACAGGACAATCAGGCACGCCACTGCCCGCACTGCGGCGCGCCGCTGGAGGCGACCGCCACGTTCTGCGCGTTTTGCAAGAGTCCGGTGGCGCTGCCTTCAGCTTCTGATGCTCCATCATTTCCGAAACGCGCGTCCTTGACCAATGAGGAGCGGAAGCAACTTGAGACCAGTAAAGATACACGAAATAGGAGAAGACCATCTTTCTTTGACGACTTCATCAGTTTCTGTTTTTTTGTGTCCGCTCCTCCAGTCTTCTTCACCATATTTTCATTGATAACAGAAGAACCGACATTAGATTCCCTGGTCTCGTTAATCTTTTCGTTATTAACACTCATGCCCCTTTTTATTTTATCCTCTATGGAGTTATACCGTAATCACCAGATTGAAAGATCGCTAAAGAAGGCGACATCCAGAGTGGATTGTCCGGTTCTTGATATGTGGAAGGATGATGATAGTGAAAGCACATCATACTTTATCGCCTGGGAACTGACGGCAACCGATCAGTACGGACAACCCCTTCGCCTTCAGCAGGCGCAGAAAATCTACGATGATAAATTGTACGATTGTCCTAAGATGCGCGAGACAGTGCAGGTGCGGTATGCGCCAGAGCAACCCGACATCTCGATCCTGGACGAAGAGTGGGTTGCTGCCATTCAGAAATCCTCCCACGTATGAGGGCGTGATTCTTTAGTAATACCTGCTCGCTCACAGAGCAGACAGGTTCTATCTCCTACCTTCCTTGCTTCTGCCTTCTATCTTCTGCCTTCTATCTTCTGCCTTCTCATGACCTGTCATACCTGCTCGCCCGCAGAGCAGGCAGGTTCGAATCGTTCGAGATGCTACTGGTGGTATACTAGAGGCAGACAGAACGTGCATTCTCTACTGTCAGCCCCGCAATTGCACGTTCGCGCATTGCTGCACGTTACCCGGCATGCTACAATACTCCCGAAAGACAGGAAGCAACAGGATTGAAGGATAGGACGGCGCCTGTGAACCTGATCGCTGTCATTACGACCGTTGGAAGCGTCGAGGATGCGCGGAAACTTGCCACGGCGCTGGTTGAGCGACGACTGGCAGCCTGCGCGCAGATCTCACAGATCGAGAGTGTGTACCGCTGGAAGGGTGCAATCCAGCACGAACCAGAGTTTCGTGTGCTGTTCAAAACGACCGCTGCACGCTATCAGGACGTTGAAGAGGCGATTCGCGCGCTGCATCCGTATGAACTTCCAGCGATCCACGCCTTCGCCATCGAACATGTGTATGCACCATACGGCGCATGGGTCGAGGAGAACAGCAGCGTCACATAGCCCTCGACACCCGAGGCGCTGAGTCCTTCAGCAATCACCCGAATCTGTCCCCGCCAGCATTCCCATGCAAACATCTGGAACGCGCCACTGCCGTCAGGCAAGCTTAAGGGCACCCCGATGAAACGATTACGCCATGATGTGAACGCGCTGGTGAGTATCGCTCTGCTGATTGCAACCACGATTGCCATTCTCACCGGAATCATTGCTGATGTATGGGATCTGACAGGATTCGTGTTCCACACATACGCCGGATATGTCATGGCAGCGCTAGTCATGTTCCACGTGGCGCTGAACTGGAGTCGATTGAGACGCTACATATACGTTCGCCTGTTCCGTTCAGGATCAGCCGCCCGCACCAGATCTCCCGCTTCTGCACCAGTTCATCCACCCTGCCCGACGGTTGAACGCAGCGCTCCGGGAGTCGTGCGCGCGCTGCATACGCGGCGCGGTTTCCTCGGCGTCTTGATCGGCGGTCTGGCAGGGCTGGCAATCGGGCGCAGCACTGCACGCCTGCGACCAGATGTGCCGTTTGGAAGCGATCTGGGTGTGGCGTATCATCAATGGAGTAAACCAGGGATGAGCGACCTGTTCGGTGCAATTGCCAGTTGGGGCGCACAACCGCCTCTGTACAAAACATACCCCGACTCTCCGCGTATCATGCTGCCGCCCCCTGATAATCGACCGGGATTGGCGCTTGAAACCGCCATTCAACAGCGACGTTCCGTGCGTCACTACATTGATGAACCTCTCACGCTGGCGGAACTGTCACGACTGCTCTACTACACCGGCGGAATCAACGCCGAACGTTTCGGGATAAAGTTGCGCGCTGCACCGTCCGCCGGCGCGCTCTATCCTATCGAGACGTACCTTGCCATTCACCGCGTTGCCGACCTGCGCCCCGGTGTCTACCACTACAATGTCGCCGATCATTCCCTGTCACTGATCCGCGACGCTGACGTGCGGCAGGAAACGGTGCGACATGGGTTGATGCAGGAGTTTCTGGGAACGTGCAATGCAGTTGTCTACTTCACGGTCATCCTTCAGCGTCTTCGCTGGCGGTACCAGGAGCGCGCCTACCGGTATGCGCTGCTCGAAGCAGGGCACCTGGCGCAGAACCTGTATCTTGCGGCGACATCGCTCGGCATGGGCGTTTGCGCTGTTGGCGCCTTCCTCGATGATGAAGTCAATGCCATGCTTGGCGTGGATGGCAAAGAGGAAGCTGCTGTGTATATGCTTGCGGTTGGGAAAGCGAGAGATCAGGTATAATCTGCACCGCAGATAGCCGATTTTGACGATCATTACAGCGAAGTGCAAAACAGTTGATCTTCGGGATCGCGCGCCTCATACGGTCATGCGGGCGAGACGCCCGCGCACCCGGCACGCACGTGGCTCAATCATTTTGCATTTCGCTATAGAAGGTTTCGATGCTGCACCTCCGCCTGACGTGCATGGTGTTCATTGCTGCCATAACCCTGGCAGGTTGCGCCGGACCGCTGCCGGTCCCCGCGCCAACGGCAGCAACACTGCCGACCGCCAGTGCGCCGGTGAATACTGCCACACCCGTCCTCCCTTCGCCAACGCAACCGGTGATGCCGACCACGACGCCGCTCCCGCCAACCTCCACCCCTGCACCTGCACTGGCAACCTTTTTCGATGACCGGCGACTGACCTATGAGCCGGGGTTCTATGCGATCCAGATCCAGGCGTTCCTCGACGGCCATCCCGGACCGCTGAAGCGGATCGTGGTGCCGGTTGGGGATCGGCAGCATACCTTCGCAGAAGCGTTGACCGGTCAGGCGATCTATTACAGTGTCAACCCGAAGATCATTCTGGCGCTCATTGAACTGCACAGCAGCCTGATCAGCGATCCGCAGCCAACCGCCGATCAGTTCGCGTGGGCGGTTGGGTTTCGCGGTGACAACGGACGACGACGCGGATTGCAGGCACAGGTGCGCTGGGCAGTCCGCGAGATGCTCTATGCACGGCGCGATTACCCGCAGCGTGTTGCGCTCACCTTCGCCGACGGCAGCGTTGCGCCGCCGCCGGAAGATATGTCGCTCGCTGGATATGCCCTGGCGCGCGTCCTTGCTCCCACGACTGTTCCAGAGCGTCTTCCGGGATTGATGGAACGATTTCGCTCCGTCTACACGAACCTGTTCGACGACCCGCGCATCCCGCCGGATGACTGGTTCCCGCTCTCCGAACCCTTCCTGACCCGTCCAATCGGGAAAGTCGTCCCGGTCACGTCCTTCTTCGACCATAGCGGTCCGTTCCTGATGCGCAATGCCAGGGATGGCGTCAGTACCTACTGGGGACGCGTGGAAACCGACCCAATCTTTGCGTACAACGGTCACGACGGGTGGGATTACGCCGCGGCGCCGCCGGAACGAGCGCTGGCAGCTGCCGACGGCGAGGTTGTGTTCGCTGGAAATGCCGACGACGGTTGCGCCACTCGCGCGGTCGTCATCGACCATGAGAATGGCTATCGCACGCTCTACTGGCACCTCCACCGCGTGGATGTAGCAATTGGCGAGCGTGTGGCGCGCGGGCAATCGATCGGTATCATCGGCAACACCGGCTGCTCGTCTGGACCCCACCTGCACTTTGGCGTTCAGTACCTGGGACGCAACACTGATCCTTACGGTTGGTGCGGGACGGGAGAAGATCCATGGCGTGCGCATCCCGCTGGCACGGTGAGTATATGGCTCTGGAAGGATCGTCCGTCGCCATGTGCCCCGCCGCCTGATGGAGCGGTCGCCGTCGATGCCGGACTCCCTGGCTTCCTGATCGATGGGAAGGGATGGAAAAGCGCACCCGTGGGATATGGAGGCGAGTCGCTGTTCATCGCATCAGTCCGTGGCGCGGTGGGACGCCCCTGGAAGGTACGCCCGCTGAACCCGCCTGCGCTGGCGATCTGGCGCGCCACATTACCTTCAGCAGGAAGGTACCGCGTGATCGCGTTTATTCCTTATGCTGTCAGTCGCCTGGGCGATGCGACAAACGTGCGCTATCTGGTGCAGCATGCTAATGGAACGGCGGAAGTGATCGTCGATGCAGCGACGCATGCAAATGACTGGGCGGAACTGGGAACCTACGCATTCGATACAACCGGCGCAGAAGTTGTACTGACCAGTGCAGCGGAAGACGGGATGCTCAGCGTATGGGCTGATGTTGTTATGTGGCTGCCCGTGTCGCCTGGAGAGTGACAGCGTACTGCGCCCATGTTCAACCCGCACATCTCTGTAACCCCACTCCACTGCCGGGTCAGTTTGCTATAATATGCGTCAAAGGTCACGAAAATCTCGTCGTCTGGCAGGTTCATATGCACAGCCCGCAAACCGCTTTCCTTCCCATGCTCGTGGAGGAACTGCGAGCATCGCTGCCGAACATTTCGGAAGTGATCGATCAACTGGCTGCCAGTCAGTCGAACGAGCAACGACGTGTGTTGCTGCGCCAGCTGGGAGCGCTCTGGTTTCGCCAGGACGGCGAGCCGGAGGTGCTGGCAGAACTCGGTCTGGCGCTCTCGGAATTGCACGGCGTTGAACCTGGAGTAGCACTCTCTGAGTTGCTGCTGGCATACGGCGCGGCGCGTGAAGAACAACGCACCCGTGAATGGGAGAGTCATCTGGTGCGCCGTATGGCGGAACTCAAGGGTCTCCATCGGATCATCTCCGCTGCCAACTCCACGCTCGATCTCGATACGTCGATGCAACTGGTGGTCGAGACGGTCGCTGAAGTGATTGGCGTGGAGGTTTGTTCGGTGTACCTGTACGACAAGAACACCGACGACCTGACACTGCGGGCGACCCACGGGTTGAACAGCGCTGCCGTTGGGCATGTACGCGTCCGTATCGGTGAGGGTATCACCGGATGGGCTGCGCGGGAGGGGCGACCGATCGCGGTACGCGATGTACGTCGTGAACCGCGTTTTCACATCGAGCCAGGGTTGGGCGAGGAACCGTACCGCTCAATGCTTGCTGTGCCGATTGTTCTATTCAGCGTCGAACGGTTCCATCTGGGCGCCGCCAAGTTGCAGGGCGTAATTACCATTCAAACCTACGGTCCGCGCGATTTTACCGCTGAAGAGATCAACTTCGTCGAAACCGTCGCTGGTGAACTGGCATTCTTTATTGTCAATGCGCAACTCTATCAGCAAACCGACGAGCAATTGCATCAGAAGGTGCGCGAACTGACAACCCTGCAACAGGTCTCGAAGAGTATTGCCGAGCAACTCAATCTCGAAGAGGTGTTGAAACTGATCGTCGCCAAAGCAGTGGAACTTTCACGCGCTGAACGCGCGGATATTTTCCGCGTCGGCAACGATGGACGACTGGAACTCGCTGCCACCTACGGCGGGACGCCACGCGGCGAAATCCCCGCATTCATCGTTCAGGCAGTGCGCGAGGCGCGTCCACTGGCAGTGCACAACGCCTTCAACGACTCGCGCTTCCCCGAACTCGCGGAAGTCGCAGCGCGCGAGAACTTCTATTCACTCTTCTGCATGCCGCTGCGCGTCCAGCAAAAGCGCACAATTGGCGCCATTTGCCTGTATACCCGTGAAGCACGCCATTTCGACTATGAGCATATGCGCCTTCTTTCTACCTTTGCCGACGAAGCGGCAATTGCAATCGAGAATGCGCGCCTGTACGACGAAAGCTTACGTGCCCTGGCGGTCAAATCAGCGATGTTGCAGGAGATGCATCATCGCGTGCGCAATAACCTGCAAACAATCTCAGCATTGCTCACTATGCAACAACGCCGCCTGGCGCCGAATGACCGTAGTGCGATTGCGCTGCGTGACAGCATAGCGCGCATTCAGGCGATTGCTGGCGTTCACAATCTGCTGTGTCGTGAGGACGTCGGCACGACTACAGTCGACGCAGTGGCGCGTCAGATTGTCGAAAGCGCCCGACTCAGTCTTTTGTCTCCTGAACGCCCGGTCCACTTCGAGATCCGCGGCGTCCAGGCGCGTGTTGGCTCGCGTGATGCCACTGTGCTAGCAATCGTACTGAATGAACTGATTGTCAATGCAATGACCCACGGGCTTGCCGTTAGCGGTGGCGTTATTATTGTCGAAACAAGCGAGCAGGATGGAATGATCGCTGTCGAGGTTCGTGATGACGGTCCGAGCCGTGTTGCTTCTTCAGAAGCGGCGACTGCGGAATCGTCAGGCGGCGGCAGTGGATTGGGGTTGCACATCATCCGCACGCTGGTGCAGGACGATCTTCAGGGCGAGTTTTCGCTCACCATTGGTGAGGAATGGACTGTGGCACGGGTACGCTTCCCGCGTCACGAGTGCGATACCCACTAGCCTGCACAATGTACGACATCCAACGCTCAACGCTCAGTGTTCAAATTCAACACCTGAAGTTCCGCATAAACGAGCAATACACCTTACTTCGCTCTCACAGGAACAGACCCAAACGTTCAACGTCGAACGTTCGACGTTCAGTACACAAGGAATAGACCATGTCCCATCGTATCACGCGTATCCAGCAAGCAATGTGTCGCTACGGCTTCGATGCCCTGGCTATTGTTCCTGGCAGCAATTTGCGCTATCTCTCTGGAATAACGTTGCACGCCGGGTTGCGATTGACTCTGGCGCTTATCCCGGTTTCCGGGCAATCGGCGCTGGTGGTTCCGGCGCTGGAGCATGCACGCATTGCCGAGACAACAGACGCCCTGTTTCGCTTCTATCCCTGGAGCGACGCTGAAGGACCAGAACAGGCGCTGGCGCGTGCGGCGCGTGATATCGGTTTGGGTGCAGGAAGCGTCATCGGCATCGAGTACACGGTTATGCGAGTGTTTGAACTTCGCGCGCTGGAACAGGCGATTCCCGGCGCGCGGATGACGGATGCCATACCCCTGCTGGCAGACCTGCGCATGGTCAAAGATGCGGAGGAACTGAATGCAATCCGCCAGGCAGTACGTGTCATCGAAGACACGCTGCGCCAGACGATCACGCAGGTACGGGCAGGCATGCGCGAACGTGACATTGCTGATCTGTGGGAACGAGCTATTCGCGCTGCAGGATGCTTCCCTGCATTTGAGACCATCGTCGCCAGCGGACCAAACAGCGCCAACCCGCACCACACCAGCGGGGATCGCGCCCTGCAGGAAGGAGATCTGGTTGTATTCGACGGTGGAGCAGTGTATCAGGGGTATGTGTCGGATATCACACGCACATTTGCAGTGGGTCACCTGTCCGACGAGGCACTGCGGATCCACAATCTCGTCCAAGCAGCGAACACTGCCGGGCGCACTGCAGCCGCGCAACCCGGCGCTACCGGCGAGTCGATAGACGCGGCGGCGCGGCAGGTCATTGAACAGAACGGGTACGGACCGTACTTTCTTCACCGCACCGGGCACGGGATCGGTCTCGATGTCCACGAACCACCCTTCATCGTGGCAGGAAACCGGAATCCGCTCCCCATCGGCGCAACATTTACCATTGAACCCGGCATCTACATTCGTGGTCTGGGTGGCGTGCGCATTGAGGATGACGTGGTTATCACTGCCAACGGCGCTGAGTCGCTAACGACCTTTCCGCGCGAAGTGCAGTACCTTTCGTAAGACCTGGCGGTCGCACGCAGGAACGCAGCGCACTGCGTCCCCTCCTGCGGCACGCCTGTCACACGATTGCACTGAGGACAGGTGCGGTTGAACTCGCAGTAGTCGTATGGAACAATCCCCGCTACCCGACATGCCCCTCCAACTGGCACCCACGACGGTGCAATTGATCGAGGCGATCCTGTTCGTCGCAGGCAAACCAGTGACTATCACCGAACTGGCGCGGACGCTCGATCTGCCGCCCGATGCAGTGGAACAGGCGCTCGACGAGTTGGCAGCAGCATGCATGGAACGCGGCGTCCGTCTCCAGCGCGACGCTGATCGCGTCCAGCTGGTCTCCGCACCGGAAGCAGCAGCAGTTATCGAGCGTTTTCTGGGCGCTCCCCCTGCCACACGCCTCTCGAACGCTGCGCTTGAGGTGTTGACGATCATCGCCTACCGCCAGCCTATCACGCGTGCTCAGATCGAAGCGATCCGCGGTGTAGATAGCAGCAGCGTCTTGCGCGCGCTGCTGGCACGCGACCTGATCGCGGAGGGCGGACGACTCGAAACGGCTGGCAGACCGATCCTGTATGTCACCACCGCCGGGTTTCTCCGTCAGTTCGGTCTGAGCAGTCTGGCAGACCTGCCCCCACTCGATCTGTCGGCGCCGCCATCGTGATTATTATGATTGTGTGATGAAATCGATCCGCTTTTCCACAATATTCGAGACGTTATCCACAAAATTGTGGATAACATTCGCCCCACGGATGAATCGCCGTATTGCCCATGAACAAGCGATAACTATCCCCTAGGATCGTCCCTTCGCCCAGAGTTATCCACGATTCTGATCACCGTTGCTCGACATAGCAAAAAGGCTAAGTGTGGGATCTCACAATCACGACCACGGATCGGAGAGCTCATGCTATAAGGAAGTGCGATAACCGGAAGCCCTCTTTCGGCTTGAAAAGTACGAAGGCATGGGGTATGATCGATGACACAAGCAACGCTTACACGAAGGACCTCTCGCAAGAAAATCATCATCTGTGTCTGTTGCACAAATGCCGCACTGGAGTCCAACGGTTGTACTCCAGGGGGATTATGTTTGCCAATAATAGGGAGGTTGCAGTGAACCTCACCAAAGTCTGGAATACAACATTGGGATCGCTCCAGGTTCAACTGCCGCGCCACGAGTACAACACGTGGGTACGCGGCGCTACCCTGCTCGACATCGACAACGGTGTGGCGATTGTTCGCGCACCAAACGCCTTCATCAAAGAAGGGTTGGAAAGCCGGTATCTCACCACTCTTCGTGAACAGTTGGGATCAGTGGTCGGCTTTCCAGTCGATGTGCGCGTCGTCCTTGGGTCGCCCGAATTCGAGCGCTCCGATAGCGCCAACAGGCGATCCTTGGAGAACGAGACGCACAAGCAAGGTTTACCATTGCAGCCGGGCGGCTATAGCAATGGCGTGAGCCATCCGCTCGAACGGACGCCACCACAGCAGCTCGAATTGCATCGGGCAGTGCGTTCCAGTATGCTCAATCCGCGGTATACCTTCGACCGCTTCATTATTGGACCAAGCAATCGCCTGGCGAATGCCGCGTGTATGGCAGTGGCAGAACATCCGGCGCAGGCGTACAATCCGTTGTTCCTCTACGGCGGCGTGGGGTTGGGGAAAACGCACCTCCTGCACGCCATCGGCAACTTTGTGCTGGACCGCGACCCGGAGGTGAACGTGCTCTATGTTTCTTCCGAGACATTCACCAATGACCTGATCAACTCCATTCGCCGCCAGCAAACTGAAGAGTTTCGCATTCGTTACCGGAACATCGATATTTTGCTTATCGACGACATTCAGTTCATTGCTGGCAAAGAGCAAACTCAGGAAGAGTTTTTTCACACCTTTAATACCCTACATTCCGCTGGGAAACAGATCGTCATATCGTCGGACCGATCACCCAAGGCGATCCTGACCCTCGAAGAGCGCCTGCGCTCACGCTTCGAGTGGGGGTTGATTGTCGATGTGCAAATGCCCGATCTGGAGACGCGCACAGCAATTCTGCGCGCAAAAGCGGAGCAATCACCGGTTCCAGTACCCCAGCCAGTGATTGACTTCCTTGCCCAGCGCATTCAGAGCCATATTCGCGAACTAGAGGGATGCCTCAACCGGGTAACCGCATTTGCGCAAATGTATAATGTTCCGGTGACTATCGAGGTGGCAACCGCAGCGCTGAGCGAACTGCTCGACACTAATCGGCGCAAACGGGTGACCCCCGATGCCATCCTGCGTGAAGTCGCCGCATTCTACAGCGTCGATCTGCGCGCGTTGCAGGGGCGCGGTCGCAGCCGGAATATCGTTATTCCCCGTCAGGTGGCAATGTATCTGCTCCGTGAAGAAACCGACTCAAGCCTGATGGAAATCGGTCAACTGCTTGGCGGTCGCGATCATACAACCGTTATGTATGGTTGCGAGAAGATTGCCGAAGAACTCAACTCGGACGCGCGCTTGCGTCAGGAAATTGCGACAATTCGCGAACGCCTGCTGCATAGCGCTGGATAAACAGAGCCTGTCCAGCATATTTGCAAAGGGAGTAACCTCAGCACGTGCCGGGCAGGTGTTGCTGTTTGACAGAGACGCCCAATGCGGCTATGCTTGCGCAAGATACGGTGAAGACCGGATGGCTGCACGAAACGTTGCACCATTTATTCGAGGAAGTGCCATGCATCAGGATACCTGGACGCCGTTAATGGGGCCGCGTCTTGCCCCTGATGACCATCTGACCTTTACGACTGCTGGAAACACCCGAAGTGCATTCCTTCTCTGGTTTGCGCAGGGATTAAGCGCGGCGCTGGAACGCCACGGACATACGTTCATTGCACCCGACGCCCCTCCAGACGACGAAACTCCCGAATCACCGCTCGCACGCTTGGTGTTGAACCTGTGCGATGTTGATCGCCCGCGACCGATCCATCGCCGCGGTCAGGGCACATTTGTTGTGACCATCGTTGAGGGGGAAGACAATCAGCGCGATGTGATGAAAGCGGCATATCCGCTGATTGTGCGCTCGCTGGCGAATATGGTCATTTATAACACGCGCGTCGATGGCGTGCTCGAGAGCCATTTCGTCACTATTGAGCAGGGGCACTACACGGCGCGACTCGATGGAGACGAGCAGGCATTCTTTGATCAGATCTATCGGCGCATTCAGCCGCTGGCGTGCAGTCATCTGGTGATCAACAACAAGTTCACGCCTGACCTTCCAGATTACCTGTGGGAGGGTGATGAAGCCACGCGCCAGATCAGTTGGGCAGGGCGGCAGCTCGATAGGATGGGCTTGCTGCCAGCAGCGATCCCAATCCATGAGTACCTTTCCGAGCGCGAACTGCGCCACGTCAGGCGATTGTATGGTATCGGCGGTCTCAGTTATGGCAACCTCAGCGCCCGCGCGCTCCACAACCCGAATCATTTCTGGATGTCGGCATCAGGGGTTGACAAGGGCCGCCTTGAGGTGGTGGGGCGCGATATTCTGCTGGTCACCGGTTATGATCCAGAAAACCTGCAGATTAACCTGAGCGTGCCGCCGCATATCGAGCCGCGTCGCGTTTCGGTCGACGCCATTGAGCATTATATGATCTACCGCGAGCATCCGCAGGTGCAGGCAATCATTCACATCCACGCCTGGTGGCGTGATCCTATTCCTTCCACGCAGGTTAACTATCCGTGCGGCACCTACGAGCTTGCCGCCGAGGTAGCGGAACTGGTGCGTCAGGCGCCTGATCCGTCACGTGCGGTGATCGGGTTGAAGAACCACGGATTGACCATCACTGGTCATTCGATCCCTGAGATTTTCCAGCGCATCGAGGGAATGATTGTCCCGCAGGTGCCTATGTCGTAACCGACGGGATAAAACAGGCGCAACATAGAGAAAACTCGTACACGCTATGCTCGAAGGAAAGGTTGCAATTGTGACCGGTGGCGCTGGGGCGCTTGGTAGCGCCGTGGTGCAGGCGTTGATCGATGCTGGCGCAACCGTGTGGGTTCCGTACCTTAATCAGTCCGACTTTGATCATCTACGTCAGCGTCTCGGCGCTCCTGCCATTGCCCGATTGGACGGCGCACTGCTGGACCTGACCGACGAAGCGGCGGTACAACAAGCGTATAGTCAGGTCGCCAGCGCCCACGGCGGCATCGATATTCTGGTCAATGTTGCGGGAGGGTTTGCGGGCGGTGAACCAGTGCACCGCACATCCTGGGTGCTCTGGCAGCAGCAACTAGACATCAATCTCAAAACGGCGGTTATTTCATGCGCCGCAGCAGTGCCGCATATGCTGGCGCGTGGCGGCGGAGCGATTGTCAATGTCAGCAGTCGTACCGCGACGCAGAGCGCCAGGAATGTTGCTGCGTATGGCGCCGCCAAACGCGCCGTTCTTCAGTTGACCGAGGCGCTTGCCGCTGAACTGCGCGACTCGAACATCACTGCGAATGCTATTCTGCCTAGTGTGATCGATACTCCCGCCAACCGCGCCGCCGACCCCACAGCCGATCATAGCCGCTGGGTCGCGCCAGAAGCGATTGCACGCGTCGTGCTGTTCCTCGTCGGTCCTGATGCGCGGATCATCAGTGGGGCTGCGATCCCGGTGTATGGGAGGGCATAAATCCTTTCCACAGCACCCGACGCCAACAACGTGCACGTTACTGACAGGATGCTCCGTTATGAGAAGGCGCTAGCGCAGGCGCGCCACAGCCGTGATGATCAGCAGCGCCATCCACAACCCGATCAACAGCAACTGCAACACGGCGCCGCTCAGAAGGGCAATAACGCCAAACCCAAAGAGCGGCAGCGCACCCAACCCCAACCCGACGCCAACCGATGCCTGCATTGCACGTCCGCGCTTGCGCGTCAACTGCTCGACGATGCGCACCGTCAGCGCGCCCACAAGCGGTCCAGACATCATTACCAGGAACAACCCTAAAAAAGGCACACCAGCAAGCGCCACGACCAGAATCGAACCGATCAGCCCAGCAAAAAACCCAACGACCACACCGATCAGCATGTGCGAAAGTTCCGCCTGATAGTGTGGCAGGCGGCGCGCCTTGCGGCATTCGGGGCACAACTGACCGACAGGGGTCATCTGCGCGCACGAGCCACAGATTGGGCGGTTGCACTGCACGCAGCGCAAGCCGGTCTCGCGGTCAGGGTGGATGTAGCAGTACGCCACATCAACAGTCGTGGTCGGCGGTTCCGGGGCAGAGAGCAATGGCGAAGCATTGCCGCTTGCGTGTTGTTCCTGGCGGCGGTGTGAGGGTGCGATCTGCAACCCTTCCGCGATCAATTTTTCGACATACGCCAGACTATCTGCGGCTTCGGTATTGGTCGGGTCGAGCGCCAGCACGCGCTGGAGATAGTCGCGTTTTTCGGCAAGGATCGGAACGACGCTGCTCAAACCGAGCCACGCTTCGGGATTCTCGCTGTCGAGTTCAGTAGCGCGGCGAAACCGGGCACGCGCCGTGAACGTATCGCCTGCCAGCGCGGCTGCTCGTCCTTCGGCGATCAACTGCTGCACTTCGGTGGCGGTCGATTTGGTCATGGGTTCCCCGGTCGCCTGCATAGGTTTCTCTTTCTGTATGAATTATACCCCGGAAGCGGATGTTTCTCTCAACACATCCTTATCTGCATTTGCCCAATGCGAGCCTTCTCTTGAGAGAGGAAAAGGCAGACCCTCTATACCGCTGTTCTATCTGCCCTTGAACCCATCAATAGCAGTCAATTTATGGTACGTCCGTTTCGACCGGTAAGATGCGTCGCAAACATAAGGATTCGGTGAGGAGAGCGCGACATCCAGGCGATGGAAGGGAAGCATAGTCGCGTCGAAGGAAGCAGGACCTTCGTTCGTATTGATCTCAGCGCGCCGCGCACAGTGCCAGTCACATGGTACAAGAAAGCCGAGGATGATCCCAACACCCTTATGGTACAAGAGAGCCAGGGGATGATCCCTGGCTTTCAACGGTAAGCACAAGCCTGATGTTCACGTGTTACGACGATGTTCTGCGAATAACCTCCAGCATTTCGGGAACAGTTGTCACCTTGACGCGCGGGCGACCCTGTTCGGCGCCACGCGCAGTTTCATACGCATCGAGCCGTTTCCAATCTGCATAGGTGACGAAATCGGGTTTACGAACGCGCAGCAACTCGATGATACGCTGCGGATCGCGGTTTTCATCGGGAATGCCAGGCAATTTCGGCAGGTCTTCAACCATAGCCGCCACGGTGGCAACAGCGTCTGGTTTGTTGGTGCCAATCACGCCAGACGGACCACGCTTTGCCCAACCCACCACATACTCGCCCAGAATGACCGCATCATCACGTGGACGAATAACCCGACCGTTGACATTCGGAATAATGAACGACCCTTCCTGAAACGGCACTCCGGGCAACGGCACCCCACGATACCCGACCGACCGTAGCACCAACCCTGCTTCAATAGTATCGTAGACGCCAGTGCCCTTTGCACGCAGACTGCCGTTCTTATCGACCACCAGTTCGTTACGCTCTACCTTCACCTGCACCACCCGACCATTCTCGCCGATTAACTCGACCGGTGAGGTCAGGAAACGCATCCGAATGCGGCGCGGGGCTTTATGCTCCGTGCGCGCGGCGAACGAGCGCAGGATTTCAACATTGCGTGCTGCCGACTTGTCCTCCTTCACCTGCTCAGCACTCATCGGGTCAAGTTCCAGGTCGGCGGGATCAACAATGACATCAACGCCTTCCAGTTCACCGAGTTCTTTGATCTCCGCATTAGTGAATGCCGCTTGAGCCGGTCCGCGTCGTCCCAGCATCACGACTTCGCGTATCTTGCTCTGCCGCAGCGCCTCCAGAGCATAATCGGCAATGTCGGTCTTCGCGAGTTTGTCGGGGTTGGTCACTAGAATGCGCGTCACATCGATGGCCACATTGCCATTGCCGACCACGACGGCGCGTTCATGCGAAAGATCAAATGTCCAGTTGGAATAGTCAGGATGCCCGTTGTACCAACCGACAAACGCTGTCGCCGGGTAACTGCCGATCAGGTCTTCGCCGGGAATGCCCATACGTCGGTCAGAAGGTGCACCGACCGCATAGACAATCTGGTCATACAACTGTTTCAGGTCTTCGTGGGTAACGTCGGTACCGAAGGTCACGTTGCCGAAGTAGCGCACGCGAGGATCAGAAGCAATGCGATCATAGATGCGCGTTACCGACTTGATCGACTGATGGTCGGGTGCGACACCTTCGCGCACCAGTCCATACGGTGTTGGAAAGCGATTGAACATATCGATCAGGACGACGATATTTGGCTGTTTGAGCAACGCTTCGGCGGCATAGAACCCAGCCGGGCCAGCACCAATAATTGCCACGCGTAAGGGGCGCCCTTCGGTTCCTAGTTGTGCATCCACGCTCCGTACTCCCTGGTCTTCAAGAATGCTATCAAGGGTGCGGCTCAACACCTATCAGCGGCCGCGTCATCGCTGGTCGCACGTTGTGATTGTGATGAATGGAACAGGCTACGCGAAATTATACCATACCCGTAGAGGCAGTTGATCGTTCATTTGGAGAGGAAAGAGGGGGGGATCGCACTAGACGGGAGGCCAGGGAATATGGCGCGCAGCACCAGGATCAGGATAGCACCCGGTTTCGATCAGGCAGTCGAGGCGGCGGCGGAAGGCGTGAACCTCTTCGGGAGCGAGCAACGCTTCGAGTGCGCGAATGAACTGCCCGCGATTGCGAATATCTTCACGCAATGCGCGCAGATCTGCCATGATCTCTTCGCATATCGGTTCACCAGCGTAGTCCCAAAGCACAGTTCGTAACTTCGGTTCGGCGTGAAAGCAGATACCGTGGTCGATCGCCCAGAGGCGCCCATCAGTTCCTTTCAAACAATGGCCACTCTTGCGATCAGCATTGTTCGAGAGAATATCGAAGGCGGCCAGGCGCGCGAGTTGGTATTCGTAGCCGCCCTCTTTCTGCATTGTGAACAGATGTGCATCCTGGTCGCAGTCAATATACAACTGCACAGAGCCGTAGCCATACGGACCGTCCCGAAGAACGGTTGGCGGCACAAGCGACCAGCCGAGCGCTTCGCTGAGCAGGAAGGCGGCGAACTCCCGTTGACACAACGTACCGCGTGGAAAATCCCATAGCGGGCGTTCGCCGCGGCGTGGCTTGTACACAGCAAGCCCCTGCAGATCACCGTCGCGTACGGTGACCAGCAACGTATAGTTAGTACTCCAGGGCATGATGCCCTGGACTTCCATTTCGCCTTTTGCTAGCAGTGCCAGCACGTCGCCGACACTCAACTCTGTGCTCATATCAGTTCATTTGTGGACAGAAATGGCCACTGGGATCGATCGGACGTCCACAGTTACCGCAGATCTTTCGTCCGCGGGCAACTACGCTCGCGGCGTGTTCGCTTAAGGCGCGCATTTGCTGACGCGACGCGCCAAAACGTGCAGTTAGCGGTTCATCATCTTCGCCACCCTCACGATACCCTTGCATTACCAGAATGACCATATCGCGTTCAGCATCGTACCCTATACCCATCTGGGCAATACGAAAACGCGGTTCGATTGGTTCTTCCAGGTTCATATCGCTCGCCAGAAGCAGATCATCGGATGAAGAAAGGAGCGGATTCTTCTCCGCCAGTTCTTCGAGCAGGCGGTCGATTGCCTGTGCAAGCGCCCGAACCTGTTCCTTTTCCGCAATGAGTGAAACCAGTTCACGCCCACGGCGCGCCTGGATGTAGAAGACGCGCTGTCCTGGCGGACCAACTGCACTTGCTGTAATGCGCGTCACGGGGTCGAGATCATAGGTGAACTTTGCCATAGCCATACGCCAGTACAACTCTTCGTACACCACTACGCCGATGTCAGCGAGCCATTTGTCGCTTCTGCCTGCACCTCGACGCCATTCCCCGATGCCTGATCGGTTGGCGGCGTCGATCCTGCGGATGCCGGTTGTGTCTCCTCAGGTTTTGGCTTCAGATGTGCCAGGGAACCGGTATCATTATACGCCAGCAACCGTGGCCCCATCTTGGTGAACCCGATGGCGGTCACCGAGCAGGGAGCGACTTCGAGACGCTGGAACAGGTCAATGTGGATGCCAATATAGTACGCTGTCGCCAGTCGAATGGCATCGGCATGCGACACTACCACGATCAATCCTTTCGGATGGCGCGTGCGCAGTGCATCGAGCGCAGTAACAATCCGCATCTGCGTTTCACCCAGCGTTTCACCATTCGGGAAACGTGTGCCGCTGGGATAATGCTGGATGCCGGGCCACAACTCGTGTTTGTACAGCTCCTTGAGTTCAGCACCCTGCCACTCGCCGTAGTCCACCTCTTGTAGCGCCTCGACCAACCGAACCGAGAGACCTCGCGGCGCAGCGATCGCCTCAGCGGTTTCGACTGTGCGATCCAGCGGGCTGGAATAGATCGCGTCGATAGGCAGATCTGCTAGGCGTGCTGCCAGATTGGCTGCTTGGCGCCGCCCTTCTTCGTTCAGGCGTACCCCCGGAAGACGACCGGCAAGCCGACCGTGCACCATGTCGTTTGCACCGTGACGAACCAGTAAGAGTACTGTCACGTTTCTACCCTCGTCAACGTTTCTCATAGTACTATACCACACTTCACCAGCACTTCAAAGACTCACCCGAAAAAACTGTTCACATTTCTCCTGAGAGCAAGGGCATCTTGCCCTCGTAGATACGGTGAGGTTGGAGCGCTCTCGCTTCCAGGTGCATGTGTCACTATGGGTGTGAAAGTTACCCCGAAGATTCGCAGGCGTTGCGCTGTGGAATGCCGGAATCGGATGGGTTCTGGTCGCAGCATTTCCGCAGCGCGCACGATACACCGCTAGCGCTGCCCCAGCATCCACCGGTTTTGCACTAACGTATCATTCCTTCGGAAGTCGGTTTTCATCATAACTGAGATGAGTGATACGCCAGTCACAGTCTGGATTCTTGGCGACCAGTTGCTGCGCGTGCATCCAGCGATTGAGGCGGCAGAGTCCCGCTCTGGTCGTCGAGATATCCGCATTGTCCTGGTGGAAAGTGATGCGCGGATAGCGCAGTTGCCCTATCAGCGCAAGAAGATTGTCCTGATCCTCAGCGCTATGCGCCACTACGCAGCGGCGCTGCGTGAGCGCGGGTACCTGGTCGATGAGGTGCACGCGTCGTCATTTGCGGAGGGGTTGCAGCGTCACGTTGCGCAGCATCGATCGCAGCGCCTGGTGACAATGGCGGCTGCTGAGTATGAGACGCGACACTTCCAGTACGAGATACTCCAAACCCTTCTTGGGATTCCGGTCGAAGTATTACCAAACACTCAGTTCCTAGTCGGCCAGTACAACCCTTTCCCGGCTATCGAGTCGTCACGGCGGGTGATTATGGAGCGCTTTTATCGCGCCATGCGCCGCCGCTTCGGGGTGTTGATCGAATCGGATGGTTCGCCGACCGGCGGGAAATGGAACTTCGACCGCCAGAATCGTCGTCCGTTGCCTCGCACGGTTACGCCGCCCCCACCGATAACGTTTGAGCCGGATGCGATTACGCGCCGGGTAATGACCGACGTCGATGCACGTGGCAGCGGGGTCGGCACCACAACCGGATTTGCGCTCGCCGTTACCCATGCGCAGGCGGAAGCAGCGCTCAACGATTTCATCACCCATCGCCTTGCGGCGTTCGGGCCCTACGAGGACGCCATGAGCGCCGCGCATGATGTGATATTTCACTCGATGCTCTCGCCCTACATCAATATCGGCTTGCTCGAACCGTTGCAGATGGTGCGCGCCGTTGAGGAAGCATACCGCGCTGGCGCCGCTCCGATCCAGTCAGTCGAGGGATTTGTGCGCCAGGTCATCGGCTGGCGCGAATATATCTACTGGCAGTACTGGCGGTTGATGCCCGCACTGCGCAATGCGAATGCCTGGAATGCGACGCGCCCGCTGCCGCGCTTCTTCTGGAATGGCGAAACCGACATGCGTTGTCTGCGCCATGTGATCAAGCGTGCAATTGCGACCGGCTACACCCATCATATTGAACGTCTGATGGTGGTCTGCAACTTTTGCCTGCTGGCGGGAATTCGCCCGTCAGAGGTCAATGACTGGTTCCTGGCGCACTACATCGACGCCTATGATTGGGTGATGCAGCCAAATGTGATCGGCATGGGGCTGAATGCCGACGGCGGGTTGACAGCGACCAAACCGTATATTGCCTCGGCTGCGTATATCAACCGGATGAGCGACTACTGCGATGGGTGTCGCTACAATCCGAAGCAGCGCGTCGGACCGGATGCCTGTCCGTTCAATATACTCTACTGGAACTTTTTGATCCAGCACGAAACGACGCTCCGCGCCAATCCGCGGCTCGGTCCAGCGGTGTTGGGGCTGGCGCGACTCGACGCCGCCGAACGCGCAGCGATCATGCGCGAGGCTGCGGGGTTGGTGGAGAGGTTGTAGGGGTTTATAGCGGTTCTCAGATGCATTGAACCCTTGACCGGATTTCTGGAGCGTTCCATCTTCGCCTCCGGCGGGTTGATGAAGATTGAAAATTAAATCCGCTATACTGCGCTAGCCGTGGGGCTGAAGCCCTCGGCTAACCAGGGCAAAGCCCGCCTGCGCGGGCTACACCGGATTATTTATTCAAAGACCATAAGCCCTGGCTGAGGTCGGGCAAGCCCTGCGGGCTGGATCAACCCCGGTCCCCCCGAAATATGGCAAGGATAACCGAAACGCCAGCCCCGCAGGGGCTTCCATGCGCTCAGGGAGGGCTTGAGCCCGCACGTACTGCGGTCGTCCGACGAGGTTCAACCTCTATGAGAATTGCTATAGATATCTGAGTCTTGATAATGGTGATCCCTAAACTTTCTGTAACTTGACGAATTGACACTGTATA
>JAGHYV010000206.1 GCA_017743475.1 Roseiflexus sp. | reverse complement strand
TCTAGCAAAAACGCTGCTTGATCGCGCACTGGCGCTCTACTGGCGTGGCGTGCGCAGCATGCTCTATCGATTGGACTGAGAATGATGAGCAATGCACAATGAGACCACTCCTGTCAACCGTTATCGTTAACAGTGACGGATGCGCCGATACGCTGCGTTGCCTAGAATCACTTTTCGCATATCCGCCTGATCTTGCAACGCTTGCCCGGCTCGTTGATGCTCTCCCAGAACACGAAATCATTTTGGTCGATAATCGGTCACGCGATGGATGCGTAGTGCAGGTGCGCGAACGCTTTCCTTCGGTGAAGATTATCGTGTCTCCGGCACGTCAGGGATTTTCCCGGAATTACAATCTTGGCATTCGACAGACGAGCGGAGTATTTGTCCTGGTGCTCAACAATGATACGCTCGTGCATCCCGGCGCTTTGACAGCACTACTGAACGCCATGATCGAAACCCCATCATATGGGATGGTAGGTCCGCGTATGATCGGGCGCGATGGCCTGGTGCAGGCAGTTTGTGCACGTCCAGTTCTGACGCCTCGAGAGTACCTTCTGACGCAATCGATTGCTGATCCTGGTTTTCCGATAGGACGACTGTGGCTGTTGTATCAGCAGATGCGCGTCGCGCGTCGGCGGAGTGGTCCGGTACCGTGCATTAGTGGCGCATGTATGCTGGTGCGGCGGACTGCTTTTGAACAGACCGGGCTTTTCGACGAAGCGGTCGACTTCTACTACGAAGATATTGAATGGTGTCATCGCATGGCATGTTATGGCTGGCAGGTGGGGTATGTCGCAGAGGCGACTATTACGCATATCGGGGATCAATCGATCAGCAAAGTCAAAGTCTGGGCAAAACAGAGCGAATACTTCAGTGCACTGCGCTATTTTCGCCGCTATCATCACCTTACCGAACCGGAAGCTCGTTTCCTGCGCATTGTGACCTCGTTTGGATGGTTGATGCGAGGAATCGCGTTCTTACTCGCTGAAGGATTGTTTGGGTACAAAGGGCACGCCCGCGCCTATCTCTATCTCTGGAAATGGATTTTAAGCGACCCGTCCGCAGATGGTACGCAGGCGCAGAGGGAGCAATGACAGAAATGCGCATGCGTCGTCCAGAACGCTCGGTTCTGATAGTTGGTTACTATTACACACCAACCGAGAATCCAGGTACGCGCCGGCTTGGAGCGTTCGCTCGCTATCTACCGCAGTACGGATATCGTCCAATAGTGCTGACGACTTCTAGTTACGGTGCCTGCGCCGATGATGACACCCGTCTGATTTTTCGCGCTCCAGACATTCTCGATGTAGGACGCTGGCTCGCTCGCTGGATTTATCACGCACGAAGCGCAGATTCAGGTGATCGACTGCCGCCGATTATAACGCCGGACAGTCGTCTAAGCCGCGTGCTGGAACACGTCTTGATCCCCGACGTCCATATTGGATGGATTCCCGGCGCAGTCCTACGTGGCAGAGTACTCTTGTGCTCCGGCGCTTTCGATATCATCTTTAGCAGTTCGCCGCCACCTTCAGCGCATCTTGCAGCACTTGCGCTGAAGCGAATGTCGAGATTGCCCTGGGTCGCCGATTTTCGTGATGGATGGACGTTTGAGCCGCCAAACGCGGTTGTGTTCACCTCACCGACGCGCCTGCGCATCGAACGCGCCCTTGAACGTGCGGTTGCGCTCAGCGCGGATCGGATTGTGACCGTCAATCGGGTGATTGCCGACGATCTCCGCCGCAGGTATCCGGCGACGGCAGGCAGAATTGCCGTCATTAGCAATGGATATGATTCCGCCGATATTGCCGGATTGCAATCGTATGTGAAGGGAGAGCGATTGCGTATCATCCATACCGGCTCGCTGGCGTACAGTCAGTCTCACAGGAGTATCAAGGGATTTCTTACGGCGCTGGATCGTCTCCAACAGCAGCAATCACCGGTTCTGGCAGACCTGGACGTGTGTTTCGTCGGGCGCCTGAGTGCATCGGAACGCGATATGCTGACCCGAACCGGTTGTCAGGGATGCGTAACTGTTGAAGGACCGCTTTCTCATCGTGAAGCGCTTCAACGTCAGTTCAGCGCCGATGTGCTGTTGCTAGTGACGTCTGCAAGCGCCGCCAGCGTCACCACCAGTAAACTGTTCGAATATCTTGCCAGCGGACGACCTGTTCTGGCACTAACGGGTCGCTCGGCGGCGGCAGAGTTGATCGAGGAACTCGACGCTGGCATTGTGGTTGCGCCAGATGATGTTGAGGGCATCTGTCGCGCGCTGGAGTGGTTTCATGAGCGCTGGCGCCTCAATGAACTGCCGACCCGTGTTGATCCGCGTGTGCAACGCTTTGATCGACGTAGTCTGACCGGCGATCTGGCGCGTATATTCGACACGCTGGTTGAAGTGAAGACAAAAGAAGAATTGTCGTGCAATACGTGCTGATGCCATCGATCATCAAACTCCAGCGATTGTTTCGGAGTGAATAATGCTATGCCCCAACTCCTCGACTATCCC
>JAGHYV010000013.1 GCA_017743475.1 Roseiflexus sp. | reverse complement strand
CATGATCACTCTTCTCTATGACCCGGACGCCGGGACTCTCTTCTGGCGCTTCGTCGAAACCGCCGATGAAGACGCTTCGCTCGAAAGTGAATGCGACGCAACGCTCCTGCTTGATGAGCAGGAGCAGATCATCGGCGCCAAACTTGCTTTAGACGAATCGATCAACGATGATGACCTGACACTGGCGCTGGCACATCCACAGGTGTCGTTCGATGCGTCGGAACGCACACTGACTGTCAACCTCGTCGGTGAGGAACCGGCATCGGTGCAACCGCTGGAGGAGCCGGCAGTGCTCGATTTTGATGCCGACGAGCGCCTGCTAGGGTTTGAGGTGCTGCCAGCCGATGAGTTCGAACTGGAACGCCGCCTGGAACGCCTGGCACCTTTCCTGGCTGAACGCAACCAGGAGCATCAGGATGAAGTGGAAGAGCCAGCAACTGCTCTGCCGCCTGCCACGCGCCCGGTTGTTCCCGAAGGTCCCCATCGCTCTGGGTTCGTTGCGCTGGTCGGACGCCCCAACGTCGGCAAATCGACGCTGCTCAATGCGCTGCTCGGGCAGAAGGTCGCTATCGTTTCCCCCAAGCCGCAAACAACGCGCACCGCCATTCGCGGGATTCTGAGTCGTCCCAATGCACAGATCGTTTTTGTGGATACACCCGGCATCCACGAGCCGCGCAACCGCCTTGGCGCATATATGGTCAAGCAGGCGCGCCGCGCTATCCCCGACGCCGATGTTGTCTGCATGGTGGTGGACATCTCGCGCCCACCAGGAAGTCTGGATGAACGGATTGCAGCGCTGGTGCGCAAAGCGCAGGCACGTCGCATTCTGGTGCTCAACAAGATCGACCTCCCCACCAAACGCGGGAATGAACACCTGCATGCGTACCGTGCCCTTGCCGCCTGGGATATGGAAGTCGCCGTCTCGGCGTTACGCGGTCACGGTCTTGATGCCCTGGTGGACGAGATTGTGCGCCTGCTGCCGGAAGGTCCGCCTCTCTACCCAGAAGGACAGGTGACCGATCAGAGTGAACGCGAACTGGCTGCCGAACTGGTACGCGAGCAGGTCTTGCGCTATACGCAGCAGGAAGTGCCCCACAGCGTGGCGGTCGAAGTCGAGGAGTGGGAAGAGAAAGAAAAGATCACCTACATTCGGATGACCATCCTGGTTGAACGCGAGTCGCAAAAAGCCATCCTGATCGGCGCTGGCGGCAGTATGCTCAAGAAGATCGGCAGCGGTGCGCGCCTCGCTATTGAGGACATGCTCGGGCGACCCGTTTATCTCGATCTGTGGGTCAAGGCGCGCGACCACTGGCGCGACGACCCGAATGCACTTCGCTGGCTCGGATACACTGAATAGAAAGCACCGCGATGGAACGCAAATGGTGGGCGCTGCTGGCAGTGGCGACCGGCGTGTTCATGAGTACGATCGATGGCTCGATCGTCAACATTGCACTCAAAACGTTGCAGGAGTCGTTTGGTGCCGGATTGCACGAAGTCGAATGGGTAGTGCTGGCATATTTGCTGGGAATCACCTGTTTGCTGCCGGGCATGGGGCGTCTAGGCGATATGATTGGCAAACGGAGCGTCTACCTGATCGGTTTCGTCGTGTTCACCATCAGTTCGGCGTTATGTGGTCTGGCATGGAGCATCGGCGCACTGGTCGGGTTTCGCGTGTTGCAGGCAATCGGCGCTGCAATGATCCAGGGCGTCGGCGCGGCGCTGCTGGTGGAAGCTTTCCCGCCTTCTCAACGCGGACAGGCGCTCGGTTATATCGGCACAGCGGTTGCTGCCGGCATTCTGACCGGTCCGGTGCTGGGCGGCGCGCTGATCGATGCGGTTGGGTGGCAGGCGATCTTTTTCGTCAATATCCCGATCGGCATTGCTGCAATTGCGTTAACATTGTACGCGCTTCCCTCCGACCGCACGCACACCACGCAACGGTTCGATCTGGTCGGCGCAGCGCTGCTGGGTATCGGGCTGCTGCTCGTGCTGCTGGCATTGACCGAGGGGCAGGTCTGGGGCTTCGATGACTGGCGCACACTGGCAGCGCTGGGAAGCGGCAGTGCGTTGCTGGTCTGTTTTGTGTGGTGGGAATATCGCGCGTCGGCGCCGATGATCGACCTCCGCCTCTTTCGCACGCCAGCCTTCAGTTTCAGTTTGATGGCAGCCTTTCTGATCTTTCTGGCAGGCGCTTTCAATTTCCTTCTAATCCCCTACTATCTGCAAAAGGCGCTCGGATATTCGCCGCAAACAACCGGATTGACCCTGATCGCTTTACCGTTGATCCTGTCGCTCGTATCACCGATCAGCGGGCGATTGTCGGATCGGTTCGGCGCGCGCTGGTTGGGGATCATCGGTCTAACGCTGACTGCTGCCGGTTTGTTGAGTATGGCAACCCTCACGACCGACAGCTCACAAATGGATGTAGTGCTGCGCCTGATGCTGATCGGCGCCGGTTTCGGTCTGTTCCAATCGCCGAACAACAGTCTGATCATGGGAAGCGTTGCGCGGGCGAACCTAGGAGTTGCAGGAAGCCTGCTGGCGGTTATGCGCACGCTTGGGCAGACAACCGGTGTTGCGATTGCCGGAGCGATCTGGGCAATCCGGGTAACTGCAGCAGCCGGACAGCAGTACGAACCGATCACTGCCGCTCCGCCATTTGCGCTGGTCGCCGGTATGCACGATGCTATGCTGGTAGCAGCGTTCCTGGCGGCGCTGGCGATTCTGCCGACGCTGGTGCGTGGGCAGCACTCCGGGGAACAGCAGCGTGACGTGGTGCGCCCGGTGAAGGTGGAGGGGTGAAAAGCGAAGGTTCACCGGAGCGCTTCTTTCCTCTCGACCACTGCTCCGTACACCTCCTCGTGTCGTCGGGCGATCTCCTCCCAGGAAAACTGTGCTGCCAGCGTTGCTCCACCTGCTCTCAGACGCGCCTGCAACATCGGGTCGTTCGCCAGCAGCGCAATGGCATCAGCCAGCGCTGCAGCATCCCCCGCAGGCGTTAGCAGAACATGGGTTTTATCGATGAGCGCAGCGGCGCCGGGCGTCGTGATCGTCGGCACGCCGTGCGCCAGCGTTGCCAGCAAGCTTCCCCGGCGAAATGAAGCGCCATCGACAAACGGCAATGCAGCCAGATCAGACGCCAGCAGGTGCGCTGAAACCGTGGCTTCATCGCAGTAACCAGTTATGTGAACACGACCTTCCAGCCGCGCAGCAGCGATCTGCTTCAGCACCTCACCGGCAAAGGCGCGGTCGTGGGGCGCTGTTGCTTCACCACCGATCACCAGCAGGCAAAAGGTATCTGGCAGATGCTTTAACGCCTGCACCAGCGTGTCGATCCCCTTGCTCCGCGAGATCAGACCAAAATAGGCGATCAGCGTCATCCCCGGCGTGATGCCCAGACATGCGCGCCACGCCTGGCGATCATAGGCGGGCGGCGGCGCAACGGCCACATTCGCGCCAATAGGGATGGCTGCCAGCACATGACGTCCCCGTCCCGCGCCCCAGCCCCGCAGCAGCGCCGCGTCAACCTCGTTCGTCGCAACTGCGGCATCGGCATCGATCAGGAGCCGTCGTGTGACCCAATCGCGGATCGGGCCAGCCTTCGGAAACAGATAAGGGGGCAGCAAATCATGCGCCGTTGCTACAATGCGCGGGCGATTCGTCCATGAGCGCAACTGCCAGGGTAACAGATTGATCGCCGGATGCATGCCGTATGCTCCAGTCTGATACTGAATATGCAGAATATCCGGCTTCAGATCGACTAGCGCACGGCGTACAACATACCAGCAGCGCCAGTTCCACCTGCGCAACGGCAATCGGACGACCTGCACCTTCTGCTGACCATCCGGATCGACTCCGGCGCCGGTCAGCACAGCCACGTGATGCCCACGCTGGAGGAGCGCCATCCCCAGATTGCGGGTATAGTCGCCAACACCGCCGGGCATCGGCGGGTATTCGGCGCTCAGCAACACAATCTTCATAGACACTGGTTTTCTGAGATCGATCTGTCATGTACGCACCAATGTGGTAGCACACCATCGGTGCTACCATATCCACGGCATTGCTGTGCATTTTTGAAAGGCGCGCTTTCGATCCTTCAGCACACTCTGAGGTTTGCGCTTGTGCGCCCTTCAGACAACAGCAACACAGGCGCTGATCCATGGCGAGGTGACATCATGCTGGCAAGACGCTCTCCCATCAGACCCAGACTTGTCGGACCGCTCGCACTGTTCCTGTTTATCTGCTTTGTCATTGTCGTCCGCAACGTGACGGCGTTGGATCAAGAGCTGCCGCCGGTGCCGACCGCGACTCTAGCAGGAACGCCCGCACAAATGGACATTCCGATTGGACCGGCGCCATTAGTGCTAACGAAGAGCGCCTCAACTACCACTGTAACTCCTGGCCAGTCGTTCACCTACACGCTGCACGTTACCGCCAACCGCGAACAGGCACGCGTTGAAGTGCGCGACATGCCTGATCCGGGGGTCGAGATCGTCAGCATCGACAGTAGCGCAGGCTCGTGCTCGATTGCCAGCACGGTCGTATGCACCGTCCAGGCGGGCGCGAGTAAACCTGCTGTCATAACGATAGTGGTTCGAGCGCGCAACGACGTGGCGCCCAACACCTGGTTGATCGGTCAAGCATTGGCGCAGGACGACCTCAATTTTACCGCGGCTTCCGAGCGTGTTGCAGTCCAGGTTATCGCGCCGCCCCCTATTATGTCAGCACCGATCCCCGAGATGCCGGTGTCGCCCGACAGTGCATCAGCACCTGTCGAAAGGACGCCCGATCAACCAGCTGCGCCGGAACCTCCTGCTCACACACGCATAGAGATGAGAACGATGCCGTTCACTGTTCCTCAATCACCAACCGCCATGCCACTGTTATCGCGCGCCGCAGCTGCGTTATCAGGCGCCGTTGAGCCAATGCCGCTATCAACTGCTACGGAAATGCCCGGTCCCGCTGTTACTCCGGAGTCCTGGCTGGATCTGGTTATCCCTCGCACTCCTTGATATCAAATGCGGTTTTCTGCATTCCCATGCACGTTTGCCCTTCATCCCCCAGCCCCCTTCTCCCACAAAGGGGAAGGGGGAGCTTGGGCGTCCTGAAGCCCAAAACGAGAGAAGGAGCAAAGGGGCTTCCCAAAAAACCTACCCCTCCAGCAGACTGTTCGTAGAAATTCATTTCGGTCGTCCCGCGCACCTGCGCTCCTATAATGCCGGAACACATTCCAGCGAACTGTTCGCAGAAATTCAATTTCGGTCGTCGCACGCACCCGCTTTGCGCCTAACAGAGCAACAAACCATCGGGTATGCTAAAATACCGCAATATGAGTGGCATATTTTGGAAAAGACTGTTGAGTCATGCCGCTAGAGCGCGAACACGTTAAAGCCATCATTCTTCAAGAATTGCCCGCCATCCTGGAGCAGGATGCCGAAGTCCGGCAACTGATCCTGCGGCTGGCGCAGCAACATTTCGCCAATCGCGGCGAAACCGAGAGCCGGTTCGACCGCGTACTGGAAGAATTGCGCCGCGACCGGGAAGAACAAAACCGCAAATGGGACGGAAATCAGCGCGCCCTTAAAGCTACGCAAGACGAAGCCAACCGCAAATGGGAAGAACAAAACCGCAAATGGGACGAAAATCAACGCGCCCTCAAAGCCGCGCAAGATGAAGCCAACCGCAAATGGGAAGAACAAAACCGCAAATGGGACGAAAATCAACGCGCCCTCAAAGCCGCGCAAGATGAAGCCAACCGCAAATGGGAAGAAGATCACCGGGAAATCATGGCAATGATCCGGCGTATGGAAGCGCTGGATCGCAAATACGACTCCACCATTGGCGCTCTGGGCGCGCGCTGGGGGCTGTACTCCGAACAGTCCTTCCGCAATGCGCTCAGGGGCATTCTGACCGGGTTCTTCAACATCGAAGTCATCAACGTCATTGAATATGACGATACCGGCGCCGTTTTCGGTCGTCCGGATCAGATCGAACTCGACCTGATCATCAAAAACGGGCTGTTGATCATCTGTGAAATCAAGTCCTCGGTGAGCAAAGCTGACGTCTACGCCTTTGAACGCAAGGCGCGCTGGTATGAACAGCGCCATGCGCGGCAGGCGGATCGGTTGATGATCATCTCGCCGATGATCGACGCCAGAGCGCGCGAGACAGCGCGCCGATTGCAGATCGACATGTACAGTTTTGCCGAAGAAGCCGGGGAAGCGCTCTCCGGAGAAGAAGAGCGCAGCGACCGCGCTACCAACGCCGATTGCTGAGACTCGCAGTGTCCTGCGTATGGCAGTCACCCCTGGATTACAGCGCACCTCTGTCACCTCCACCACCCGCGCAGCAGGCAGGAACATTCAAACGGTCAGGCGCGCCGTCCCAGCAGGCTGGTTGCAATCGCGCGCAATTCTTCCAGCGCCGTTGTATCACCGCGTGCGCGATCAAGCGCAGCAAACGCCTCGCCATGGTACGCCGCAGCGGTTGCTTCCGCGTACACCCGCGATCCCGCGGCATCAAGGATCGCCAGCACCTGACGTACGGCGTCATCGTCGAGTGTTGCCTGCTTATAGAGGCTCATCAGACGCTCACGGTCGGGAGATGTCGTCAATGCGTGAATAACGGGCAGGCTGAGTTTACGACGGTACAGATCAGCAGCAAACGGCTTACCGGTGACGGCAGGATCGCCCCAGATTCCCAGTACATCATCCTCAATCTGAAACGCCAGTCCAAGCGCACGACCGAAATCGGACAGCGCCTGGATTGTCTCTTCATCGGCGCCGCCAACAAGTGCGCCAAGTTCAGCAGAAGCAGCGATCAGCGCCGCTGTCTTTCGCTCAATCATCGCCAGGTAGGCAGCTTCATCAATCTCCAGGTTTCCCTCGTAGCTCAGATCGAGAAACTGACCCTCACAAACGGTCAGGATTGTCTCATCGAACCGCCGCAGCACATCAAGGATCGTCGCCGCTGGCAGGCTAGTCAGCGCCAGACGGTGGAGCGACAGATGCGCAATAGTAAACATGCCATCGCCAGTGTTGATCCCCTGTGCCAGACCCCACAATTTCCATACTGTCGGGCGACCGCGGCGCGTATCGCTCTGATCCTGAATATCATCGTGGATCAGCGAGAAATCGTGGATCAACTGGATCGCTGCCGCCAGTGGCAGGGCATCGCGCGGGTCGCCGCCAACCGCGCGACAGCTCAACAGGCAGAGGCGCGGGCGCAGCAGTTTGCCTGGATCGAACGTCGCCGGACGCAGTTCCTCGTCGCGCCAGCCGAGGTGATACTCCTGCATCGCATAGAAGCGCGCCACCCGTTCATCCGCTAGCGGAAACGCCGCACGCATTGCCGCCTCAATTGCTGCTCGCTCATCTAAGTGCTTCATAGGTGTCATCCTGCCGTAATCTTATGTAACCGGTCAGTAATCCGCTACTCTTGAGGTTTGCGCGCGGCGTTAGTACACTGCACATGAGTAGAGCGTACCTAATATCCGAACATACTGGCGCCTGATAGTACGATCCGTAGCGCCACTAACGCCACCGAAAGGAGTAGCGTCGATGCCGCTGAACATGCGTTTTCGCTTCAGCCCCACTAAGGATGGACTAGTCAAAGTGCTCGGACCGCTCGAAACGGACATCATGCAGATCATCTGGCAGGACGAGCGCAGCACTGTCAAGAAAGTCCACCGCAAACTATCGCAGCAGCGTGAGATCGCCTATACCACGGTGATGACGACTATGAGCCGTCTCGCCGAAAAGGGTGTGCTGCGTCGTCACCGTGAAGGACTGGCATATGTGTACACACCGGCGATCAGCGAGTCCGATTTCGTCACCATGGTGGTGCAGCAGGTGCTCGACGGCTTGCTGGACGACTACAGTACAACGGCGGTCGATTACATGATCGACTACCTTGCGCGCCGGAACCCAAACGAACTGCGACGCATCCAGAAGACCATTCAGGCACGCATTGCTGCTTGAAGAGAAGATGAGGAGTGTGAACATTAGACTGGGGTAGCGCGCATCCCTGATACTAGACCCGCTACGTACCGTTCTCACTCCTCACATCGTCCGCAGGCGCTTCGACCATCTCACCCCACAGGTCATAGTCGAGCGCCTGCGTCACCCGCACATTAACGAATGTGCCGACAGCAGCGGTGCCCCAGAACAACACCTGTCCATCGACTTCAGGAGCATCGCGGAATGAGCGCCCAACGCTCAACGGGCGCCCGTCGTCGGTCTGTCCCTGTCCCTCCACCAGCACCCGAATGACACGCCCGACCCAGCGACGGTTGCGCTGGCGCGAAATGCCCTGCTGCGCACGCATGATCGTATGCCAGCGGCGCTCAATGACTCGCTGGGGTATCTGATCCGGCAACGATGCAGCTGGCGTGCCCGGCTCGCGCGAATAGCGAAAGACCCCTACCCGGTCGAACTGCACTTCTTCGAGAAACGCCATCAACGCCTGAAATTCGGCGCTGGTCTCCCCCGGAAAGCCGACAATGAATGTCGAGCGCAGTGCAATATCGGGCATCGCCGCGCGCAGGTCGGCAATAATGCGTCTGGTGCGCTCACTATCGGGCGGGCGGCGCATCCGGCGCAACGTTTCAGGATGGGCATGCTGCAATGGCATATCCAGGTAATGGCAGATCTGCGGATGGCGCGCCATCGTGACGATCAGGCGCTCGCTAATACCATGGGGATAAGCGTACATCAGGCGTACCCATCTATCTTTCGGCAACACCGCACAGAGTTCATCAAGCAATAGCGCTAGACCGTCCTTCAACCCTAGATCGCGCCCGTAGTCGGTCAGGTGCTGCGCCACCAGCACAATCTCTTTCACGCCAGCCTCTGCCAGTTCCTGCGCTTCACCAAGGATCGCCCCTACCGCTTTGGAGCGCATATCGCCTTTGAACGATGGAATGGTGCAGAACGCACAGCGAAGATTGCACCCATCGGAAATCTTCAAATACGCTGAGGGACCAGTGACGCACCGACGAATCGGCGCGGTACGCCAGTCGGCGTATGCGCCGGGGACGCTTAGGTTGTCAGACGGAGCAGGAGCGCTGGAGAGGGGAATGATCTCGCGCACTGCAGAAGACGCAACGACCGCCGGTTCGCGCTGAAGGGTGTCGACCACGTTCCCAATGCGCATCCACTCGCGGGTGCTAAGCAGCGCATCGACTCCAGGCACTGCCGCAACAAGCGCGCTATGGCTTTCTGCCATACAACCGGCTGCGACCAGGTATTGACCGGGCGTTTTGCGAGCAGCGACTTCACGTAGCACGTCAAGAGTCTCCTCACGCGCTGCGGCAATGAAGGAACAGGTATTCACGACAACCACATCGGCATCTTCGGCGTTTGCGACCGGCGTATGCCCCTGTGCTGCCAGAATACCGCTCATCCCCTCGCTATCAACCTGATTTTTCGGACACCCAAGGGTAATAATATGAAACTTCATCTCTTAGCGATAATTGGTAAATTGGAGCGGGATAGTGAACTCATCCTGATGTTCTTTGACCAGACGAATGACTGCCTGCAACTCATCGCGGCTTTTGCTCCCGACCCGCAATACATCGCCCTGGATGCGCGTTTGTACCTTTGGAAAATGATCGCGAATGAGTTTCGCCAGTTTTTTCGCCACATCTTCAGGAATACCGCGCTGTAACAGCGCAACCTGACGCACACGGCCACCGCTGGCTTCCTGGACTGGACCAAACTTAAAAATCTTGATCGAAAGGTTGCGCCGCAGCGCCTTCGTTTGAATAAGATCGCGCACTGCGGCCAAGTGCATTTCCGATTCGGTCGTAATCGTCAATTCTTTCTCGCTCAGCACAATCTCAGTGTTCGTGCCCTTTAAGTCATAGCGCGTCGCCACTTCGCGCCGCGCCTGATCGACTGCATTGACCAGTTCCTGACGATCAAAATCTGAGACAATATCGAATGTGCTTTCAGCAGGCATAGTGCATCCTCCCGCTTACGGCGGCCACTCGAACGTCACCACCTCACCAGGCCTCGTTCCGAGGCGACGTTCCTGATCATTGATCACCACCGTCACAACTGCGGCATTTCCAGCACGCACCGACACCGACCGGCGGGCGGTAAAGCGCACCGAACGTCCCGGCGCCAGCACCCGGCGAAAGACCGATTCCCCATCGGTTTTAATCTCAAGCCACGATCCAGGATTATCGCCCGGATCGATCCGCACCTCGAGCACAATTGGCGCTTCTGGCTCTCGGGTAGGCGTTGGAGATGGCGCAACTTCAATGCCAGCTACAGCAGGCGTTGCCGTCTCCGGTGGTAATGGCGCAGTTGTCGCTTCTCGCGGTACGGTCGGCAACAGACCTGGCACAGGCGGGATAGTTGCTGTTGGAATCGCTGCGAGTTGTGCATTCTCGCCGATCCGGTTGGTCGCACTCAACACTAGGTATGTCACGCCGACCAGCGCCAGTACAACAAAGAAGACGCCGATCAGGCTTGGTGCAACACATCCGTGCACGCGGGGGTTTGACGTTGCCGGAACGACCCGGATTGGATCGGTACGCCCGCGCTCATACCGGTACAGTTCAATCAACTCGTCCGCTGAGAGACCAAGAAACGCGGCATAGTTCCGAATAAAGCCGCGTGTATACACATCGCCGGGAAGGTTCTGATAATCGCCATCTTCAAGCGCAACAAGGTACCGCTGCAAGATGCGCGTTTCGGCAGCAGCCTGAGCAAGGCTAATACCCTGGCTTTCGCGAGCCGCGCGCAGGCGCTCGCCCAACTGGCTCATATCGTTCTCCTGGAAGCCTTACGCTTACAGGCGCGTCTGACGCAGCGTATTATAAATGAAAGCGCGCGATACGGCAACCGCGCGCTTCTGGACCGCGAACAACTACGTGTCGCACGACTATTTCAACAGGGTAACAACCACGTTGTCAAAATCCGCGCCGGCCTGAGTGTCAAAGTTTTCCAGGTAGAGCGCCGCCTGCCCTGAAGTGACGCGGGTATCAGTAAAGGTCTGCAATTGAACGCCATTTACGCTGAAGATGATCCTGTTCCCCTGCGCTCTCAGCGATACCCGGTTCACCCTCCCTGGCTTGATGGCAGCATTGCTGATCGGCTCACGCAGCGTCGTCCAGCGGTCATCGACCGAGACAAAACAGCCGTACCGGTCACGCCCGTCGATCCAGCAGGCATAGTAATTCTTTGCGTTGCCTCGACTGCCCGGACTGTATCGCACTGCGACGCCAGCGCGCGAATTGCCGTTGATCAGCACATCTGCACTCACCTCCAGGTCGTTCGCCGGGCTGACATCCGGCGCCGTCAGGTAGTACAGATCGGAATCGCTGAGTGTAACGCGATAGACCCCCTCTTCGATCACTGCCTGGAGACTTGCCGAAGAGTCAGTCATCCAGGCGTTGTCATCGTCGATAAAATCGAACGCAAAGCGCGTGACGGACGAATCACCCGAGAGAGGAACGGCGGGATCGATCACATATGATTGCAGGATAGCATCGAGCGAGGACTTGAGTTCGTCGAACTGCTTATCTGGAATGGCAAATGTCAGGAGCGACACTTTATCAACATCCCGGTAGACAAATGTATTCGCCAGTATTGGCACAGCGACGCCAATACTCGTTGCCGAGGTGTAGCTCCAGATGATCTGCACACCGCCATTGCGCAGTTTTTGCGGCGGATCCATCGAGAAATCCTGCTCTTCCTTGAAGGTGTTGACAAATGAAGTCGCGCGCTCCACCAGATCGTCCTGCGTTAACGCTTCCTGCGACTCTGTGATGCCCAGGATGATCAGCCCATTTTCAGTAGCATCGGTCCAGACATAGACCAGCGTGTTCTCATTCGCACCTTCCTGCAAACTCCAGCCGACCGGTACGTCGATGCTGAACAATTGCTCCGGATGGCTAAATGTTTCCAGGAGATCAATAACAACCGGGATTAGCATTCCTGAGCCTGTCCCCGTTCCACCCGATGGACTCGTAGGCATGATCGTCGGTTGTGGCTGCGCGGTTGGCGCTGTAGTCGGGAGCGGTGTGGCAGTCGGGCGGGGCGTAGAGGTCGGGCGAGGCGTGGCAGTCGGGCGAGGTTCAGGAGTGACGGTCGGTGATAGACCAAGTGAGATGCTGCATCCGGACAGAACGAGAGTGACTAGCGCCACTAATGCGGAGAGGCGGAAAGAATGCATCGTGAAAACCCTTTCTGCGTGGTCAAACCGGTGGCGCGAGCACTCCCGCTGCACGAGAAACGCTACGCCACGTGCCTGCTTCGGATTGTAGCACGTCGCCATACGCTTTGGAAAGCGCGCAATGCAACCGAATTACTGTCACTGCCAGTTGCACATATGCTTCGATTGTACATCGTATTGAGTGAATATAACCAGTTTGTGATGAACCTGTCATCCGGCTGTCATATACACCGCTAGGTAGTATTGTGCGTCTTCTTTAGGCTTGAAGAGAACTGAGAACCGAGAACTGAGAACCGGGAAGTGTGTATCAGAGAAGAAATCCGCTTGCTGTGGACTTTACGCCATTCCTAAGACTCAGACTGGGCGCTCCAGAAGGTAAGGATGGACGCTAGCCTGCAATCAGGACGGAGATCGCTTATGAAACCACGGGATATCTTCTATCGGGGGATCGTTTTCATTATGCTCCTCATCGGAGTAAGCGCGGTTATCTTCGCCTATCGCGCCAGTGCTGCCGCAGTGTACATCGTCCATGGTCCAACTACAGCGCCGTGCTCGCTCACTGGTCGATTGGCGCCAGCGACATTTCAGAACAGCATCTTTGGATCCGAACTGCATGGATTCCTCGATCAGGAAGGAGTGATCATCAGTTTTCAGTTCCCCGACGGTCGCATCTTCAGCCCGAACGATACCTTCTTCCTCGATGGCGTCGTCGATCTGCCGCCGCACTTTGCTTTGCCGCCTTACCGCGCCGATGTGGCTGGCGATCTCTATTTCGAGTTTCCGGTGACAAATAAATGGCCCTATGGGTGCTACAAACTGACTGCGGTCGGGCAGGGCAGCCGCCAGACAGCAGTCGGGTACCTGGTAGTGACTCCGCGCACCGGTCCACCGCCCCCGCCCAGTCCGGCGCGTCTGGCAGTGTGGAACAACGGCACATTCAACGCATTCGCCTTTCATGATGACCTGATCAACATCCACGGCGCCAACTTCTTCCCCAACGAAGTGATCTCAATCTGGATCACCCAACCAGACGGCACTGTTCTCGACTATCCGCAACAGGTCGCCAGCGACATTGGCAACTTCCAGTCGTCATTCATTTTCACTAATGTGCATCAGACTGGCAAATATACGTTTACAGCGCTGGGCACGCTGAGCGGGTATCAGGTCTTCGCACCGTTCGAACTGCGGGCGCGATCTTCGACGCCGAGCGGATGGGCACAACTGCGTGTCGCCTATCCGGCGCAACCATCAACCCGGCAGAACGGCGGTGTTGCGATCACTGGAGCGCGCTTCTCTCCCGGTGAATACGTCGGTTTATGGATGACACTGCCGAACAACGCAGTGCGCAGCCTGCCGACGCAGGTCGCCGATGGCAATGGCGATTTCTTCGTTGTGATCGACCTGGACGAGCGGTTGCCGGTCGGTCGCTACAGTATTACCGCCAAAGGAGTTTCTAGCGGGCGACTCCAGATCGCCAGTTTCGACGTGACCCCGGGGAGTTTTCAACCGGCACTTGTGAATAATCCCGCCGGCCCTGTGCCAGCAGTCGTTGCATCGAATGTGGGGAATTCAGCATTTAGCGCACTCACAACCGAAGGATCGGCGCGCGTCGCCGTGACCTTCGTTGACCGATCCGGCGCAACTGATGTCGTGCGGGTCGAGGGATCCGGGTATGCACCTGACGAACCGATCGGCATCTGGATGACCTTCCCCAACGATAATGTCCTTGGTATGGCGAGTCTAAACGTTGATTCCAGTGGCGCTTTCAGCGTGGATGTCGATCTGGGGGTCGTCCTGGCAGCCGGGCGCTACCGGGTAAGCGTGCAGGGTGTCGAAAGCGGTCGCCTGGTCATCGTCACCTTCGATGCGGCAAGCCGGGGCAATTCCGCCAGTACTGGCGCATTCGTGATCCCGCCAGCTCAGACGCTTGGCGGACCGACGAACCTCGGCGGTGCGGCGGGCAATCCGGGACCGGAGCAGACGCCGCGCGATCTGCAACGCTGTGCTGCGCCAGAAGCGTTCTGGACGCCCGATTGTTAGACGAACACATTAGCAGGGGTGCGGGTTCGCTGCGCCCCTTTCTGCATTCTGATGCACCTGATCTCCTGAATGGGAACAATGCCTGCCTTTCAAGCTGGCGCCACACTACCTCAAACGCGATCCATCAGGACACGAGTAGGTCGACCACTACTTGGAGCACAGGACGCCCCCAATCGGAGAGATCCTCGCCAAGCATGGCTAATGCTTGGCGAGGATCAGGCGACGCACCAGCGCATCTTCTGCTCCATTGATGATTCGCAACGCGCGCTGCGCCGGTAAATATTGCCAATGGCGAGGGACATCGTCAGAGTATGACGTGCGTTTTTCCCCCAATCGGATGCGTGGTTGCCTGCAAGCATGTAATGGTCGTGCAGCACAAACCAGACTTAATCGTATGCGGCTTGCCCAATACACGCCCACCGGTCATCAGATAGCAGAAATCGAGGTGCGCCAGCGCGCTCAGGTCGTGCAGCAAACAGTGCATCTCAGATCAGCGCCTTTTCAGTATCGCGGTCGAAGATGTGCATCTTGGTCATATCGATGACCACCTCGAACATCTCGCCGGTACGCGCTTTGGTACGCGGATCGAGACGACCAACCATCTCCTTGCCGCCGTTTTCCACATAGACGTAGACTTCCGACCCTAGCGGTTCGACAACATTGACCGTCGTCATCAGGCGAGCAGTCTCATCGACGCCGCGCGGCACATAGTGCGCATCGTGGATGTCCTCTGGGCGGATACCAAAGATGATCGGCATCCCGATATGATCGGCAATTGCATCGATCCGCGATGGCGGCACCGGCAACTGGAATGGACCAAAATCCACCAGCACCTGCCCATCACCGCGCACCAGTGTCGCCTCGAAAAAGTTCATTGACGGCGAGCCGATGAACCCGGCGACAAACATATTCGCCGGATGGTCGTACAGGTTCTGCGGTGTATCGAGCTGTTGCAAGACGCCATCGCGCATAACGGCGATGCGCGTCCCCATGGTCATCGCCTCGGTCTGATCGTGAGTCACGTAGATGAAGGTCGTTTTCAGGCGCTGATGCAATTTCGAGATCTCGGCGCGCGTCTGCACCCGCAGTTTGGCATCCAGGTTCGAGAGCGGCTCATCCATGAGGAACACCGATGGATGGCGCACGATTGCGCGACCAAGCGCAACACGTTGACGCTGACCGCCAGACAGGGCTTTTGGCTTCCGATCAAGGAGGTGCGCGATATGAAGCATCTCCGCGGCTTCCTTGACGCGCCGATCAATCTCGGCTTTCGGCATTTTACGCAATTTCAAGCCAAACGCCATATTATCGTACACGCTCATATGCGGATAGAGCGCGTAGCTCTGGAACACCATTGCAATGTCGCGATCCTTGGGCGGTACATCATTGACCACCCGATCACCGATCATAATGTTGCCGTCTGTCACCTCTTCCAGCCCCGCAAGGCAACGCAGCGCCGTCGTCTTGCCGCACCCCGACGGTCCCACCAGCACCAGAAACTCCTGGTCAGCAATATCGAGGGTGAGATCTTTGAGAGCGACGAAATCACCGAAGCGCTTCCAGACGTGGTCGAACTTAATGGATGCCATGCGCGTGTACTCCTTTACATTTGACTCTTCAGCGTCTACGCTTGCCTGTCATCATCTACGATACAGGCGCCGGGCCACTTGACCTGCGAACGATCAAGCGCGCGCTCAACGTTACTGTGCGCAAACTGGTATTGCGTTTCAAAATGACATCATCGAGCAGCATTGTCAGTTGTTGACCCTGCACGCGCCGCGGCTGGCGCATCGTCGTCAGCGGCGGATTGACATGCGCCGCCTGCGGAAGATCATCAAACCCGACCAGCGACACATCGCGCCCGACAATCAGGCAGGCGTCGTTGAGCGCGTGCATGGCGCCAAACGCCAGTTCGTCGCTTCCCGCCAGCACAGCGGTTGGCGGTTTGGGAGATGCAAGCAACTCAGTCATTGCCTGGTAGCCATCTTCCTCCGTGCGCCCCGACTCGATGACCAGCGTCGGGTCGAATGGTAGACCTGCCTCGGTCAATGCCTGCCGATACCCTTCGACAATCAGATCACTCACTGCCAGTTCTGAAGGCAGTTGAATCAAGCCAATCCGCCGATGCCCCAGACCGAGCAGATGGCGCACAGCATCAACGGCTGCGGTGTGCATATCGATGGCAACTGAGGGGCTATCGATGCCTGCTGGAGGCGGACCGGCGCACACGTGCGGAATACCTGCCCCAGCGAGCGCCTGTGCGCGCGGATCATCCACCAGCATATCAAGCAACACCAGACCATCAACCCGTCTGGTACGCGCCAGGCTCAGGCACAATTCCGTCTCATCCTGATCTGCGTTAGCCGTTGCCAGTAGCAGAAAGTAGCCGCGCAGGACAGCTGCGTCCGCCACACCAGCTAACACCTCGGTCAGTGCCGGTTCCGCCAAACGCCCTGGAAGCGTGGAAAGCGTCACGCCGAGCGTGCGACTTCGACCGCGCATACTGCGCGCAGCATATCGCGGCTGATAGTTGAGTTCGGCAACTGCATCGAGCACCCGCTGGCGTGTTTCGTCTGTCACTGTCCCGGTGCCATTGAGCACATATGACACAGTGGCAACCGATACGCCAGCTCGCTGCGCAACCTGTTTGATGGTTACCTGCATGGTGAAACGATTAAGTAGTAAAACGGTTAAGCGAAGTGTACCTGAACGGAGATATATTGTCAAGACACCTGGTCGCAGTCAGTGTTCACAAGTCTCCTGGGAGCGAGGGCATCTTGCCCTCGTAGAGGCAACGAGGGAGGACACCCTTGCTCCCATGTGCGTGTGTTACCCCAGGTATGAACAGTTACGGTCACACTGTTGCTGCAACCGGAGGTCGTGTCGGCACTCGTATATAATGGCGACAACAAAGCCATCGTGGATTGCCTATGATCGCCATTGTTCTCTACATTCTGGCAATTCTGGCAGCGAATCTGACTGCCGAAGCGATTTTGACCATCGGGTTCCTGCAATTCGCGCTGGGCACCCTGTTTTTTGGGGCGATCTTCACCCTGCGCGACCTGATCCACCGGCGCTACGACAAAATGGTCGTCTATGCGACCATTCTGGCGGCAATGGGTGTCAACATTGTTGCTGCTGCGGCGGCAATGATGCCATTCCGCATCATTGTCGCTTCCGCGCTTGCGCTTGTTCTCTCCGAATTGACCGATACCGAGGTGTATCACGCCCTGCGCCACCGGGTCTGGATCGTCCGCGTCCTTTCGAGCAACGCCCTTTCGGTTCCGCTTGACACAACCCTCTTTACCCTGCTCGCATTCTACGGCGTCTGGACCAACGACCTCATCGCCTCCGTCATCGTCGGCGACAGCCTGGTCAAATACGCCATTGCCACGTGCACCATCGGGGTGGGGATCAAGGCCCTGCCTACCCGGCGCAAACTCTCCGGCGCGCGTATCCTGGATCTTTAGGTCGTGGCGGAGACTCCAGGGGTACAGGAACGAAGAAAGCAGTGTGAGTGAGGGAACGGCACGCACCCGCGCCGCCATCCTCTACCTGTACGCATAGTCCTATCACTGCCGACTGCGCATCAGTATGATCGCACCAGCGACGATCAGCGCAAGCGGAAACAGCAGCTTGCCAAATGCCGGACCAAGCACAAAGCTCAACAGCACCAACACGCCGACACCGATGAGAATAATGCCCAATTGCTGGCCACGCTGCACGTGTGGCGACGATTGCGCTGATCCGCGCTCATTCACGTTATTGATCGACACCTTATGACTCGGAACCGGTAGCAGCGCCGATCATTCGGAGCGAGCCGCCCCACCGCTCACAAACACCCGGCGCTGATCGCCCTGCGCCCGGTTCTGCGGCGTTTCAAGCAGCACAATGATCCAGAGCGCCGGGTTAGAGCAGCACCCCCACACCAGTAAAGATCAGCGCAACAAAAACCAGACGCACAATGGTCGAATCAATCCCCAGATACCTTGCAATTCCGCCTGCCACGCCAGCAATCATCGTGTCGTGACGACTGCGCATCAATCGTGAGGTTGAAATATCCATGATGTTCTCCCAAACGTTGCTCATGAGCATTGTGTTTCTTACTGCGCCATCTACTGCTCAGACGGTCGACGTTCAGGAATTGCAGGAGGTCTCATACGACACACAGGGTGTGCTATAATTTGATTATACTTTTCAGGTCAGCGCGTGGGGGCGGTATGTCGTTGTATGTTCCTTCAGGCGCATCGCCACTGATCCCTGGTGCCCTGGCGCGCATTGAGCGCCGGTTGCCGCATCCCGGAGAAGTTGTTGTTCGAGTCGGGCAGCGCGTCGAGCCGGACGATGTGGTTGCACGGGCGTTCGTTCCTGCGGCGCCACAGATTGTGAATCTGGCGCGCGCATTGATGATCCCGCCATCGCGCGTCAAACGTGCCCTCCTCCACGAGACCGGCGCAAAGGTTGCGCAGGGTGTTCCGCTTGCCCGTTCTGGCCGATTTGGCAGAAGAGTATTTCTCGCGCCAGTTAGTGGCGTGCTTGCCAGCGTCGATGAAACGACCGGTTATATTACTATTGTGCCGGAACCAACGCGATACGAGTTGTTGGCCACTATTCGCGGCATAGTGATGGAGGTGATTCCATACGATGGTGTACGGATCGAGACGCCAGCTGCACAGGTTTACGGCATCTTTGGCATCGGTGCAAGTCAGTATGGCGTATTGCGGCTGCTGGTGACCGATCCTGCCGAGCCGATCACCGAGGAGATGATCGATCCACGAAGCGCATTCGCAGTTGTCATCGGCGGCAGCGGCATCAGCGCTGCTGCGCTCCAGCGGGCGGTGCAGCAACAGGTACGAGGCGTCATCGTCGGCAGTATTGATGAAGCAGAACTTCGCGCGTTTCTTGGTGCGGCGGAATACACAGCATGGGAGATTAGTCCACCCAACTGGCAGGTTCCAGCGACTCCGCCTCCGCCTGGCGATCTGGTCGTGATTGTTACAGAGGGGTTCGGTAATCGCCCGATGTCGCAACCATTATTTGAACTACTCGCATCACACGACGGCAAAGAGGCGCTGGTCGAAGGATCGACGAAGTTGTGGAATGGAGCACAGCGGCCACGGGTCGTTATTCCGCTTTCCACACGCACCGTCGGTCTATCGATCGAAGCGCCGCATCTGGCAGTTCGCCCCGGCGCATTCGTTCGCGTACTGCATCAACCCTACCTGGGCGCCCTGGGGCAGGTGCGCACGATTTCGTCTGCACCAAGGCGGCTACCCTCACGTGTACGCACCCCAACTGCTGATATTGCTCTCAAAGACGGATTGACGGTAACAGCAGCCACCATCGCTGTCGAGGCGCTAAATTGAAGGATGCTGCTGCACGGTTATGAGTCAAGCAGTCGGTAATGCGATTTCCAAAACGCCATCTGGCAACTCACCGCCACGTTTGCTGATCGTCGATGATGAACAGCATATGTGCGACGTATGCTCGCGCACCCTGCAACGCGCTGGCTATGACGTGCTCGCAACCAACGATCCGCTCATCGCGATTGAGGCGCTTAACAATGGGCAGCACTTCGATCTGTTGCTGACCGACATCAAAATGCCAGCGATGAGCGGTCTCGATCTGGCGCGAATTGCGCGCGAAAAAGACCCGGAGATTGCCATTATTATCATGACCGGGTATGCCTCGCCTGAAAATCTTCACCAATCGGTACGGCGCGGCGTAGCAGATTTTCTCGCAAAACCGTTCGAACTTGAACAACTGCGCCTGGCGGTTGATCAGGCATTGCACAAACGCGCAATGCAGCAGGACAACCTGCGATTACGGACGCTCGAACAACTGCTCACAGTCAGCGAAGCGCTCAGCGCTACGCTGGAACTGTCGGAACTGGTACATATCGTCCTCAATGCTATGACCGAACGGAGCGGGTTTCAGACCGGGTTCCTGCTGCTAGGGGATGAACCTGCGATGTTGCATCTTGCAGCAACAACCCCAGAGACGGCGCGCCTGACCGACGAGGGGTATGCGCTGGCTGAGCGCGCATTCACTCTCCAGCAAACATGCTACGAAGAGACTGCGTGCTATGGAACACAGCCTGATCAGACACTACATGCAGCGCTCGCTGTGCCGCTACGCGCCCAAGGGCGAGTCAATGGCGTCGTTATCCTGTGCAATCAGCACTCCACCACCCTGCGACCGGGCATCCAACAGGGGTTGATGCTGCTCGCCAATCAGGCTGGCGCCGCATTACGGAATGCAACTCTCTACCGCCAACTCGATGAAGCGTATCAGCGCCGACAGGAACTCGATCACCTCAAGAGCGAATTTATTGCTATCGCTTCGCACGAATTGCGCACTCCACTCTCGATTGTGCTCGGGTATACTATGATGGTGCGAGATCAGGTCGAGGGAAGTCAGCGCGACTACCTTCAGCGTGTGATGGAGAGCGCCCAGCGGATCAAAGCGATCGTCGATGATATGGTTAATCTGCACCAAATCGACACCGGTGAATCACAACCGCAACTCACGCTGGTTGATCTGGGCGAGACGATCTCCCAAACGGTGCAGAATCTGCGCAGTGCGGCAGAACTGGCAGGGCAAACGATCACGGTCAACCTGCCCGATACGCTCCCACCTTTCCTGACTGATCGCGAAAAGGTGATGCTGGTGCTCAATCATTTGTTGTCCAATGCGATTAAGTTTACACCGCAGCACGGACAGATCACGATTACGGTAAGCATACGGCAGTACAACGAACTGGAGTCACTGCGCGAAGTATCGGTCATCACGCCCTCGGCATCGCTCCGCGCGTTGCCTTGGGTTGTGACCGATGTCAGAGACACCGGGATCGGCATCCCGGTGCATGAACGAACACGGATCTTCGAACGTTTCTATCAGGTCGGCGATTCGCTTACGCGCGAGCGTGGCGGCGTCGGGCTTGGATTGGCGCTGGTGCGCGAGTTAATAGCCTCACTGGGTGGGGCGGTGTGGGTTGTCAGTCGAGAGGGTGAAGGGAGCACCTTCTCGTTTGCGCTCCCCCTCCGCCGGACTTAGCGGGAGAGTGAAGCAATCTCATGACGTACCGACTCATCGTTGTTCCAGGCGATAGTGACGAACTGCGCGCCCTACAGAGCGCGTTCTCAGGCGATGTTACGGTTCAAACGCTCGACACGGCAAATGAGGCGCTGTGGGAAGTACGGAATGATCCGCCTGGCGTTATCATCGCAAATGTGGAACTTCCGGGAATGAGTGGCATCGATCTGGCGGAGATCCTGCCAAATTTTGGTGCGCCAACCCGTCTGATGCTCTGGAGTCGCCGGTCGGATCCGCAGATTGCGCGGCAGGTGGCGGGATTCGGCGTCCAGCATATCGTCAACAGCGGAATGGCAATCGGTGACCTGCGCGATCTGATCTACCGCGAACTGCGTGAAGCGGCGACCACGGTCACGCAGGCAGAAGAGCCGCCGAATGTGAGCGCACCAGAACCGCCCCCGCGCCCGGTGCGCCAGCCGAAGGAAGAGTCGCCCGCACCTGCCGAACCGCCGCGCCCGGCGCGTCAGAAGGCGGAGCCACACCGACCGGCAGAGCCGCCGCCCGCTCGCCCAGCGGAATCGGCGCACCGCCCGGCGCGACGACGCGATGGACCGCTGGTGCTGACTCCCGAAGACCAGCGGGCAATACGGTTGCGCATGGAAGCGCTTGACCGCGACGTCGGCTCCAAGTGCATTATTCTTGCCGACCGGGCTGGCATGGTGCTGGTAGAGACCGGATTGACCATCGGGTTGCCGACGATGGTGCTCCTGCCGCTGCTCTCGACCAGTTTCTCGACAGCCGGACAGATTACCCAGATGTTGCGCGAGACCGAATCGTCGGCATTGTATGTCCACGAAGGCAGTCATTACGATCTCTACTGTTTCGATATCGCGCAACGCCTGATGCTGGTGATTGTCTTCGATAAATCGGGGACTCCTGCGAAGATCGGGTCGGTCTGGGTGTATGCCAAACGCGCCATCCGCGATATTCAAGAGTTGCTCGGGTAGTGGCGCGTTTGCACGTTCTTTTTACCTGTGCTATACTCGCTGCGTCACTTCAGGAATGCTTCATGCGCAGGCAGCGTTTGTTCAACCTCGTTCGCAGGTTGAATTTTTATGCCTGATGTGGTACATTCTATTGTGAAAGTGTTCTCAAAGTAGGGAGAGCGCGTGTATGCGAAACCGCATTTTGACGGTCACTGGCATCCTGCTCGTGCTAGGGATCGTCTTGTATATCATTGGCGTCCGCTCGACTAAACTACACATCTCTGTCGCCGCCGAACCGGTCTTTTGTCTCGGCGGCGTGCGCGCAACCCTCGAGACGTGCGCAAGTGGATTTCCCATCACCAACTCGTTGATCACAACCGTTATCGTTCTTATCATTTTCTTTATTGTCATTCTGGCGGGCACGCGCAATATGCAGTTGATCCCGCGTGGTTTCCAGAATACACTGGAGGTGCTGGTCGAGGCGTTCTACAACTTCGCCCAGGGTGTTGACCGTAAGAACGTTGCGAAGTTTTTCCCTTTCTGCGCTTCGGCATTCTTCTTTATGCTGGTTTCTAACATTACCGGGTTGATTCCGGGTGTTGGCAGCATCGGTCTGTGTGTTCCAACTGCTAAGGAAGCAGCGATCGTTGCGCCAATCGCCGATGTCACGATGGCTGAAGAGCCAGATGGCACAGCGGATTTCTTTGCATCGTGGCCCCTAGCATGTGAGAAAGGAACTACGCTGGTACCCATTCTGCGTGCGCCAACCGCCGATCTGAATATGACACTGGCGTGGGCGCTGGCGTCGGTGGCACTTATTCAATTCTTCGGTTTCCAGGCGCTTGGAGTCGGGTATTTGACGAAGTTCTTCAACTTCCGCGAAGGCTTTATGATGGCGCTGGTTGGCATTCTCGAACTTATCTCCGAGTTTGTACGCATTATCGCCTTCGCCTTCCGTCTTTTTGGCAATATCTTTGCCGGTGAGGTCATTCTCGTCGTTATGGCGTTTCTATTCCCATACCTGCTGCCAGCACCGTTTTACGCCTTTGAACTGTTCGTAGCGTTCATTCAGGCGCTGATCTTCGCAGTGCTGTCGCTTGTGTTCATGTCACTGGCGACGGAAGCACATGGCGGGCATCATGGGGAAACATCGGCACACTAGCATATCAACTGCCGCGCATATACGAGCGCAGGCGTCCTTTCAAACAGACATACGCACGTCTTTGTACTCTGAGGAGGAAACAGATCATGTCGGATGAAGGTCTGCGACTTATCGCTGCGGCGCTGGCGGTGGGTCTTGGCGCCATCGGTCCTGGCGTTGGCATCGGCGTTATTTTCAGCGGCGCGCTGCAAGCGATGGGCCGCAACCCTGAAGCCGAAGGAACTCTGCGTACCTATATGTTCCTCGGCTTTGCTCTGGTCGAAGCGTTGTTCATCTTCGCACTGGTGATCTCGCTGTTGATCGCATTCGGAATCGTGTAGTATCTGTCGGCGCTACGCAGGAGAAGGACGGTGGAAAAACTAGGCATTAACTGGGGATTGTTGATCGCGCAACTCATCAATGTCATTTTCGTGGTCTGGTTGCTGACGACGTTCCTGTACCGCCCGATTCTGAACATGCTCAACCAGAGGACGAGCCGGATCCAGGAGGGATTGCAGGACGCGGAGAAGGTGAAGGAGCAACTGGCGAACGCGAAGCGCGATTATGACGCCGAACTAGCAAAGGCGCGCCAGGAAGCAGCGGCTATTCTGGCGCAGGCACAGGAGCGCGCCCGCGCGCAGGCTGCCGAGATTATCGCGCAGGCGCACCGTGATGCTGAGAAGATCAGGAGTGACGCGCTCGCGCAGGCGGAACAGGAACGATTGCGCATGCTCGACGAACTCAAGGATCGGATGGTGGAACTGGTAGTTCTCACTGCCGAACGGGTGCTCGGCGAGGAGTTGAAGGCGAACCACGACCGCTTGATCGAAGAATCGCTGGCAGAACTCGGAAAGTACAATTGAACCGAGGTGAGGAAGCGTCGTGAGTGCATCTGAGGCTCAGGTTATTGCGCGGGCACTGTTCGACTCGTTGACAGGGACGGCGCTCCAGGCATTGCGCGCCGCTGCTAGTGTCAATGGCGAGTTGACGCCGGAACGGGTGCTGGCGGCGCTCCCGGAAGATGCGCCGCGTGAGGTAAAAAATCTGGTCATGGCACTGGGCAGGGATGGTAATCTCGACCGCCTGCCAGCTGTGTTGACTGCCTTCGAGCAGATGACGCGCCGCGGCGGCGCGCGTCCGCTAACCGGTGAGGTGATCAGCGCCGTCGAGTTGAACCCGCAACAGCGTGAACGCATCACCGCTCAACTGACAGCGCGATACGGCCCTGACCTTGAACTGCGCTTCAGTGTCGATAAATCGTTGATCGGTGGGTTGATTATTCGGGTTGGCGATCAAGTGCTCGATACTAGTTTGCGAGCGCGTATGGCCGCGATCCAGCGGAGTATGATGACCAGTTAGCCTCCAGGCTCAAGGGGACACGTCGCGGCGTCAAAAGGGGAAAGACGATGGCTGTTGCAACGACTGAAGAATTGTATCAGCGCCTGCTGAAAAGTATTCGCGAGGGTGTCGATCTTCAACCGAAGATGGTCAACGTCGGCACCGTTATTCAGGTGGGTGACGGTGTGGCACGGATCAGCGGACTTGAGCAGGCGATGGCGTCTGAATTGCTCGAATTCCCGCCTAAAGCCGGTCGGAGTGAGCCGGTGTATGGCATTGCGCTGAACCTGGAAAAAGATTCGGTTGCGGCAATTATCCTTGGTGATTACCTCGGCATCGAGGAGGGCGATCAGGTGAATTCGACAGGGCGCGTTATTTCAGTGCCGGTCGGTCAGGCGCTGATCGGGCGCGTGGTTAATGCCCTCGGTCAGCCCATCGATGGCAAAGGACCGATCCAGACCACGACCTATCGCCCAATCGAACGGATCGCTCCAGGCGTTATCACGCGCAAGTCGGTCGATACGCCGGTGCAGACGGGGATTATTGCAATCGACTCGATGATCCCAATCGGGCGCGGTCAGCGCGAGTTGATCATTGGTGACCGGCAGACCGGTAAGACGGCCCTGGCGATCGATACGATCATCAATCAAAAAGGGCAGGGGATGGTCTGCATCTATGTGGCGATTGGGCAGAAACGCGCCCAGGTTGCGCAGATCATCAATACTCTCGAGAAGTACGGCGCCATGGACTACACCATCGTCGTCGCGGCAACAGCGTCGGAACCGGCGGCGCTCCAGTATATCGCGCCATACGCCGGTTGTGCGATGGGCGAAGAGGTGATGGAAAATGGCGTCATAATCGATGGTCGCGAGGTACGCGATGCGCTGATTGTCTACGACGACCTCTCCAAACACGCAACTGCTTACCGCCAGGTATCACTGTTGCTGCGCCGACCACCAGGACGCGAGGCGTACCCTGGCGATGTATTCTATCTCCATTCGCGCCTGCTGGAACGCGCTGCGCGCCTGAATGAGGATTACGGCGGCGGTAGCCTGACAGCACTGCCGATCATCGAGACGCAGGCGAATGACGTATCGGCATACATTCCGACCAATGTCATTTCGATCACCGATGGCCAGATCTATCTGGAGACTGACCTTTTTAATGCCGGTATTCGCCCTGCGCTGAACGTCGGCATTTCGGTGTCGCGCGTCGGCGGCGCGGCACAGACCCGCGCGATGCGTTCGGTGTCAGATCGCCTGAAGATCGATATGGCGCAGTTCCGCGATCTTGCGGCATTCGCCCAATTTGCGTCAGACCTCGACGCGACCACGCGGGCGCAGATTGAGCGCGGTCAGCGTTTGCAGGAAGTGCTCAAACAACCGCAATTCCAGCCGATGCCGCTGGAAGAGCAGGTCGTGATCCTGTTCGCAGGTATCAATGGCTACCTCGATGATGTGCCGATCAATCAGATTGGACGGTTCAAGGCGGAACTGTTCACCTATATGCGCACGGTGCATCCAGAGGTTGGGAAGATGATCTACGACAATCGCCTTGACCGCAAGTTCCCATCGCCGGAAATCCGCTCCGCCATCGAGAACCTGCTGAAGGAATTCAAGCAGATAAGCGATTTTAGCGCGGAACAGGCGTGAGCAACCCGACCCTCTCACGACGAGGTGCATATGCCCAGTACCCGTGAAATTAGGCGGCGTATTCGCTCGGTGAAGAATCTGGCGCAGATTACCCGCGCGATGGAAATGGTGTCGGCATCGAAGATGCGCCGCGCGCAGCGCAATGTGCTTGCGACCCGCCCATACGCCGACCGCCTGCTCGATGTGATGGGCGAACTGACCGGGCGCGCGGTCGGTATGCGACGCGGCACCCTGCTTGAAGTGCGCCCCGTCGTGCAGGGGGTTGCTCTGATTGTCGTGACACCCGACCGCGGTCTGGCAGGAAGCCTGGTTGCTAATGTGCTGCGGCGTGCGTCACGCTTCATCCTGGATGAGCAGGAGAAAAAGCACTCAGTCGAGGTTCTGGCGATTGGAAAGAAGGGGCGCGATTTCATGGTGCGCACCCGTCAGAATCTTGTCGCCGAAGTGACCAAACTTGGCGATTACCCGCGTCTGACCGATATTCTCGGCATCTCGACCCACGTCATCAACGGCTTTCTAAGCGGGCGCTACGACGAAGTGTATGTGCTCTACAGCCAGTTCGTCAATACCCTGGTGCAGCGCCCGACGATCAAACGCTTGCTGCCAATCGATCCGCCCCACGAACCGGCTGAGCGGATGGTCGATTACACCTACGAGCCGAGTCAGGAAGAGGTGCTGCGCGAGCTGCTGCCACGCTTTGTCGAAGTGCAACTCTATCAGACGGTGCTGGAGGCGATTGCCAGTGAACATAGCGCGCGGATGGTGGCGATGCGCAACGCGACCGACAACGCCAAAGCATTGCAACGTGACTTGACCCTTTCGTACAACAAGACGCGCCAGGCAAACATTACGAAAGAAGTTGCTGAAATCGCGTCGGGAGCGGCAGCCCTGGCAGAGATGTGACGCGATACGATCAGGAGTGGAGGATACTCATGGCCGGAGCAACCGGTGTCGTGACTGATATTATTGGTGTCGTGATCAATGCAAAGTTCCCAGAGGATCAGACTCCGGAAATCTACAATGCGCTGGAAATTCCGCTTGGAGATGGCAAGCGCCTGGTTGCCGAGGTGCAGCAACAACTTGGTGGCGGGGTGGTCAAAGCGGTAGCGATGAGCAGCACCGATGGCATGCGCCGTGGCGTCAAAGCGATTGATACCGGTCGCCCGATTTCGGTGCCGGTCGGACCAGGAACGCTTGGGCGCGTGTTCAATGTGCTCGGTGAACCAATCGATGGCGAGGGTCCGGTGCAGGCAACCGAATACCGCCCAATCCATCGTCCGCCCCCCCCGCTCGAGGATCAATCGACGACAGCACAGATTTTTGAAACCGGCATCAAGGTTATCGACCTGATTGCGCCGTTTACGCGCGGCGGCAAAACCGGTATCTTCGGCGGCGCTGGCGTCGGCAAGACCGTTGTGATCCAGGAATTGATCGCCAACGTTGCCAAGGAACAGTCGGGCTTCTCTGTCTTCGCTGGCGTCGGTGAACGCTCGCGTGAAGGGAATGACCTTATTCACGAAATGAAGGAAGCCCGGATCGATGAACACACCCGCGTCTTCGACAAGACGGTGATGGTGTTCGGTCAGATGAATGAGCCGCCGGGCGCACGTCTGCGTGTGGCGCTGACTGCCATGACGATGGCGGAGTATTTCCGCGACGAAGGGCGCGACGTGCTGCTCTTCATCGATAATATCTTCCGCTTCGTTCAGGCAGGCTCCGAGGTTTCGGCGCTGCTGGGGCGCATGCCGTCACAGGTGGGATACCAGCCCACCCTCGGCACCGAAATGGGTGAATTGCAGGAACGCATCACCTCGACCAAAAAGGGGTCGATCACATCGATGCAGGCGGTCTACGTACCCGCCGACGACTACACCGACCCGGCGCCAGCGACCGTCTTCTCGCACCTTGATGCGACGATCACTCTCGAACGTAGCATTGCCGCAAAGGGCATCTACCCGGCGGTCGATCCGCTGGCGTCAACCAGTCGCATTCTCGACCCCAACATTGTCGGCGCGGAGCATTACCGCGTTGCGCGCGAGGTGCAGCGAGTGCTTCAGCGCTACAAAGATTTGCAGGACATCATTGCCATCCTGGGTGTTGAGGAACTTTCGGATGAAGACAAACTGACGGTGGCGCGCGCGCGCAAGATCGAGCGCTTCTTCTCGCAACCATTCACCGTTGCGCAGCAGTTCACCGGGCGCCCTGGCAAGTACGTGCCGATCGCGGAAACGGTGAAAAGTTTTGCGCGTCTGCTGGCAGGTGAAGTTGATCATATTCCTGAGCAGTTCTTCCTGCTTCAGGGCGGCCTTGATGATGTTATCCAGGCGTATGAGGCGTCACGGAGGTAAACGGCCATGCCGATCCATCTCGAGATTGTCACAGCGGAGCGCGTCGTACTCTCCGACGATGTGGATATGATTAATGCGCCGACCAAAGATGGGCGCGTCGGCATCCTGCCGCGTCATGCGCCGCTCCTGACAATCCTCGAGGTCGGTGAACTCGATATTGTCAAGGACGGCGTGACTACGCCTTTCGCCATTTCGGGCGGGTTTATGGAAGTGCTGCCAAACCGCGTGACAATTCTGGCGGATACCGCCGAGCGCGCCGATGAAATTGATGAGGCGCGTGCTGAAGCGGCACGCCGCGCTGCTGAGCAGCGCATTGCAGAGTGTAAAAGCGCACAAGACCTCGCGCTTGCCGAAGCGGAACTGCGACGCGCGCTAGTGCAGTTGAAAGTTGCGCAGTTGAAGAAAATCCGGCGTGAGCGCGACTAGTGCACCGCGTATTCACGATGATCTGGATTGATGTCGCAGGGTACAGGATGCAGTATCATGGGTGCTGCGCCTAAACCCTGCGATATTTCGTTGTGAGGGCAAGACTTGCCAGGCAGGAAGGTATGGCAAAGAAAATCGGCATCGACCTGGGCACTGCCAACGTTTTGGTGTACGTCAAAGGTCGTGGCATCGTTCTGGCTGAACCTTCGGTTGTCGCTATCTCGACAAAGGACAACCGTATCAAAGCGGTTGGCGCCGATGCGCTGGCGATGCTTGGACGCGAGCCTGAAAGCATCGAGGTGATTCGTCCGTTGCGCGATGGCGTGATCGCCGATTATGACATTACCGAAGCCATGCTGCGGTACTTCATCCGCAAGGCGATGGGACCATTCAGTTTCAGTAAACCTGATGTCATGGTCTGCATTCCAGCTGGCGTCACTACCGTCGAGATGCGCGCTGTGCGGCAGGCAGCAGAGGCAGCTGGCGCCCGGCGCGCTTATCTGATCCGCGAGCCGCTGGCAGCGGCGATCGGCGCAAACATTCCGGTTGCGCAACCATCGGGTAACATGATCATCGATATTGGCGGCGGCACAACTGAGGTGGCGGTCATTTCGCTGAACGATATTGTCGTTAGTCATTCGGTGCGGGTCGGCGGTAACAAGTTCGATGAAACCATTGCTGCCTATGTCAAGCGCAAGTACAACGTGTTGATTGGCGAGCGCACTGCCGAAAGCATCAAGATCGAAATCGGTTCTGCGCTACCGCTCGAGCGCCCGCTGTCGATGCAAGTGCGCGGACGTGATCAGGTGGCTGGATTGCCACGCACGATCGAGATCAATTCAAATGAAATCACTGATGCGCTGCAAGAGCCGCTGGAGGCAGTGATCGGCGCTGTCCGACGTGTTCTCGCCGAAACCCCGCCGGAACTGTCGTCGGACATTATCGATAAAGGAATGATCATGACTGGCGGCGGGTCGATGCTGCGCCGCATCAATGAACTGCTTACCGATGTGACCGGCGTTCCCTGTTATGTTGCCGACCAACCAGCAAACTGTGTCGCCATTGGCACAGGGCTGGCGCTGGAATACATCGACATTCTGCGCGATAGTCTCAGCGGCGACGATTTGAACTGAGAACCAGGAACCAGGAACTGAGAACTGAGAACTGGGAAGTGGCAGTCTGTACGACGTTGCGCGAAACTGGCGGCAACCCGTCACTTGAACGATGAGACAAACTTGCAATCCGCCGGCGACTGGTCTCGTCCTTGAAATCGGGAGCGGCGACAATCCGCACCCCCGCGCCGATGTGTTGCTCGACCGCTATCCCGGCAGGGATAATCGCGAGCGTGGTGGCGACCTTGTGGTTGATCGCCCATTCGTTGTTGCGGATGCCCATCATCTGCCATTCAAGGATGGTGCTTTCGCCTATACTATCTGCTCTCATATTCTGGAACATATGGACGACCCGCTGCAATTCGCCGCCGAATTGCGGCGCGTCAGCGCTGCCGGGTATATCCAGAGCCCTTCCGAAATCGCCGAGCGTTTGTTTCACTGGTCGTTTCATCGCTGGTACGTGAACCTAGAGGGCGATACGCTGGTGCTCCACCCGCGCGAACCACACGAACCGTTTGGCGAGTTGTTCGATTATTTGTATGCCTTTAATCCTGCGTACTATTTTTTCCAGCGCAGCATGCCTGATCTTTTCTGGGTCGAGCGCGAATGGCGCGGCAATGATCTGAAAATCGAAGTGCGTGAATCATCGCCGCTGCGCCTGCACGACCCTGCAACGCTGCGCGAGATGGTTCGTCCACGCATGTCGCTGCTGCGCCTGATCGGTTTGTTTTTTGCATCGCTGGTTGCGCGATCCCTGGATGCCAATGTACGGCAGCGGATTCGTCGCCTGCTGCGACGCAGTTATCTGTGAGAACGTCGCTGGTGCGGCAATCACGGGCGAGACGCTGGTTGCATTGGATGATCCAGACGTGAGTAACACATCGCGCGTTTGCCTATTGTGTGACGCTATGTCATCTCAACGCTCAATGACGGTCAAACTCGTCAAACCGGAAAAGAACCAGGTAGTGACCTATTGCGCCGGGGTAATCCGCGCAACGCCGGAGTATGCGCTGGTACGCGCTGTGTGGGATCATCCGCGACTCGACTTGGGATATGTGACATTCGAGCCAGGGGATGTCTTCTTCGAACACTTCTATGCCGATCGCTGGTACAATGTGTTCGAACTGCGCAGCGCAACTGGTATGCTCAAAGGATGGTACTGCAACGTCACGCGCCCGGCGATCATCAGTAGTGAGACGATCATTTCCGAAGACCTGGATCTCGATCTGTTCGTGTCGGCGGAGCGTGATCATATGGTGCGACTCGATGTGGAAGAGTTTGAGGCGCGCGGGCTGGCGCAGCGCGACCCGCACGCCTACGCTGCTGCACGCGCTGCGCTGGAAGAACTGGAGCGACTTGCCTGCGCAGGCGCGCCCCCCTTTTGTGTATGACCGCAGTGATCGGCATTGGATTGGTTGGTTATGGCGGGATCGGGCGCATGCATGCGCTCTGTTACCGTATGCTGCCGCTCGTCTACCCCGATCTGGAAATCCGCGTGCGCCTGACAGGGGTCGTCACTGCCAGCGCTGCATCAGCAGAGCGGGCACGGCGCGAACTTGGTGACGTGCTGACGACTACGAATCTCGATGAATTGCTGACGCACCCTTCTATCACTGTCATCGATTGCTGCGCGCCAACCGGCGATTATGCGCGCATTGCAGAAGCGGCGCTTGCTGCCGGGAAAGCGCTCTTCTGCGAAAAACCGCTCGGCGCAACACCGGAAGAAGCCGAACGCATCGTTGACCTGGCGCACGCACGAGGACTGCCGGGCAGTATGAACTTTCACCTGCGCTTCGTACCAGCACTTCAGGAAGCATGGCGACGCATCGACAACGGATTGATCGGCGATGTGCGCAGTTTCCACCTGCGTTACTACCGCAGCAATCTGCGCCGTGATCGCGCAATCTCTTGACGCTTCAGCAGACCGGGGAGCGGCGTGCTTGCCAACCCGGGATCGCATCTGATCGATCTGACCCGCTATCTGTTCGGACCAATACATGCTACCTTGATTGCTAGTTCGTGTTCGTACAGATGAGTGCAATGAGCGTTGCGTACACCTTCAGTTCAAACCCGGTATTGGTACGTGCGTAAAGCCGCTCACTGCCCATCTTCTCCAGTTGACTGTTGACTGTCTCAATCGTATGACGATACGCACGCAATTCAATGGCGTCCATACACCAGGCGTGCGGACGCATGGTCGCCCGGCGCACCGTGACCAGTCGCATCCCCGTCTCCGCCAGGATGCTCGCCTTATCAGCGGCGCTCTTGGAGGCTTTATCACCCAACAGCCGCGCCCCGGCGAGCAGGCCAGACGCACCCCACAGTCCCCCCGCGCGCGGGAGGGTTCGGGGGGGTGGTCAGGTCGTGCACCTCTGCGGGCAGCATCTGAACGCGCACGGGCACGCCATCCGGACGGCAGACGAGATGCACGCGCCATCCAACGAACGTCTCCCGTTTGGCAGCGCACTACCCACAGCATTCGCACCCGCGCACCTTAATCGTCAGAATCTCGGAGTCGGGAACGTGCGCTCGCACATCACCGTGATGCCCCAGGCGTTCCATCAGCGTGTCAATCACGACGAAAGCGGGTATCATCCACGTGGCGTCCATCGGCTCCTCCTGGCGATGATGTTGGTTGGGCAACCGCAATCGTGCCAAAGGTGTCGATGGTCGTCAACCAGCAATCAAGGTATGCTGTGTCAGCGCGCACTGCCATCGTCATCGACGAGCGACCCGGCGCCGATGGCGCGCCCGTTCCGGTCGAAGGCAATGATGTCGCCTGGCTTTCGCTCGAACTCGCCAGTGGCGGCTATGGAAACTGTTGAGGTTTCGAAAGTTGTTCCCGGCGCATGCGACAACATCCATATCGAGGCGTATGGCAGCGCCGGCGCGCCGATATTCGACATCCTCGACCTCAATGGATTGGAAATCGTCGATGGAGCGGAGAGCGTCGGCGGAAGACGAATCGCAACCCTGAGTCGGACTGATCCCGTTGCAGCGTTGCCCGCGCCCGAAACACGTTGGAACGCTCTAATGGCATCTGGCGTCAGTGGCTGCATTCGCCAGCGCCCTGATCCACGGCGCAACTCCCTGTCCGGCTTTGAGCGACAGGCTGGCAGGTGGATCGCGTGATCGGCGCGGCGCGACAGAGCGCTGCCGCCGGTGGCGCCTGGCTTCGGATTGAACGGCATTGATGCAGAGCAACGCACCATGAGTAAACGATCCCCTTCCGATGCACTGCGCGTCGCTATGCTGGCGCGCGTTGTCTTTCCACTGCACGGATTCGGCGGCATTGAACGCCATGTCTTCCATCTGACCACCCACCTGGCGCGGCTTGGCGTCCGGGTGACGCTGTATGTGCAGACGTCGGATGCGTCATCGCACAACCATGCCACTGATTGTGCTAATCTGCATGCCAATGCGCTGCCGGGCATCGAGCGTGTGATCACACTGCGGTACGACTACACATCGCCGCTGCTGCGCCCCAACTCTGTTCTAGGGCGACAGATCAACTATCCCTGGTATTCCTGGCGATTGGGGCGAATGGCGGCAATTGCTGCACGACGCGGCGCATACGATGTGGTTCATGCCCAGGGATTATGTGCGTTCGGCTACGGCTGGATCCGCGTCCGCGATCCGTTGTTGCGTCGCCTGCCGTTCATCGCCAACCCGCATGGGCTGGAAGAGTATCGCACGCCCGATTGGCGTAAGTGGCTGGCATATGCGCCCTTTCGCGCGCTCTACTCTTACGGCGCACGTTGTGCCGATCGTGCCATTGCAACCGATGCCTGTACGCGGGACGACCTGCCGCGCTATCTAGGCGTCGATCCAGAGCGGGTTGTGGTTATTCCCAGCGCTATCGACGCCGACGAATGCCTAGCGCCGGTCAACGACGTCGTGCGCGCGCAGTTGCGCGAACGGCTGCGCCTTGATGACGCCAGCCTGACCATTCTCAGTGTTGGGCGGCTAGAGCGCAACAAAGGGTACCACGTGCTGATCGAGGCGCTCACCCGTGTACGTGATCATCTTCCACCGAACTGGCGCTGGTTGCTGGTAGGCGAAGGGAAAGAACGAACTGCGCTGGAACAACAAGCGCGACAGGCTGGCATTGCCGGACATATCACCTTCATCGGGCGCCTCAACGACACCGAATTGCACAACCTCTACGAGGAGGTCGATCTGGTAGTGCATCCGACCCTTTATGAAGGCTCATCGCTTGTAACCCTGGAAGCCATGATCCACCGCCGCCCCATCGTAGCATCAGCGGCAGGCGGCATTCCCGACAAAGTGTTCAACGGGCGCAACGGCTACCTAGCTCGTCCAGGCGATGCCGCCGACCTGGCGGCAAAGTTGCGACTCGCCCTCGAACAGCGCGACCAATGGGCAGACTGGGGTGAAGAGAGCGTCCGTCTAGTGCGCGAAACATTCGACTGGCCCATCGTTGCGCGCCGAACGAAGCAGGAGTATGAGCATCTGGTTGCAGGTTAAACTTGGCAGGAGCACGAGGGTCATTCAATAGCGCGTGAACGTCTGGTGGGATTCACTGTTTACTGGAAATATGATACAATTGTGCTGCGCGAGCGGCAGACCATTCCAGCGAAAGATCATGCCAGCAGCACCGGACAGCGCCACGTTCCCTATCATCGTTCATATCATGATTGGTCCCCGCGACGAGTTGGGGCATTGTCCAACCTGCGCCAGCGGGAACGGGCGCGAAGTCGTGTCAGCGTTGTTTCTCTCTGAAGCGCTGGTCGATTCGGGATGGCGTGTGCTGCACACCGGTGCGCAGCATATCGAAGACGTTCACAACATCGGTCTGGCGCTAGGACGAGCGCTATTTACTGCGCCGATCCGCGCCCTGATCCTGGAAGCAGCGCGCACTGCTGCAACAGAGGGCACCCGCGTACAGGTGCGTCTCCAGATCAATTCCCCAGAACTCGCGGCGCTCCCTTGGGAGTATCTTACGCTGGGAAGCGTCAATGTCTGGAAACCGGCATTACGTACAGACTATGCGCTGGTGCGCGTTGGACGGCGCATCACACTGCCGCTGCCCTTGCCTCTGCGCGAACCGTTGCGTGTGCTGGCAGTTGCATCACCCGGCAACCACCATCATCTGGAAGACCTCAATCGTGCACTTGCGCAGTACATCCGCGCTGGCGTTCTCACGCTACGGATACCGCCCGATACCACGCCTGCAACTCTCAGTCAGGCGCTGGCAGATGAAGCGCCGCATGTGCTTCACCTCGTTGCACGCACCACGCTGACGCCGGAGCGCCTGGAACTGGACATCGGCAGCCGGTTCGACGCTGGCGATCTGATCGATCTGCTGGCGGACGCCACGGATCTGCGGTTGGTCACGCTGACCGGTGGCGAAGGCAATGGCAGCACGTTGAACATTGCGCCTGTCGTATGCGCGGCGCTGCTGATCGATGCGCATCTGCCAGCGACGATCAGGTTCAGCATGCCGCTGCCATCGGACGCTGCTGCGCGTTTTGCGGCGCTCTGTTACTATCACCTGGCGCTGGGAGCATCAGTCGATCTGGCAGTGACTATTGGGCGCGCGGCGCCGGCGCATACAAGTGCGATGTGGGGTGCGCCAACCCTGCGGATTGCACCCAATACGGACGTTCTGTTCCAACCGCTGTCGCGCCGCGCCGCGCGCCTGCCTTCGGTGAACCGACCACTCCCCTTCATTGCAGCAGCAGTTGTGTGTGCTGCGTTGATCGTCGGCGGGCGACTCTTCGGTGCATCGGAACACGCACCATTCAACCAGTTGCATCCGATTCAGGTTGCGCCGCCAACAGCGCACGTTCAGGAAGCGCCAGCCGCACGACATCCCGTGTTTCTCCCTATGAGTCTGCTGTTCATCGAGCCATCGGCGACGCCAACTGCCGTGCCAACTCCCGATCCCACCCCCTTGCCCGCCCTGATCGGGTATACCGTTCATCAGGTTGCAGCCGGTGAAACGCTCGACGGTATTGCGGCGCGGTTAGGCAGTGATGCCGCATCCATCGCAATCCTGAACGCTATCGATATTGAAGCGCCGCTACGCCCTGAACGGGCGCTAGTGATACCATTGTTTCGTGTCGGAGAACCGGCTTATGGCTTGACCGAACCGGTGCACCGCGGCAATCCTGCATCTGGCAAGGTGGCGCTCACATTCGACATCGAAATCGATGATACGACGTTGTATGCTATCCTGGACGCGCTGCGACAGCGCAGGGTCAAAGGGACGTTCTTTGTGACCGGTCGATGGGTCAAGCGTTTCCCCGACGCTGCGCGCGCGATTGTTGCCAATGGACACGAGATTGCCAAGCATTCGTTGACACATCCCTTTTTCTCACGGATCGGTCTTGACGGCATAGCAAATGAACTCCGCGAGACTGAGTGTATTGTGCAGGAAATCACAGGTCGCAGCACACGACCGTACTTTCGCTTCCCCTACGGCAATTACACCACGCAGGCGGTCGCCGTAGTCGCGTCAGAAGGGTATATACTGTACCACTGGAGCGCGGATGATCGCGGCATACCGGCATGGATCAACCGAGCTATCGCCGATCCCGCACGGGCATCAGGCGGCATTCTTCTGCTCCATGGGCGTCCAGCAACTGCTGGCGCACTCCCTGGCATCATTGATCGTCTGCGTGCTGCTGGTCTGGAACCAACAACATTGGGTGAGACGTTGCGATAATGGTGAGGCACACATATGAAAGACGTTCTTCCTGCAATTGAGCAATGGCGCGCGCGTGGCGAGCGCGTGGCAATTGCTACTGTGGTGAAGACGCTTGGCTCTGCACCACGTGGCGTTGGAGCAAAGATGGCAGTTTCGTCGAGCGGCGCGATGGTCGGATCGGTCAGCGGCGGCTGTATCGAGGGCGCTGTGTTCGATGCCTGCCAGGAAGCGATCAAGACCGGCAAAGCGCAATTGCTCCACTTCGGCGTTGCAGACGATGAAGCATGGGATGTCGGTCTAGCATGCGGTGGGATCATCGATGTGTTTGTTGAGCCGCTGGAGTGGTAAGTGGGCATCTGACACCACTGCAACTTTTGCTGCTGTTGCCACGTCCAAGAGCAACGGTGCGACGCTGGGGCGAGCGTTTTGTTTTTAGCGTTCCTGAAATCCACGCGATTTTAACGGCATACCGCCCATAGAGTACACAAGCCCTTTTCGTTTCTGTGGGGAAAATCATGGCTACGTTATATCAGACACTCAAGGCATGTCTCGATGCAGAGCAACCTGTCGCATTAGCAACTATCGTCGATGGAGCAGGGCAGATTGGAACAAAAGCGCTGGTGCGCCCTAATGAAGCGTTGCTTGGTACGCTGGGCGAACCTGCACTCAATGAAGCGGTCGAACGCGACGCGCTGGCGATGCTGTCGCGCGCCGAGAGCGGAATTCGCACATATACTACCTCTGAAGGAGAAGTTCAGGTCTTTATCGAGACCTTTCCTCCTCCACCAACAATGTTTATCGTCGGGGCAGTGCACATCGCCATCCCGCTCGTCACCTTCGCCAAAACGCTTGGGTTTCGCACCGTTGTCATCGATGCGCGCAGCGCCTTTGCAACGCCAGAACGCTTCGCCCACGCCGATGAACTGATCCACGCCTGGCCCGATGAGGTGTTGCCAGGACGGTTGACGAGCAACAGTTTTGTAGTGCTACTGACCCACGATCCGAAACTCGACGATCCGGCGCTCAAGGTTGCGCTGCCTTCGCCAGCGCGCTATATCGGCGCGTTGGGGAGTCCCAAAACGCACGCCAGACGTCTCGAACGGTTGCGCGCCGATGGCGTGCCGGAAGAACAGCTGGCGCGTCTGCATGCGCCGATTGGGCTAAAGATCGGGTCTGACTCGCCGGAAGAGATTGCTGTGAGTATCATCGCTGAAGTTGTTGCAGCACGCCACGGGTTGACCGGCAGGTAACCCGGCACGCCTATGATGTTCGATGTTCGACTCTTCCTGGCAATTGCAGCTGGACAATCGGCTGCGATCGCCAGTCGCATGTTGCGGCGCGGCGGTGGCACGACGCTTCCGGGTCTCGTCGCCCGGCGGATCGATCCGCACATGCTGCGGAAACTGACTGCGCGGCTGCCTCAGGGAGTGGTACTGCTCTCTGGGACTAATGGCAAAACTACCACCACTCGCATGATTGCAACAACACTGGCGGCAGATGGACGCGCCCTGCTTCATAACCGCGCTGGCGCCAATCTGGTAAGCGGCGTTACAACAACGGCGCTGGCGGGCGCATCGCCTGACGGACGCCTTAGGGCACAGATTGCCCTCTTTGAGACGGATGAGGCAGCTTTCCCCGATGTGGTAGCCGAAACCAATCCGCGCCTGGTCGTGCTGCATAATCTGTTCCGCGATCAACTCGACCGTTACGGCGAAGTTGATACGGTTGCGGCGGGTTGGCGAGCGGCGCTTGAACGTCTTCCTGTCACAACAACGGTTCTGCTCAATGCTGACGATCCAGCAGTGGCAGCGCTGGGTGAAGGGCTAACGGCGCAGGTGCGCTACTACGGTCTCAACGATGTCCGGCATGCGGCAGGATCAGCGGCACAGATTGGCGATGCCCGGTTTTGTCGTCGCTGTGGCGCGCCCTACTACTATACTGCACTCTTCTACGCCCATGTCGGGCATTACCGGTGCGAGGCATGCAGTGCTGCACGCCCGATACCTGCATATGCGCTGGAACGCCTGGATCTCCACGGTGCTGACTATGCAACACTCTACCTGACGTTTCCAGGAGGCGCGATAGAGGTGCATCTACCGCTCCCCGGACTGTACAATGCCATCAATGCGCTTGCCGCAACTGCGACATGCCTGGAACTCGGTGTTGCTGCTGCGTGTATCCGCACATCGCTCGAATGCTTCGATGCGGCATTCGGGCGCATTGAACGGATCAACGCTGGTGGGCGACCGTTGCTCATCGCTCTGATCAAAAATCCGGTCGGTGCAACTGAAACCGTTCGCATGCTGACCGAAGCGCGGATGTTCCACATGTCCACTGCGCCTGAAGTTATTCCCGCTTCCTCAGATCGCGATACCTCTCTCATCGTATCAAACACCAACCATAAGCTGCACCTCTTCATTCTAATCAACGACCGCCACGCTGACGGCACGGATGTCTCATGGCTGTGGGATGCGGAATTCGAGCGCCTGGCGGGGTGCGTGGCGCACGTGACGGTGAGCGGGACACGCGCGGCTGATATGGCGGTGCGGTTGAAATATGCCGGAGTTGAGCCAGAGCAGATGACCATCGCGGACGACCCGTCGCATGCGCTCGATGCTGCGCTGAACCGACTGCCGCCTGGCGCGACGCTCTACGTGCTGCCGACCTACACTGCGATGCTCGATCTGCGCGCCGAACTGGTCCGACGGGGATGGGCGCGACCGTTTTGGGAACACTGACATTCACTCAGCATACCGCACAACTATATGACACGCAGGTGTCACTGAAAATGGTTCTGCACGCTATGGTGTAGTGTGCAGGCACATCTTCTCTCCGCGCAAACAGAACAGCCTGACACCAGCGATGCATCTCGAAACCGGAGAGTACACGTATGATCTGCTTTACCCGAGTCGGTAATGCGCACGGTCTCAATACCCTGGATACCAATCCGTGTACACTGCTCGATTTCAACCGATTGATCCTTGCCGATGGCGCCAGGTTCGACGGAGCGACCGGTGAACGTGAGGCGCTGCTTGTTCTTTTCGGTGGGCGCTGCACAGTGCAGGTCGCCGGAAAGACCTTCGCTCGGATTGGTGAGCGTCCCAATCCTTTCGCCGGAAAACCTTTCGCGGTCTACCTGCCTGCAGGCAGTTCCTATACCATCACGGCGCACGGCGCGCTGGATGCCGGAATCTGTCTGGCGCCTTCAGACCTGCGTACTGAACCATACCTGATCACTCCCGATATGGTGGTGCGGATCGATGCCGACGCTGCGAACTTTAGTCGCACGCTGTACAACATCCTGCCAACCAGCAGTCAACCTGCACTGCCAGCAGCGAAGTTGCTGGTCGGCGAAACTTTCGTGCCTTCGGGCAATTGGAGCACCTACCCGCCACACAGGCACGAGGTGGACAATCTTCCCTACGAAGCCTGTTACGAGGAGATGTATTACTTTCATGTCAATCCGCCGGAAGGGTTCGGACTACGTCGGCATTACAGCCCTGAACGCGGTTATGATCGGACGTACACCATCACCGACTCGACGATTTTTATGGCGCCCCACGGCTACCATACGACGTGCAGCGCTCCAGGGTACACCAACTACTTCCTCTGGTTCCTCGCCGGAACAGGACGCACTCAGGCAGTCGCGTTCGATCCGGTGCTTGCGCGGGTGCAGAAAGCGGTGCCGTTGATCAAACAAGCGGAGCGATCATGAGGTCTGCCATGCTGGAACTCTTTCGTCTCGATGGACAGGTTGCGCTGGTTACTGGCGGCGACAAAGGGTTGGGGCAGGGGATCGCCCTGGCGCTTGCGCGCGCCGGAGCGGATGTGGCAGTCGTCTCCCGCTCCGGCAATGCCGTTGCCACCCTTTCCGCCATTGCTTCTGCAGGACGGCGCGGCGTCGCGTTGACCGCCGATCTGAGCAGTACCGCGCCGATTGAAGGGCTTATTAACGATACTGTCGCTCAACTCGGTCGGCTCGACATTCTGGTGAACAATGCCGGGATTATCCGGCGTGCACCGGCGACTGAGTACGACTGGAACGACTGGCGGGCTGTACTTGATGTGAACCTCGATGCAGTCTGGGCGCTCTGTCAATCCGCTGGACGCCTGATGATCGCACAGAGACGCGGCAAGATCATCAATGTGGCTTCTGTACTTGCCTTCCAGGGCGGTTTGCGCGTACCTGCATACGCCGCTGCCAAACACGCGGTCGCCGGTCTGACGAAGGCACTCGCCAATGAATGGGCGCGGTTTGGGGTGAATGTCAACGCAATTGCGCCTGGCTATATGGTTACCGACAATACTCAGGCACTGCGCGACGATCCAGAACGCTACCGACAGATCCTCGAACGCATTCCAGCCGGACGCTGGGGCGTCCCCAAAGACCTGGCAGGCGCTGCGATTTTTCTAGCGTCGTCCGCCAGCGACTATGTGCATGGTCATGTGCTTGTCGTTGATGGTGGATGGCTGGCACGGTGATGCGCGCGGCTGCAAACTGTTTTCGGGAGTATGGTATAATTCGCCCCCGTCCGGTTGAAACATAGAGAGCCACGAGGCTTCATGCACCATGTTGTCCCGCGACTGTTCAGGGGCATTGTCGCATTTGCATTACTCATCGTGTGCCTTCTGACGTCGCCTGTCTATGCCGCTTCACAACCTGCTGGCATCGCCGATGGCGTAATTATTGCGCCCAACGGCAGTATGACGCTTGCCCAGGACGCGCTTTCGGCGCCAGCCGCATTTGGTGGCGTCGGTCGTTTTGGCGTTTTCGTCAGTGAGACCATTGCCTACGCAGTTGAGTTTGACACTCTGCACGTCGAGTATACAGCGCTGCTTCCCCGTGGCGCCCAGGTGGCGGTTGACGTGCGCGCCAGCGTCGATGGCGTCAACTGGACGCCATGGGTCGTCGATCTGGCGCCACGGGCGCGCACTCACTTCGACCACCCGGCACGCTTTGCACAGTACCGCATTCGTATGCTGGCAACCGGATCATCGCCGACGATCCACATCCCGCGCCTGATCCCAGAGCGCGCGACACCATCATTCAGGGCATTCGATCAGGCACAACCGCCAATCGCACCCACGTTCACCGTCCACGCCACACGCCTGGGTCTGGTGGGCAGGCGCACCGCCAACGGCCACCGGATTGTCAGACGCGACCGCTTTGTTGCGCTGCCATGCGTCTGTGTTCTCTCCAGTCGCGGCGGCGATGAATACAAGGTGCGGATCACCTACCAGGGGCGCAGCGTCGTCGCCCCGGTGTATGATGTCGGTCCATGGAACACGCGCGACAACTACTGGGATCCCCAGGATCGACGGTACTTCAGCGACCTGCGTCAGGGATGGCCTCAGGATCATGCTGCCTTCTTCGATGGGCACAATAACGGTCGTGCACAGCATGGTCGGGTACGTTTCCCCTCTGCCATCGACATTGCCGACGGTATCTGGTGGGACGACCTTGGCATTAAAGGCGACCGCGCCGTCGTCGAAGTGACATTCCTCTGGATGGGACGCGATCCGCTGGAAAAGCCAGTTGAGTCACCACCAGCTATAACTGTCTCTCCTCCGGACAACCCGCCACCTCCCGCAGATGAATCCTCCTCCAACGAAGATCAGAACGCAGGAGACTGACAAACCCGCACTATGTCCTGCAATCTCCAGCGATGATTCGCACGCGCGCTGTTGATGAGTTTCACAAGGTATAGTCATTTCGACCAAGCATACAACCCGATGCAGCGCCGTCATAGCTCCTGCTCGTGATACCGACGCGGCGGCGTGCTGGCGCACCCTAATGTGGCATGAGGGATCACCTCGTGATCGCTGTAGTGCAGGATTACGGCGATGCCACGCCTGGCATCGTCCTCCAGGCACGGCAGACTACGCCCGGCGGATACGCTGGGGAACCGCAGGGCAGTTCACTGGCAATCGTCGGCGCCACCGGCGCTGGCAAGACGACCCTCGTCAACCTGCTGGCGCGGGTGCGCGACCCGGACGAAGGACAGGTGCTGATCGACGGGCATGATGTGCGCACCCTGCCGCTCGACGCATTGCGACGCGGTATCGGCTACATTCCTCAAGACACCTTCCTGTTCAGCGTTCCGATCCGCGAGAATGTTGCATTCGGCAGACCGGACGCGACTGATGAACAGATGATGCAGGCGCTCACCGTATCGCGCCTGATCAACGATATCGAGCAGTTTCCCCGGGGTATCGACACGCTGATCGGCGAGCGTGGCATTACCCTTTCTGGTGGACAGAAGCAGCGCGCCGCGATTGCCCGCGCCATCCTGCGCGACCCTGCCATTCTGGTGCTTGATGACGCCCTCTCCAGCGTCGATACGCACACTGCGGCTGAAATCCTTACCGGTTTGCGCACACTGATGAAAGGGCGCACCAGCATCATTATCGCGCAGCGCATTGCCACAGTGAAAGATGCCGATCAGATCATTGTGCTGCACGATGGCGTGATCGTCGAACGCGGCACCCATCGTCAACTGCTCGAACGCGGTGGACGGTACGCCGACATGTACCGCCGGGAACTGCTGCAAGCGGAACTTGAGGAGGGGTAAGGAGTTGAGTGTTGCACCTCGTCGGTGGCGGTAGAGGCGCTTACCAGGGTAGATTGTTCCAGCGCGCCCCTGCGTTTCCATCTCCCATTTCGGGCGTCAGCGCGCCACAACTCCTCTGATGGAGAGCGATGACAGGCGAACAGTCACCGGAGCGATGCTGCATCCGGTGTCAGGAAATGCGATATGGCTGCTGGCGCACATTTCGATGATGATGAAATCCTTGGAAAAGCATACGACGCAACCCTGGTGCGTCGTCTGGGTGTCTTTGTCGCACCGTACTGGCATCGACTCGCACTGGCAACGACGCTGATGTTCGGTGGCGCGGCGGTGGAACTCATTCCGCCATTCCTGGTCAAACAGGCAATCGACGGTCCCATCGCGGCGCGCGACCCATCCGGCGTGTTGCCGATCTTCGGGGTGTACATCGTGGCGCTGCTGACTGCATTCGGCTTTCGCTACGGTCAAACCTACATCGTCCAATCGGTCGGGCAGCAGGTGATGGTCGACATCCGTACCCGTATTTTCAGCCACATCCAGCGTATGAGCCTGGCATTCCTCGACCGTAACCCGGTCGGACGATTGATCACCCGCCTGACGAACGACGTCGATGCGCTGAACGAGTTTATCACGCAGGGAACGGTGGCGCTCCTGGGAGATCTGGTACGACTGCTGTTCATTATTATGCTGGCACTGAACTGGCGTCTCGCCCTAATCAGTTTCATCGTGTTTCCGGCAGTGATGCTGGCATCTGGTGCGTTTCAACGCATCATGCGAACCATCTACCGGCGCGTCCGGCAACGTATTGCGCGGATCAATGCCTTTCTGAACGAACAGATTAGTGGAGTGCTGATCACGCAATTGTTCAACCGTGAGGAACAGAGTCGCATTCGCTTTGCCGAACTGAGCCGTGATTATCTGGCAGCTCAGTTGCAGTCGAACCGAACCTTCGCGGTCTTTTTCCCACTCATTAATTTCCTTTCAGTGACAGCAATGGCGCTGATCCTCTATTTTGGCGGGCAGGCGGTGCTGGCAGACGTGGCAACGCTCGGTATGCTGGTTGCGTTCATTCAGTATACCGACCAGGCATTCCAGCCAATTCGCCAGATCGCTGAACGCTACAATACATTCCAATCAGCAATGGCGTCTGCGGAACGGATATTCCGTATGCTCGACACGCCTGCCACGATCGTCGATCCAGAACATCCGCGTGCGTTGCCGACGCCGGTCCGCGGCGAGATCGCGTTTGAGAACGTATGGTTCACTTACGATACTGATGCTGCCGGACCCGATGGATCCGGGCTGACGGACACCGATGACCGCTGGGTGCTGCGCGGTATCTCGTTCACCATTCCGGCAGGACAGGCAGTGGCTGTGGTGGGGGCGACCGGCGCGGGCAAAACATCGCTTGTCAGCCTGATGGCGCGCTTTTATGACATTCAGCGCGGTTCGATCAAACTTGACGGGATCGATATCCGCGAACTGCGCCAGACCGACCTGCGCCGACATGTCAGCGCCGTACCGCAAGATCCAGTATGTTTCAGCGGTTCCATCGCCTCGAATATCCGCCTGTACGACGAGAGCATCGGTGATGAACAGGTTCGCCGCGCTGCGGAGATTGCGCGTGCAGCGTCGTTTATTGAGCGATTGCCAGGCAGCTATGATTACGAAGTGCGCGAACGCGGCAGCAATCTGTCAGTCGGTCAGCGTCAGTTGCTGGCATTTGCCCGCGCAATTGCGTTCAACCCCAAAGTACTGCTCATCCTTGACGAAGCCACATCAAGTGTCGATACTGAAACGGAAGGGTTGATCCAGGAAGCACTGGAGCGCATGATCAAGGGGCGAACCAGCATTATTATTGCGCATCGTCTCTCGACGATCCGCCACGCTGACCGGATTTTGGTGCTGCACAAGGGGCGCCTCGTAGAAGATGGCTCGCACGACGAATTGCTGGCGAAGCGCGGTTACTATTACCGTCTGTATCAGCTCCAGTTCGCGGGGGAACTGAATAAGAATTAGTAGTCAATCGGTTTGCCATTGGACCAGGATTACGAAAGACGCCGACGCTTATGCGATCAACCATGCGGCGGGCACTCTCTCTGCGCCCATAGTGCGCCTTCGGGTGCATCCTTCCTGGTGCGCTCATATAAACCGGTTTGCGCTTCTTGCCGTAGGGCTCATGGAGATTGAGCATTAATGAAAATCCGATAGACAATAACCAATAGGATAGCTTGCTGTAGAGCTAATAGAGATTGAGCATTAAGTTCGCTATACCGCCCCAGCCGTGGGGCTGATGAAGATTGAGAATTTAATCCGCTATACCGCGCTAGCCGTGGGGCTGAAGCCCTCGGCTAGGCAAGGCGAAGCCCGCCTGCGCGGGCTATACCAGATTATTTCTTCTCTTCAAAGACCATAAGCCCTCGGCTATGGAATGAGACGCCCACCTGCGCGGTCCATACTGGACTTATCTATACAAGACTCAACAGCAATATGCGGAATTATTGAACCACACCGTACCAGGTGCGTGGTTCTTTACATACGCGCACAAATTTCAGTTCTCAATTCTTGGTTCTCAGTTCTTGGTTCTCAGTTCTCAATTCCTGGTTCCTGGTTCTCAGTTCTCAGCTCTCAGTTCTTGATACTTCCCCCGCGCACTTGGCGTTTCGACGTACAATCAGGCTGGCAACCAGTAAAGGAGATTGCCATGCGTAGCTTTTTGTCGCTATGCGCGCTCATCTTCACGCTGATGGCAGGGATGTCTTCCGCATTCGCAGCTGCAACAGTCCGTGCTGTGCTGTTCTACTCTCCACGCTGCAGTCATTGCCACATCGTTATCGGCAAGCACCTGCCGCCCCTGCAGTAGCGATTTGGCGATCAGTTGCAGATCCTGATGCTCGATGTCGATCAGGCGCAGGGTAAGGCGATTTACCATGAGGCGATCGTTGGATACGCCATTCCCGAAGCGCGGCGCAGCGTTCCGACAATGATTATCGGCGATACAGCACTGGTCGGTTCTGTCGAAATCCCACGACGCCTGCCAGGTCTGATCGAAACGCTCCTGGCGCGTGGCGGCAGCGACTGGCCCCCGCTTCCCGGTCTGGCAGACCTGCTTGCCGCTGTGCCAACGAGTGCTCCGGCGGCGCTGCTACCATCCGCCACCGCCGAAACCCTGCCCTTCCTGCGCGACCTGCCAGCCAATGCGCTTGCCGTAGTCGTGCTGATCGGCATGCTGCTCACTGTTATGTGGGCTGGTATCACCTGGTCACGTCTGGGTAAACCACTCACCTGCCGTCGTGACCGGTCAATCCCATTGCTGGCGATTGGCGGCATGGCAGTGGCAGCGTATCTGACCTTCATCGAAACAACCGGCGCTCCGGCGATATGCGGACCGGTGGGCGACTGTCAGACGGTGCAGCAGAGTGAATTCGCGCAGCTCTTCGGCATTATTCCGGTTGGCGCGGCAGGTGTTGCAGGATATGGCACGATCCTGATCGTGTGGATTGTAGCGCATCTCCTGCCTGGCACATCTAGCAAGCGCGCTGCCCTGCTGTTGCCAGTGCTGGCGTTGATCGGCACGCTGTAATCTATCTCACCTTTCTCGAACCGTTCGTTATCAGGGCTACCTGTCTACGGTGTCTGACGTCGGCGATCATTATGACAGGGCTGTTGTGGCTCAGCATGCCGTACTGCCAGCGTTCGACATCACGCTGGCAGGCCCGAAGGTGAAGCATTCCCTCATCGATGCGCACCTGTCTGTCCTGTGATGCGCTCCAGTCGCCAGAAGCGCGCTTTTGCCAGTCATGCGGCACATTATTGCCAGAAGAGTCATTCGCCGGAGAACACTCCACTCAAGCGCTCGCACAACCGCCATCATCTCAGGCTTTGCCAGAAATCCGCGCCTATGCCCAATCGTTCAGGCAGCCTCACGCCGAAGCGTCCTTGACTCTGGGGGCGCTGGCAGCATTGTGCGTTGTTGTCGGAATAGGCGCCGTTGCCATAAGCGGCAGTACCGAATATCTCTATGCACTAGGCGTGATTCGGCATAACCTTCCTGACTACAGCGCTGCTCTTCGGGGTCGGAGGATGGATCAATCGGTGTCGGGGGTCGGAGTTTCTGTAGGGCGATTGCGTGCTCGTGGCGTGGGTGTATACGCCAGAAGAACGGCAACGGGTGCACCAGTATTTCTATGAACGCATGCGCAGCGACTCTCAGCCCTACGGATGTCTGCCCATCATGTTCGGCGTGACCGGGTTTCTCTTAGGCGTGATGGTAGGAATGACCGAAAGCGGGGATCTGGCCGAGGCGGCAGCGAGTGTCCTGGTTGGAACCCTCGCTGGCGCCATCGCGGGTGGTATGCTGAGTCTGCCGGTCTATCTGATCAACTGGTTCTCCATCGAACGTATGCGCCATCCCACCCCGCCAGTATGCGTCGCGTTGGGAAGAAACGAACTGTTCTATGAGCGTGTGTATCTGGATGCACGCTGGCATCCCATCGACGCGATCTTCCTGAAGCAGAGACCGCTGCCGCATCTCGAAGTTGTTCGTCATCGGGCAGACAGCCTCACAGAACGCTTGAGCGTCACCTACTTCTTTCTGTCCATCATTCATTCTGATCCCGCCACGCACGATCTCCGCCGTTAAAGAGACGATCCTACAGATCGTCGCGTATGGACAGGCATTTGACAGCGATGAGTGACTCCTGACAGTCCACATGCGTGTCAGGCAGAAGATCGCCGCGCAGCCTAAGGATTCGGCGTCGGGCTGAAATCATGCACTCTTCGCTTCGTGCAGCTCCGCTGGTCGGATCGAGATGGACGGCAAAGCACAGAGCGGTGGATGCTGCCCGACGAGTGACTCAAAGATAATCGCTGGCTACTGCGTCTTAGCGTGATCGTGACGTGCAACTCAAAGTGAATCGATGCCCCACAACCCGCAAGATAGCGTAGAATCAGCAGTGCAGTTCCCGAAATGGAACACTACCAGTACAACGACAGATCGACTGGCAGAGGAGTCCTATGACTGAACCATCACCACCGCGCCCCTGGCAGCGCATCGCAGAAATCGTCGCCATCGCATCGCCGTGGGTGCGGATGGTCGCAGAGCGCTGGACCGACGATCTCGGCAGAGAACTGGACTACTGGCGCGTTGAGCGTGTGCCATCGGTGATTGTGATCCCGATCTGGCGTGCGCAGGTGCTGCTGCCGCATCCCCAGTTCCGTCCCGGCGTCGGGCGGATGACGCTCGACCTGCCAGGCGGTCGCGTTCCATCCGGCACAGTGCCTCTTGAGATGGCACCGCAGATCATGCAGCGCGAACTCGGTATTGTACCGGAGACGATTGCGACGCTGGCACTGCTCAACGAGCAGGGATGGATCACCAACAGTTCGTTCTCGAACCAGTTGCTGTTCGGCGTTATTGCCACAATCAACGATGACGCAGCTATCGATCATTCGTTGATCTATCGTTCCGTTTCCTGCACCGTGGACCAGATCGCAGCGCTGATAAACGACCTGGAGTGCCTGCAATGCCGCGCAGTGCTCCAGGAATGGATGTTGCGCCAGATCATGGCAGGCACGTGGACGATCAGATGAGACTGTGTGCAATTTTTGCTTTGACTATCGTTTGTGCCCATAGAAAAGGCGCATCATCAGGTGTATACCAATAGCGACGCACTGCCAGACCGGTATTTCTGGCTTGCGTCCTGATGCGCTCTATGCTACAATAGGTAGCGTTGAGGATAGGCCGGTGTAGCTCAGCGGTAGAGCAGCTGTTTCGTAAACAGCAGGCCGTCGGTTCGAATCCGACCATCGGCTCCAGAGATAGACACCAAAGCGCGGAACAATTAGGTTCCGCGCTTTAGTTTTGCCTACGTATACCAACCACGCTCTCGGACTGAGACGCTTGTTCGGAGTAGGCGGAGGGACAGTACGCTGCGTATAATGTCGCAACGAGCCGATGAGTAGAGTGGCGACATACTGTAGTTCGTCGCAGTACAGGATCAGGTTAGACGTCGCCATCACGACCTGCACGGCACTGTCGGCATGCAACTGGATACTGGCAAATATCGTGCCAGTACGTTGCGTTGCCACCCTGCGGCGCCAGCGTTACGACCCGCCTGCACGTCACTGCCAGGTAGCCGGTTCCTGAGTGACGTGCGGCTGCGCTGGGCCTCGATAAACGAAATCTCGCGGTCATCGTGACACACTTCGCCGTCTGGCAGGTCGATAGGTGCCACAATAACCGGCAGTATGCCAGCCATCAATCGGGCATACGTATGCTGCTATTGCAAAAGATGCTGAAGGCGCTTCTCGCAATCCTTTGGGAGATGATACGCGCCAATCTGCTCTATCAGGCGCTGGATGACCCGTTCCTCGCTCAGATATATAGCGCGCTCGATCAGCAGATGCTCGATTTTGTGCTCAACCAGGTTCATACAGGCGCGCCATCGGTTCGACATCCTCTGGTAATCCCAGACACTGCCATAGACGGTGCAGGTTCTGCACTTCTTCCAGCGCAATAACGCCTTTGTTCACGCTGCGCTGGATAACGCTCTGGAGGAATGCCGTCGCCCCTGGCGCGACGAATACTCGGGCTTGCGCCCAATCCAGTCGGACTTTCTGACACCACTGGCACAGCCGCTGCTGTCGATGCGGCGGATACACGCCGTCGGAGATCAGGAACAGAAAATTGGTGCGAAAAGCCTTCAGCGAGCGCCGTGCGGTCTGGACGATTGAAAAGGCGCATACGCACTCCCTTGCATCGATCCGATGCAAAGGTGCAGCGGCGAGTATGGAACCTTCCCAGCACCTGCCTACCCAATGGTAAAGGTCACATAGTCACCGCTAGCAGCGCCCTGCGGACATGGCGCACCCAAATGATTGTCACTTTCGCCTTCGAGGGCAGGTGAAAGAATATCATCCTGGTACTTCCTACAACCCCGCCGCACGCCGCAGTGCTTCGGCGCGGTCTGTCTGCTCCCAGGGGGCATCGATATCGTCGCGTCCGAAATGCCCGTATGCCGCCGTCGGGCGATAAATCGGACGACGCAGGCGCAGGTCACGGATGATCGCACCGGGGCGCAGGTCAAAATGCTCATTGATCAGTCTGAGGATGGTCTCTTCGGAGACCTTGTTGGTGCCAAAGCATTCGATACTTATCGACAACGGATGCGCAACGCCAATCGCGTATGCCACCTGGATCTCGAAACGATCCGCAAGACCGGCTGCTACCACATTTTTGGCGACCCAGCGACACGCATAGGCAGCGGAACGATCAACCTTGGTCGGATCTTTGCCTGAAAATGCACCTCCACCGTGGCGAGCCATCCCGCCGTAGGTATCAACGATGATCTTGCGACCGGTGAGACCGCTATCACCCATTGGTCCGCCCACCACAAAGCGTCCGGTCGGGTTGACGTAGTACTTCGTGTTCTCATCGATCAATTCCGGCGGAATGACGGCATGGATCACCTGGTGAATAATGTCGTGGCGAATCTGATCCTGGGTTACGTCAGGCGCATGCTGATTACTGACCAGCACTGTATCAACACGCACTGGACGCCCATACGAATACTCGACCGTCACCTGGCTCTTGCCATCGGGGCGCAGATACGGCAACACGCCTTCCTTTCGCAATCGGGCGAGGCGGCGACCGATGCGATGCGCCAGTGCTATTGGCAGAGGCATCAACTCAGGCGTTTCTCTGCACGCAAACCCAAACATCATCCCCTGGTCGCCCGCACCGATTGTTGCGACCTCCTCATCGGTCACAAACCCATCGCCGCGCACTTCGAGCGCACGATCAACCCCCTGAGCAATATCGGGCGACTGACCGTGAATGGCGACCATCACGCCGCAGGTATCGGCGTCAAAACCATACGAAGCATCAGTATATCCGATTTCCTTGACCGTCTTGCGAACGATCTCCTCAATTGGGATGTATCCCCGCTCGTAGGTTACCTCGCCGATAACGACAATCAGACCTGTGGTGGTTGCCGTTTCGCAGGCAACACGCGCACGCGGGTCGTGCGTCAGAAAAGCGTCAAGCACTGCGTCTGACACCTGATCGCAGATTTTGTCTGGATGCCCCTCCGTCACTGACTCTGAGGTGAAGAAGAGGCGCGGCGATTTCATGAATGATGTTGACATAGGTTCCTCGTTTACGTTCCTTCCTCCCAGGAAGCCAGGTACTTCGCCTGTTCGGGGGTCAGTGTGTCGATGGCAATACCCATTGACGCAAGTTTGAGCAACGCGATCTCACGATCAACTTCCTTTGGCAGCGCATGTACACCGTTCGGTAGCTTCCCTTTATGCGTCAACAGATACTCGCTCGCCAGCGCCTGGTTGGCGAACGACATATCCATGACAGCGCTGGGATGCCCTTCGGCACTTGCCAGATTGATCAAGCGCCCCTCACCGAGCAGGTTGATCCGCCGTCCATCCTTGAGGATGTACTGATCAACGAATGCGCGCGGTTGACGCTTCTCGACTGCCATCGCCTCTAGATCGGGAATATTGATCTCGACATTGAAATGCCCTGAATTAGCAATGATACACCCATCCTTCATGACCTCGAAGTCTTCCGCGTCAAGCACATTCTTATTCCCGGTTGCAGTAACCACAAAATCGGCGATTTTCACTGCCTCACGCATTGGCATAACCCGATAGCCGTCCATTGCGGCTTCCAGCGCTCTGATCGGATTGACCTCAGTCACAATCACATTCGCGCCCATTCCACGTGCGCGTTCTGCAATACCCCGCGAACAGTAGCCATAACCACCGACCACGAAGGTTTTACCCGCTAACAGCACATTAGTCGCACGCAGAATACCGTCCAGGGTGCTCTGACCAGTACCGTAGCGATTGTCGAACAGGTGCTTGGTATCACTATCGTTCACTGCAATGACCGGAAACTTCAGTACACCATCGGCAGCCATCGCTTTGAGCCTGATGACACCGGTTGTTGTCTCTTCGGTGCTGCCCAGCATCGTGGGAATCAGATCGGGGCGTTGCTTGAGAACACCGGTCACCAGGTCGGCGCCGTCGTCCATTGTAATATGCGGATTGTGATCGAGCGCGGCGGTGATGTGACGGTAGTACGTTTCGCGGTCCTCACCTTTGATGGCGTAAACCGGAATCTCATCATGGACCACAAGCGACGCAGCAACGTCGTCCTGCGTCGAGAGGGGGTTGGAAGCGCAGAGCACCACATCAGCGCCGCCCGCCACCAGAGTGCGCATCAGATTTGCGGTTTCTGCCGTAACGTGAAGACAGGCGGAAAGGCGCACCCCTTTCAGCGGTTGCTCACGGGCGAAGCGCTCACGGATCCGGCGCAGCACCGGCATTTCAGCTTCAGCCCAGTCGATGCGTCGGCGTCCGTAGTCTGCCAGATCGACATCTTTGATATCGAAGTTCTTTCCCATGGTATCGATACTACTCCTCTGCGCACTGTGCACTTTTGCCAATGGTATACAACCAAAGTGAACCTGATATGACGGTGACGCCACTTCGTGTGAGCGTTGTGTCACCGCTCCATCGCCATAATGCTAAGACGCGCAAGTTCCGGCGCTCGCCCAAATACGCGCTCATAGCGTGCCATAAACTCGTCCAGCGTGTAGGAATGCTCCTGACAGCCACGTTGTTCGATGGCATACGAGGCTGCCAGCGCTGCCACACGACCGGCGACCGGCAGTGGCATCTCGTGCGCCAGTCCGAAAACAAAACCGCCAAGATACGCATCTCCGGCGCCAGTCGGATCGACAACCTTCTCGACTGGCGCTGGTGGTACATCGTGAACTTCATCCCGCTGCCAGTCGTAGATTGTCGAACCGTGTTCCCCACGAGTTACCACTGTCAGTGGCGCGGCTCGCAGCAGTTCTTCAACCGGGCGCCCGGTTGCCTGCGCCATCATAGCAAACTCGTAGTCATTCCCAACCAGCACAGTTGCGCCGTGCATCCCCGCAAGAATCTGGTCGCCGCTCAAACGTGGCGTCTGTTTACCAGGATCGAAGACGAATTGCGCGCCCATGCGGCGACACTCGGCGGCGTGACGCATCATTGCCTCCGGATCGGTCGGCGAGATAATGACGATATCATCTGGTCCCAGACCCAACTGTTCAAGTGACAGGTAGCGCGAATAACTTGCCGCGCCTGGATAGAATGCAACGATCTGATTATTGTTGCGATCAGTGTTGATAAAGCACGACGCAGTGAAATCTTCAGCAACTTCGACGATGCCGCTGGTATCAATCCCTCGCTGCTCCATCCAGGTGCGATACTCGCCAAAATCCTGACCTGCGCTTGCCAGCACCAGCGGACGCTCACCGAGCAACGCGAGCGTATAGGCGATATTTCCCGCCACTCCGCCGCGCATACGACGCATCGAATCCACCAGAAAACTAACCGTTAACTTGTGCAGCATTTCCGGTACGATATGGTCCTGGAACGATCCAGGAAATGCCATAATGTAATCATAGGCGAGCGAGCCGGTGACAATGATACGACGCATAGACACACCTGTCAGATCAGTGCAAATTCCTCACGGATTCGCCGCGACACCCCGGCGATCAAGTGTAGCGCACGTTCGGCGCTGGCAATATCAAGCACACCAAGCGACTGCTCTGGCGTTATCAGTGCCCGTTGCAGGAATTGATCGCGCGCGACGCCATGTGACTCAAGAACTCTCAGAAATGCAATAAACTTATCGAAAAGTGACTCGACTGACGCCTGAGCCAGTTGCTCCGCAGTGGCAGGGACGATTCCAACCCCGACCATGCCGCCACGGTCAAGGAATGCTATCAATTCTTCGCCATCCGATTCGCTCAGATGCCGATATGCGACACTATCGGCGATCAGCAATTCGACCGACGTTTGCATCAACCGACGCAGGTCGACCATGCCACACGTATAGAGAGCGCGGCATCCGTTGATACCCGCCAGCACCTCTTCAATCTGTCCAACAACACGGTCCCAATCGTGGGGAAAGAATGGTAAGGTCGTCGCTTCAAGCAGTGGTTCATCGATGCACATGATTGTCGTCGGCGCAACCTCACTAAGCCGCAATTCTTGCCATGCCACGCGTAAGCGCAGCATCTGCGCAATTGCGTCGAACAACATATCGTCATAGATCAACGGTTGATCGTGCTCATCAGTAAGTTGCAGCGCCACGCTGATTGGGCCAAGGATCTGTCCCTTGACAGCGCGCAGGTCACGTCCACCGCCAACACGCACTATTTCGGCAAGTCCAGCGGCATCATCGGCGCTGAGCGCAGCATAGCTGATCGTGTGTTCCAGGTATGCCAGCAGGAGCGTGTCAATCTGACGCTCCGCCTCATTATGATCAACATAAACCCGATGTGCCGCTGCGTCGACGACCAATCCGGGAAACCCGATAATGCTCTGCACCAGACAATGTTCACGAAAACTGCGCTGCGGCAGTTGAGGCCAGGCTAGCAATACACCGGCATACCGCCGCGATATATCAAGCGCCTGTGCCGCACTGCGGTGTGGCAAAGCGCCAAGTAACAACGGTAAACAAGCCGGTTGAAAAGGCAGCGGCATACGCTAATGGTGTTCCATTCCTGCACGCTGCAACGCTCCTGCAAACGGCGGATAGATCACACCGCACTCGGTGATGATCGCTGTCACCAGATCGGCAGGCGTGACATCAAACGCCGGATGCGCGGCAATCACGCCTTCTGGCGCGATCCTTTGCCCGAACAGCATCGTTACTTCGTCAGAACTGCGCTCTTCAATGGGAATTGCATCACCATTCGGCAGGGAGCAATCGATGGTTGATGACGGCGCAGCCACGTAGAATGGAATACGATGCGCACGCGCCAGCACTGCCAGGCTATAGGTGCCGATCTTGTTAGCAACGTCGCCATTGGCAACGATCCGGTCGGCGCCGACGATCACACAATCGATATCGCCGCGCTTCATAAAGTATCCTGCCATGTTATCGGTGATCAGCGTCAACGGGATACGCTCCTGGATCAATTCCCATGCGGTCAGTCGTGCGCCTTGCAGAAAAGGACGGGTTTCATCGACATACACATGGATCGGGCGACCCTGTTCGTGTGCAGTGCGCACAGGTGCCAGCGCGGTGCCGTAACCGGCAGTTGCCAGCCCACCAGCGTTGCAGTGTGTCAGCACGTGACCACGCGGCGGTATCAACGCGACGCCATGACGACCGATCGCATGGCACATCGCCAGATCTTCCGCCAGGATAGCATGCGCCTCTTCGAGCACGCGCTGTGCAACTTCATCGGGCGAGGGATCGCTCAATCTTTGAGCGCGCTCCAGGATGCGTCGTGTTGCCCAACTGAGATTGACCGCTGTTGGACGCTGTGCGTCAAGCAGCGCTTTCGCTTCCATCAGACAGGCGTAGATGCGCGCACTATCGCCAGTAGCATCGTGCGCAGCGCTAAATGCAGCGAGCGCCATACCATATGCGGCAGCACATCCGATAGCAGGTGCGCCGCGGATCTGCATGGTGCGGATGGCGCAGGCTACCTCTTCGACGGTGGCGCAGCGCACGATCCTCGTTTCATTCGGCAGCAAACGCTGATCGATCAGGCAGACCTGACCCTCTTCCCACCAGACTGTACGAAATGCACCGCTCATGGTTCATAACAGGATTGTCTTCATACCACAATGCGTGAGTATAGCATGCATACGACGTGCGCGCAAAGGCATCGTGTAACTGTTCCATACCTGGATTAAGACACGTGCCTGCAAGGGCAGGATGCCATCGCTCCCAGGAGAAATGCGAACACTTGCATCTTGTTGCCCCTGGCAATGCCCTCTGGTAAAATAGCGGTAAATACAGACGTACACAGATATGAAATTCGCCGTTCATGAACCAAACGCTCGCGCTTGACATTAGTAGTGTAGATATTATTCAACGACTCTGTGTTGATCTGTCTCAGGCAACGAATCTTGAGGCGGGCATTCTGAGCGTTGTCACCACCATCGAGCGAACCCTGGCACCGCGCAACTGTCAGGTCACACTTCTGCTAGCAGGCGAGCCACGTTTGTTACACGGCGCCGGGCCAGTATGCATGCCAGATGATACCCAACGCGCCACGCTGCGTGAGGGAGAGGTCGTCGTTGTGTCGCAGAGCGAAGCAGGTACGATCTGTTTTGCCCCGCTACGAGCACGCCGTGCCCTGATTGGCTGGATCTACCTGATCGACCCGACATGGTCGCCTGAACACGAATCGTTGTTGCGGATGATTGCCGGGCAGTCAGGTCCTGCCCTTGCACTGCTGGGCAATATTGGCCGACGCGATGATCAGGCGGCGCAGTTGCAAACGCTGAACGAGATTGGGCGGTTGATCAGCAGCGCCTTCGATCTCACCCAACTGTTCACCGCCATCCATGCAGCAGTGCAGCGCGTTGTTGAAGCCCCGACCTTTCTGATTGCGCTGTATGATGCACAGACTGAGGAACTCGAACCGGTTTATTTGATCCACGAAGGACGTCCACAACCTACGAACGAGCGATGGTCAAAAGATGTCGGGCTTGCAGGGGTGGTGGTTCGGGAACGACAACCGCTCTGCGTTAGTGACTATGTGAAAGAGTGCGAACGGCGCGGCTTGCAACCGCAGATGCTCGATGGTCGGACTCCTGGTCCGGCATGGGTTGGTGTGCCCCTCATTGCGCACGACCGGCTGATTGGCGTCATTGCACTGGCGAGTTCGCGCGAAGGGTATGTCTATCGCCAGGAACACGTGAACCTGCTGATGACGATAGCATCCCACGCCGCCGTTGCACTTGACCGCGCATGGCTGTATGAGCGCGCAGAGCGTCAGGCTCAGCAACTGCTGGTGCTGAACCGCATCGGTCGCATTATTACATCGTCGATCGACCCACAGCAGGTACCGGACATTATTCTGCGGCAGGTGACCGAATTGCTGGATGCCGAAGAGAGTTCGTTGCTCCTGACTGACGATCATACCGGCGAAATGGTGTTTGCCTATACCACCGGTCAGGTGGGTAAGCGTATCCTCGGTCAACGGTTGCCACGCGGCGTCGGTATTGCCGGGTATGTCGCCACCACCGGGCAATCGGTGATTGTGAATGATGTGCAGTCAGATGAGCGCTTCTACCGGTCGATGGACCTTTCAACCGGGTATACAACCCGTACGCTGCTGGCAGTACCGCTGCGTAGCGTTGGAGGGGTGGAGGGGGTCATTGAGGTGCTCAACCGGCGCGATCTGCGACCGTTTACGGTCGAGGATCAGCGTCTGCTCGAGGCGCTGGCGGATTACGCCGTTATTGCGCTGGAAAACGCCCGCCAGTTCCAGAAGATCGACCAGGCGCTGGCGCGGCGCGCTCAGGAACTCGCACGCACCAACGAGCAGCTGCAGCAGCATCTACGCAGCCTGACGGCGCTCAATGCGTTCGGTATGGCGATCAATACGACGCTGCGCAGCCCACACGAGATACTGAGCATGACAGCGCGCGGTATCGCCGAGATGACCGGCGCCATCGGCGCAATGGCGCTTCTTCCCGATGGCGAGATCATGCGGCCAGTTGTATCCATTGGCTTGCGCATGCCGCTTGATGATCGCCTGCTGAGCGTTGTTCGCCGGGTTATCGCCACTGGTCGTCCTGATACACTGCCACCCGATCCGGAAGCGCCTGGGCGCGCGCCGCGTTGTGTCGTGCTGATTGTCCCGTTGCGCGCGACGCAGCGCACCCTCGGATGTGTCTGCGTGGCTTACACGAATGCCCTGCCTGAACCTTCTGATCGCGAAACAGTGATCCTGTTCGCCTCTCAGGCAGCGGTTGCTATCGAAAGCATCGACCTCTTTATGGCGGTACGCACTGCTCGTGACCAGATGGCGTCGATCCTGGCATCGACGCGCGAAGGTATTCTGCTGATCGACACCGATGGTACAGTTGCCATAGCGAATGCCGCTCTCTCCGATCTGACAACACTCGATGCTGGCGTCATCCACGGATTGCCGATCGATACGTTCCTGTCACGCTGGTTCGAAGCAGCAGCATATGAAACCGAAGAATGTGCGGCGCTTCAGCGTGGTATCGACGATGTGCTGACCGGTACCGCGCAGTTCGTTGCTGGCGAACTGAGTGGAAGATCCGGTCAATTACGTCACCTGGAATGGTCGGTGCTCCGTGCACAGAGCAGCGGTGATAGCCACGGCGGCGTGCTGCTTGTCTTGCGTGATATTACTGCCACTAAAGAGGCGGAGCGCATGCGCCAGGATTTGACCCACATGATTGTCCACGACTTGCGCAGCCCGCTCTCTGGCGTTATGGCATCGATCGAACTGATGATGCGCGGCGTGCCAGGCAAATTGAATGATCAGCAGCGGCATGTGTTGCAGATCGCCAGCACCAGTGCAGCAAATATGCTCGATATGATCAACACACTGCTCGATATCAGTCGACTCGAAGCAGGACGCATGCCGCTTGAGCGCTGTATCGGCAACATACGCGAAATTATTCACGACTCCGTCCAGCGTCTGGCATCACTTGCATTAGATCGCGCGATAACTATCCGCACTGAGGTCGAAGAAGACGTCCCAAATATTTATGCCGATATCGGATTGATAGGTCGCGTCATCCAGAACCTGGTCAGTAATGCGATCAAGTTCAGTCATCGCGGCGGGCTGGTCACCGTGCGGGCAGCGGTAGAAACAGCCGATGATGGTCAACTAAAAGTCATCGTCTCAGTCAGTGATCAGGGGATTGGCATTGCACCCGGCGATCGTGAGCGAATCTTCGCCAAGTTTAGTCAGGTAGGCGAACGACGCGGCGGTACCGGGCTTGGGCTTGCCTTCTGCCGCCAGGCAATTGAGGCGCACGGTGAGCGCATCTGGGTCAACAGCGAACTGGGGCGCGGTTCGACGTTCTTTTTCACCGTTCCTGTCGCATCGTAATAGCTATCAGCCACTGCCTGGCTCGTGATCTGGCACAGAATGACGTCGTTTCCGGCAAGGGTCGCCACCACCAGGGCCAGGCGCTTCTTTGCCGCGCGCAAGTCCGAAAACGGAAATGGGGTTACTACACATCGCTCTTTACAAATGCGCCCATGCAGCATCTTCCTCTAGTCGATCCCAATCTCCTCTGGTCGATCCCAATCACAATGCAACACTGCTTCAGACACCAGCATCGCCGCATGTGCATGGGTGTCGGCATCTGGCAGGAGATCCGCCAGATCGCGCTCCAGTAAATATGAGACAAAATTATAGACAACGATCAACTTGTCGGGAGGAAGGCGCTGCAAGCGCTCGTCAATGTCAGCAATCGTCACCGATGGCATGGCAGGATCTCCTGTACCGATTTTCCACAGGTGCAGCTTTCCACCCTATGAGACCGTATCTGTGAAATCTGCTGCAGCCTGTGCCTGGTCTGCTTTACGCTCAAGATCGACACGGTACAGTCCAGTGGAGAGACACAAACGATGTTGAAACCGGGTGCTTGTGTCAATAGCAGCCGCTGAACGGGCGCTTATGGTGGTACAGAGTAGTCCGGCGCCCCAGTCGTTCAAAATCCGACGTTGATGATCGTTCGTCCGGTGCGATCCTGAAAGAAGCCCACGCCATCCTGAATCAAGCCGACATAAAACCCCATCTTCGTCTCAGGCTGACGAATGCGGATACGTCCGATAATCTCCGCTTCTTCGCCAGGCATCAGCAGGTCTTCCTCAAACGGAACACGCCACTGTTCTGGTGGTCGCGGCGATAGCGCCCAGCGATAGGGATAGCGTTTGGCAGCACCTCCACTATTGGCATCCCAGTCGACGCCAACACGCCAGAATCCACCGGAACGTGAAACATATGCGCCATCCTCAATTGACGAGAAGACCTGATCGGTGTCATACTCGTATCCTGATGGTGGTCCGTAGGTGCGGATCGGAACCTTCCCCGTATTGCGGACACGCACCGTCACCGTGATCACATCGCCGAGCATCACAGACTGTGGCGCCATGTAGCTGTAGGTGATCAACGCTTCGGGTTGACCGCTGCCGGAGATTGTTATCGGATTGCGTCGTTCGACCAGATTGCCGAAGCGATCCTGTGCGCGAATAACCAGTGTGTACACACCATCGGGAAGCAACGTTCCATCAACCGTGCGCCCGTTCCAGACATGCTTCTGCAATGCTGGTTCTTCTTCTGCACCCGTGACGAATGGATAGGTTTCTCTGCCGTCAGGCGACACGATCACAATATCCACCGTCGCCGTCGTTGGCAACTGGTAGGTTATCTCAGCTACATCGTCAATAGCGTCGGCGTTAGGCGAAATCGTGTCGGGATAAACGACCAGGTTCTCGATGAGTGGTAGTGGCGTCGCCTGCCCGATGATCGTCAGCGGTTGTTCTGCCGTCTGGCGCGTGCCATCGTCACCAACTGCCTCGACTGTTACCGTATATGTACCACCGGGAAGCATCCGTCGCAGCAGCACGGGGTCATCGGTTGGCGCCGTTCCATCGAAACGCAGCATATACGGCTCATTAGAAGGGAGCCGTGGCTCATTGCGGCGGATCACATAGCGCTCTCCCTGGTCATTGACCAGCGCAACTGTCACTCGCGCCGGACGCCCAATGGCATAGGCAATGGTTACTACTTCTCCTGCACCGGTCGGTCGCAACTCGGACGCCGACAGGCGCACGTCGCTAAGGAGCGGACGGTTGGCGCACGAGGAGAGGAGCAGAAGTGCTGTGAGTGTGAGAAGAAGAGCGATAATCCGTTGATTCACCCTGCAACCTCCACTTCCTACGCTGCACGCGACGTTTCGGCAACTGGCGCACCATACCGCCGACCGAAGAGCGCCAGCGCGACCACCCCCAGACTGACGCCGAACCAGAGGGTGCAGAAGCGGATAATGATGGTTGCGGTCGTCGCCGGACCTGCGGCCATCGGCACGAGCAACACCAGCAAGCCGGTGCTTGAAGCTTCCGATACCCCCAGACCGCCGGGGAGAAACGACACCAGACCGAAGAGGGTTGATGCGGCAAAGACAAATGTAGCTTTCAGCAATAGCGCCTCGCCAGTGATCCCAAGACCAATCAGCACATAATACATGGCGGCGCATTCACCAAACCATGACACCACACTGATAACTGTGGAGACGAACAGTAACTGCCACGAGAGAAGTTGTCGGCTACTTTCGTATGCGGTCGCCACGCGCGGCACCACTTTGCCAGCAAACGGCAACCGCGCCAGTATTGTCAGCGCGCGCTGCATCAGCGATTGCGACTGAACCAGCAGCAATCCGGCAACCGTTAGCACCAGTAGTGCCACAAACACCAGGCGCGCTGGCGGATACAACGTCAATCCTGCGCCCATCAGCAGCAGCATCGCAAGACCGTCGGTGATGCGCTCTGCCAGCACGATGGGCGCAGAGGCAGCGATTGAAGTGCCATTGATCCGTTTCAGCAGCGCTGATTTCAGCACCTCCCCAACCTTGGCAGGCGTCACTGCCATCACCATGCCGCTGGTGAAGAGCAGTGCACTGTCGTAATACCCGACACCATTGCCCATGCCCATGCGGCGCAGATAATAATCCCACTTCAACCAGCGCAGCACATAGTTGAAGAGCGTCAACCCCAGCACTGCTGGCAGCACCCCCCAGTCGAACGTGCCAAAACTGGACGCCACAGCGCGGATGTCGCTGATAAGCCCCAGCGCAATCGCCACGAACAGACCAAAGGCGAGCGAAACAAGAATACTGCGACGCAGATGTTCAGGCACAGAACCCTCGTTGATGGATTGTCATGTCGTCAGTGGCGATGTTGCACTAGCTCGACCAGCACACCCTGGCAACTCTTCGGATGGAGGAAGGCAACCAGCGTGTCGTGCAGCCCTGGACGGGGCGTTTCATCGATCAACTGCACTCCGCGCGCCTTGATCTCCGCCAGAGCAGCCACGATGTCATTCACCCGATAGGCAATGTGATGCATGCCAGGACCGCGCTCGTTCAGATATTTCACAAACGCCGCTTCGTCCGAGGTTGGAGCGATCAGTTCAAGCAGTACATCGCCTATGCGTGTTGCGGCAACCTCCATATGGCGCTCTGGCATAGGAATGCGTTCCCAATCGCTGATGCCGAACGTCTGGCTGTAGAAGGCGATAGCGCTGTCGATGTCGCGTACAGCAAAACCGATGTGATCCACCTTCTCGAACATACGTCCCTCCATCAATCACAGGTGATGCACACGGCGCAAGTGTAGCATCTGGAGCGCGGCACGTCAATCAACGCATGTCTCGTCCGCCGTTGACATTGAGGGTCGCGCCAGTCACAAAACTGGCAGCCGGACTGGCAAGAAAGACGATGCAGCGCGCGATTTCTTCCGGTTCCGCGTAGCGTTGCAGCGCCAGTTTGTCGCAGGCGTAATCGGGGGGCAGGTTGGCAACGGTCTCGCGTCCCATTGGCGTGAGCGCGATACCCGGAGCGACACAGTTGACGCGGATCCGCGGCGCCAGCGCCCGTGCTGCGCTTTTGGTCAGGTTCACCAGACCCGCCTTCGCTGCTGCATAGTGCGCATGATGCGGCGCGCCGGTCGCTGCGGCAACGCTCGCCACCGTTACGACGGCTGCGCCATCGCGCAGGAACGGCATGGCGGCGCGCAGGGTGTAGAATGCTCCACTCAAATTGACGCTGATGACTGTATCCCACTCGTCGGGGGTTACATCGGCAAAAGGGGTGACGATGTTGTGACCGGCGCAGATCACCAGAACATCGAAACCGCCAGTCTGCTCGCCAACCGCGCGAATGGCGGCAGCAACCGCAGCAGCATCGGCGACATCGAAACCGCACAGCCAGGCGCGCCGTCCAACCGCCTCGATCAACGTCGCTGTCTGGCGCGCCCCGGCTTCGTTATGCCCAAATGCGACCACAACATCGGCGCCCTCCTCTGCCAGCAGGCGCGCCGTTGCTGTGCCAATGCCGCTCGATGCTCCGGTGACCAGCGCCACGCGCCCGTGCAATCCAAGATCCACGCTACACTCCCAGCAGATGTTTGCCAATCAACTCCAGCGCAGCGTCATCATTCGGTGGATGGGTCAATCCTGCGCGGACATCACGAACATAACGCTCCAGCAGCAGTGAGCGCGTCAGCCCAAAACCTCCGGCAATCCGCAGCGCCTGATCAGTTGCATCATACGCTGCATTGGTGCAGAGATATTTCGCCATGGCGATATGCGGCATCATTGCAGCACGTTCCGCAGGAAACTCCTCCCACGCCTGTGCCGTCTGATACAGCGTGCTACGCGCGGCGCCCAGCACTACCTGGATCGCGCCGACGCGCCGCTGAATGTTGGGGAGCGTGGCAATCGGTCGTCCGAGCGCCGTCAGTGAGCGTTCACGCGCATAGGCGCACACCGCATCACAAGCCACCTGACCGATCCCCAGATAGACGGCAGCGAGGGTCAGGGCAAACCACGCCATCTGGCTTGGAGCGCCAGGACGAGGCGGCTTGCCGACCGGCACACGTTCCACCAGACGTTCCGCCGGTACGAACACATCATCGAGGGTCAGATCGTAACTGGCGCTGGCGCGCAGACTCAACGCATCACCCCAGGAGTTCTCCAGGCGCATTCCTGGCGAACCAGCTTCGATCAGAAAACTGCCGACCGCTCCCTGTGGCGTTTCGTCATCTGGTGGGAGTGTAGTACTCACGAGAAACCAGCGTAGAGCAGGCGCTATGCTGACGAACAGTTTGCGACCGGTCACACGCCACCCGCCAGCAACCGGTCGTGCGCGCGTTGCTGGCAATCCGCCGCGCGAAGGGCTGCCCAGGTCTGCCTCAGTGGCCGCCGAGTTGATCAATGCACCCTCTTCAACAACCGACCAACAGTCCATACCGAAGAGCGGCTCGGGCCACAACGCAGTTTCAGCCAGACGACCGATCATGATCATATGGATCGTTATATCGACCGCCATCGCCGTCGAGCCGCACCTTGCGCCAGACGCTCCTGCGCCAGCACCATCTCGAACAGACTCGCACCCTCACCACCATAGACTCGGGGGACAACCAGCCGCAGGTAACCGGACTCGCGCAGATCGGCAAGGTTGGCAAACGGAAATCCCCCTTCACGGTCATACTGATCGGCGCGCCCGACAAAGCGCAATACAAGGTCATTCGCCAGCGCAACAATGGAACGCTGACGGTCAGTCAGTTTGAGGTTCATCAACATCCGTCAGGCGACGCGAGCGTCTTTCGCCACGCCGCATAGCAGCGACTCACGTATTCGCGATGATATACGAAAAAAAGGCGGATTGAGAGGTACAGGGATTAGCGCTTCCCGCCGAATGCGCGGTGAACCAGATAATCGATCGCCAGGAACAGGATCACCCCGATCAACACCAGCACCCACCAGGGGGTTTGAACCCAAATAACGATCCAGACACGTCTGAGGATGATGGAGAGGAACCAGAGGAAGATGATCACGGTAACGAGCGACGCTATTCGTTGTCCAACAATGCGCATAGCACAGATTCCTTGTGTTTGTCGGGCTTCTGTAACCATCTACGCAGGTAGTGCATTCGGGGTTTCGGTCGACCACGAGCGGCATGCATCAGGTGCTGGCGATATCGTCACGCACACCAGATGCAGGATTGGATATAATTGCGAGGTAGTGGTGGGACACGGGAACCGATCCCGTTCCAACCAGGCGCAAAGAAGCATGCAGGCAAAAGCGCCGGACGATACCATCCGCTTCGCAGGGGGGATGCGACATGCAACTCGAAGGCTCTCTGGAACAGTTTCCATTGCGTGAACTGATCGAAATGGCAGTGTACAGTTCGGTCAGCGGGGTTCTGGAGGTGCAGGTTGGACCAGACGCCGGTCGGATCTTCTTCCGCGACGGTCTGCCGCAGCATGCCGAACTTTCGGGGCTGCACGGCGTCGATGCCATTGGGCGCATGTTTGCCGAGCGCAACGCACCATTCCGTTTTGTTGCCGACAGCACGCCGGTCACGCCGACACTCTGGATGGACCCATGGGAAATCATCGAACTGGCGGAACACCAGGCGCGAACCTGGAGTATGGTGCGCGACTATGTGCCGGTTCCGCAGATGATCCCCATCCTGCGAGTTCCTGGACCCACCGCTGCATCGCTGGCAAGTGAAGAGACTCGCCCGCTTCTGGCAGCAATCGACGGGAAACGAACCATCCTCGACATCGCCCATGATCTCTCGATTGCCCCGATCGACGTGTGCGTCGGTATTGCCAGCCTGGTTCAGCAGCACATCATCACCCTTGCCGCACCGCAGCGATCATCGACGGATGCGGCAGAGGCGCCGATCAGAGAAG
>JAGHYV010000205.1 GCA_017743475.1 Roseiflexus sp. | reverse complement strand
GGCGTACCGCACAACATCGCCTCAACCTGCGTGAGCGCCATCATATCAGTATGGCTGGGCAGCACGAACAGATCGAGCATGGCATAGAAGTTGGCGAGACGGCGTCGATCCCGGATCAGACCAAGGAAGGTGATGTGTTCCTGCTGCGCTTCGATCAGCGGCTGGCAGACACGATAAAAATCATCGTAGACCACGTTGCGTTCACCGGCGAAGACCAGGTGCGCTTCAGGAAGTTCAGCACGAATGAACGGTAACGCGCGCAACAGATCGTCGAACCCCTTCTCGCTCACCCAACGCCCGGCAAACCCGATGAGTCGCTTCCCCTCGAGACCGAGGTCATGCTTCCAGGTAGCGGCAGCAGCCGGATCCGGCTGAGGAAATTCCACTGGCGGGTAGATACAGGTCAGTTTATCGCGAAAGGGCCAGAGCAACTTCGAGTGACGGGCATAATCTTCGCTGTAGGACGTGATACCATCAGCTGCGGACGCGGCAGCGCGCAGGATATGGAACGCAGCTCGTTCGATGAGTTGCTCTGTCAGGCTATCCGGCATTACGACGTCGCCATGATGGGTCATGAGAAGCGGACGCCCGAGCAGGCGACAGAGGGCAGCAACAATTGGCGCTTCGGGAAGCGGCGTATGGATCTGCACTACATCGTGCTCGGCGATCAACTGCGCTGCAGCCCAGGGAAATGCGGGGGTGATCATGCCGCGACTGAAGCGTGTGAGGGGCCAGAGACGCACAACGCGCACGCCATTAATCATCTCATCGCGTGCGAGTTCGGGACTGTGCCTGGTCGTGAGCACAGTCACACGATGCCCCCGTTCTGCCAGATGCTCCGCCACACGCACAGCATGAACAGTCAATCCTGTCCAATGCGGGTGATAGTAGGTAAGCACAACCAGAATATTCATTACCGCCCCGTTACCTAAGGTAAACATATCACTGCGGCAGAAACGCGGCAGCGAACGGTATTATAGCAGATGCATCGGGAGGATGGAGGAAGATCAAAGACCGATAAATAGGTTGAGGAGCGTAGAAAACTGAGAACAAGATTGCGGTTGACAAGCGGCATTAACAGGGCTATAATGCCATGCGCAAGCCGAGGTGGCGGAATTGGCAGACGCGCCAGGTTGAGGGCCTGGTGAACAGAAATGTTCGTAAGGGTTCAAGTCCCTTCCTCGGCACCATGGGCGATTAGCTCAGCTGGCAGAGCACCTCGCTTACACCGAGGATGTCGGCGGTTCGAGTCCGTCATCGCCCACCACGAAAGCGCGCTGGTGCTTGCTGCGGAAGTTGTGTTAGCCTGCCAGGGTAGCTCAGTTGGTAGAGCGCGTGTCTGAAAAACACGAGGTCACCGGATCGTTCCCGGTCCCTGGCACCATTCCTATTCCTATCACGGCGATCTTGTGAAACAAGGACGCCTTTTTCATCTCCGCCGAGGCGACGTCACAACCAGGAATGGCGTTTGCCCCGCGTATGAAACGCTGAGTCCCCACTCCTTGCGACTGCAACGTTGCGCTTCTTCTGTGCGTACCATCAGTAGGACTGGTACGAAGATCAAAATTGCGTGATTTCTGTAACCAATTTGTAAGTGTAGCGTGATTGCGGCGCCGGGGCGTCATGCTATACTTTCAGCAGGATGGTACGCCTCGGTGTAGTACGCGCCGCTTCCTGATACATTCCAGCAGGTGACCTATTCCTGATACATTCCAGCAGGTGACCTATGTTTGATCGACATCTCTGGCAGCGGCAGATCATCGACTATCTGGATGTGTTCGCCCGTCATCCGCGCCAGGAGGTGCAATTATCCGGCGGCGCTGGCGTTGTGCCACACCTGGCGTTGCGCACGTTGCACCCCTTCTTTCACGCTTTCCACACGTACCCGGTGGACGCCACTATCACGCTTGCGGCTATTACGCACGATGCGGGCGCCAACCTCCTGGTTCAGCGTGTGCTGCGCAATCGCTATCCGACGGTGATGGATATCGACCGTGATCTGCGCGCCAGTCAGGAGGTGTGCGTGACAGTCGAACATCTTGTGGTTGAGTTGCAGACGATCCCGCTGGCGATCCAGCGCCTCAATGCACGGCGAGGGTCCTGGCTGCGCAGCACGATTGAACGCGAACTCGACGCCTATCCATGGTCTTTTGCACGGATCCGAAACCTGCTACGGGAACTGAATGAGCAGAACCGCATCGAATCGCTGCGCCGCCTGCGCTCATGCAATGGTCGGTATGGCGCCGACGATCTGGCGTTGATCGAGGCGTCGTTATCCGATGCAGTCGCTCAGGTGCGCGCATATGCCGCCCGGTTGCTTGGCGTTATGGTTGATGCGCCGCCGATGTCGCTGGTTATTCGTCTGTTGCAGGTCGCTCTGCGCGACTCCGACGCCGAAACGCGCTTTGCCGCCGCCCGTGCGCTTGGTTTGCTGCGTGAACGCGCTGTGACGAATGATGCGCTGACATATATCGAAAGTCACCTCTGCCACGAAGACCCATTTTATCGCTCGGCAGCCGCGCTTGTGCTGGGACAGTTGGGCGATTATGC
>JAGHYV010000204.1 GCA_017743475.1 Roseiflexus sp. | reverse complement strand
CTAGCCATATACGACCGGTATGCTATGTCTGCCAAGAGTACGCAGTGGTGGGTGAACTGTTGTTGCTTCTCATGCGTATCATTTGAAAGGAAGAATCCATTGAGACAGGGAGTATCTTTAATGACAGCAGCGCTTTTTGCCCCACTCGCTGGTCACCAATACATGAATCTGACAACGTTTCGCAAGAATGGTCAGCCGGTGCCAACGCCCGTCTGGTTTGCGCAGGATGGAGATCGCATCTACGTAGTAACGCAGGCTGATTCTGGAAAGGTAAAGCGCGTTCGTGCAAATTCTCGGGTGCAGTTGACTCCAAGCGATGCGCGTGGGAAGCCGCTGGGTGCAACAATCGAGGCTCAGGCGCGCATTCTCGATCCTTCTGAAGGAGAAGCCGCACGCCGCGCGCTGGCAAAGAAATACGGCATAATGTTCCAGATGTTTGCGGTTCTCTGGAAACTCCAGCGCACGAAGCCGATCTTCCTCGAGATAACACCGGTGACATTCTGATCAGCCGTGGTGGCGTAGCCAGATTTCCACTCTGGTCATCGTGACACACTGCATAACGTGGTATAATGCGCGCCTGATGCATACGAAGGAGTGCGGGCGTGTCATATTCGCTGGCACTGGGACCTTTCCATCCTGCGTGGCTCGGTCCGCAGCGCTTCATTCTGCGTGTTGCCGATGATCGTGTCGTCGATGTCGAGTATCAGAACGGGTTTAACGAGCGAGGTTGCGCCGAACGATTACTACGGTTACCTCTGCCCGATGCGCTGCACCTGGTTGCGCGGATCTGCGGTGAGTGCTCCTTTGCCCATTCACTGGCGTTCTGCCAGGCAATTGAGCAGATGCAACGGCGAAGCATAGGGATGCGCGCCGCGCTACTGCGGGTTGCAATCGCCGAGTTGGAACGGACAGCGGCTCATCTCTATGCAGCGAGTGCAGTGCTGCGTGCAATTGGTCTGGATCAGCGCAGCGTGCTTCTCGATCGCTTCTGCCAGCAGTCCCGTGATATGCTGGCGCTGGTCACCGGTGGTCGCATTCCGCCGCCTGTCTGTGCACCGGGCGGTCTGTTGCACGATCTGACGCCAGTTGAGCGGCAAGAGGTACTGGCGATGTTGCCGGGGATGAGCGCCGACCTTTATCGCTTCATTGATCGCCTCATCGATCAACGCTTCCTGCTTATGCGCACCGTTGAGGTTGGTGTGTTGCCGCGCGCAGCAGCCGAGCAGTTCGGTGTGCGTGGTCCACTAGCGCGTGCTTCTGGCATCCGTCGCGATGTCCGGGTTGATCAGCCGTATGCAGCATACAGCATGCTTGATGTTCAGCCGATCGTTCAGGAAGGCGGCGATGTGTATGCGCGTCTGCTGCTGATCTTGCTGGAGGCATATGAGAGTGTCAAACTCGTCGAATCTGCGCTGCAACGTCTCCCCGAAGAAGACCCGCTTGTCGAACTGCCGCATGAATTGCCGCTTGGTCAGGCCTCCTCGGTCGTTGAGGGTCCCCGAGGCGCCATTCGTTATACACTCGAGAGCGATGGCGTGCGATTGAGCCGGGTGCAGATTGATACGCCGCGTCAGTGTGATCGACTGCTGGCGCGCACCTTGCTGAGCCGGGCGCAACTTGATGATGTGATAGCAATTCTGGCGTCGCTCGCGGTGTGTGTCGCCTGCGCCGAGCAATAGGCTTATGGTTCCATTGGCGTTCATGCTACCTCTGATCGGCGCGGTTGTTTGCCTGGCGCTAGATCGTTTTGTCGCCGCACGCCTGACAGGTCTGGGCGCTGCCGGGGTATTGTTTCTCTGCGCAATCCTGATGATCGTTGCGCGCCTTCAGGGATTGCCGTCGACGGTATTCGATCAGACCTGGTTGCAGTGGGGGGATGCGTCGTTTCGGATCACGCTGGTCATCGATCCGCTGGGATGGCTCCTGGCGCTGATAGCGTTTATCGGAGGCGCACTTGCTCTGCTGGGGTCGGCGCTTGCGATTCCTCCCGATCTGCGGGGCTTTGGCAGGCTGTTTGCAGCCCTGATCGTTATTCCCGGCATGGCGGCAATCGGCGCGTGCAGCCTGGCGCTGCCAATGCTGGCGTTTGCACCAGGTATCGTCGGAGTGGCGTGGTTCATCGCACTGCGATCCAGCGGTGCGCTACCAGGATCGGATGCACCGCTCGTTCTGGCGTTGTCTGGCAGCGTGGCGGCGTTGTTTCTTCTAGCAGGACTGCTGAGCGATAGCGCTAGCGCTGCATCCGGTTCATCGATCCCGATTGTTGCAGGCATCCTGATATACGTCTGGACGCTCTGCGGTCTCCCGCCGGCGTTCGGGTCGCTCGCCGCTGCGCACCAGGCGCCAGCGCCCCTGGCTGTCCTGGCCCCTTTTGGTCTGCCGCTTATCGGGATAGTTGCGTTGTTGCGATTGCTGCCAGACTATCTGGTACTGTTAGAAGAAGCGCACCTAATTGCCCTGGTTGCCACTGGCATCCTGGCATTCGTGCTTGCTGCTGCACGCGCATTGTGGACGCACTCGCTGCGTCAGGTGGCAGCAGCGCAGTTCAGCGCCCAGG
>JAGHYV010000203.1 GCA_017743475.1 Roseiflexus sp. | reverse complement strand
CGTACTACGACGGGCGCTTCCGCGACGTCCACGATATGATCGACCGCGCCTGCCGTGGCCTGCTCGACTACATCATCGCCGCCGAGCGCCTGGCGATCACCCCCTCGGCGAAGGCGCCATAGTGTGCCTTCATCATCGCTCATGGCCAGCACCGCCCTACCTCAATGATCGCGGTTGCCAGATCCGCACACACTGCGGGCTGACGTTGCCGCTCAGCCAGCGCCGCCAGCCACGGTAGCAGTGCCCGCAGATCACTGAGCAACTCCTTCCTCCTCCTTTGGGCTAAAACGCGCAGCGTCGGCGCGAACTGATCATCGAGCGTGGGATAGGAAGCCAGGTGGGGGGCGAGCGCCGCCAGCGCTTTGGCCCGTTGCCATCCGTCCTCAATCGCCCGTGCGGCGGCAAGGGCCTCGGCGAGCAGGTGCGGGGGCAGGTGGGGGGCAAGCGCCGCCAGCGCCTCGGCCCGGTACCACTCGTATGTAATCGCCCGTGCGACGGCGAGGGCGTCGGTAAGCAGGTGGGGGGGCAGGTGGGGGGCGAGCGCCGCCAGCGCTGTAGCCCGCGCCGCATCATCCGCAATCACCCGCGCCACCTCAAGCGCCCGCGCCCACGGCAGGGCGATACCGGCTGCCAGCAATGCCTGCAGACTATCTCTCCGGCGCCAACTGTCGGGCATTAGCGCGATATGCTCCAGCGCGGCGGCTGCACTCCATTTGCCCGCCGGCGTGCCGACCTGCACCAACCCTACCAGCAATTCTGGACTCAGGTTCCTGCTCTGGCTGCGTAGGCTGGCTGCGATCAGCGCGCAGCGCAGCGCCAGCCCCAGGTTGTTCTGCTGCTCGGCCCGCGTCCAGAGCCGCTCCAGGTCGCCCAGGTAGCCGCTGTTGCTCCCCTCGGCGGCGTAACGCACCGTCTGCCAGGGTTGCTCCATGCCACTCCCATCGCTCGTCGGTACAATCGCGCTGACCACCTCGCGGATCAGGTCCCATTCGCCGACCTCCGCACAGTGCAGCAACCAGAATCGGCGCAGGTATTTGGAGAGCGGCTGACGACGGTCGGCCCACCAGGCTTTGCCGTAGTCTACCAGCCGCCGGTGCAGCCGTTCACGCTCTTTAGGCGGATAGATCTGTTCAAGGAAGACTTCGCGCAGGCGCTGGTGGCTGAAGACGTAGCTGTGATCGCCAACGGTAATGATAAAGCGCGCCACTTCATCGCTGCACACCGCATCGACAATTGTGCTCTGGTCGGTGAATACCGCCGGCGCCAGCGCTTCCAGGTCGTCACTTGTCAGGGGACCGTAAGCAATAGCGCAGAGCGCCAGCAGTTCGCGGATCGCTGCACTATCCTGGCGCTTTTTGCGCAGGGTCGCAACCCAGTCGCGGAGGAAGGCTTCCAGACCGGGCGGGCGTCGGCTCAGTTCGGTCGGGGACAGAGTATTCTCAAGCAGCGCTTTGATCAGCAGATTGCAGGTGAGCGGGTCGCCTTCGCTGATGCGCTCGAACTGGGCAACGAATGCGGGATCGGCAGCCAGGGTTGCCAGACGCTCGCCCTGCGCACGGAGCAGATCAATCAGCGCGGTACGGTTGAGGCCCGTGAGATGGAAGTGCGCCACCTGATCGGCGTCCCAGCCGAGGTGTGCCGTCCATTCGGCATGTCCCATATCGGCCCGCTGCCGGGCGGCAACGACGATCTTCAACCCGACCCGCGGCGGAACGGCGCAGAGGGGACCGACCTGCCAGCCGACCGCTTCATCAATCCCGTCAAGCACCAGCAGCAATTGCGAGCCAGCAGGAAAAGGGCGGCGCAGGTAATCGATCACCAGCGCCCGCAGACCCGCCGGTGATTGCTCATACTGCCGGAACTGTTCGAGATCGTAGTGGAACTCCGCCAGACTGTGCGCCAGCATGCGCAACGCTACCTGCTCGCCGGCCGTCTGGTAGCGGATACTGACCGGTACAAAGATGATGTGCCAGTGATCGTCTGGGCGCTGCTCTACTCGCCTGAGCCAGTGAATCAAAAGTGCAGTTTTGCCCAGACCGGTGGGAGCGACGAGCAGACCGAAGGGGTGGCGCTCATCGGCGAGGAAGGCGTCGAGCCGGTTCAGTTCCGCATCGCGCCCGCCAAAAATCGCAGTGTAGGCTTCGATGAGCGGCTGCACCAGCGTCCGTAGATCGACCGGCAGCGGGCGGAGCATGGCCTGATAGACGGCCTGCGCTCCGCTACCGATGGCAATCGCCTGCCCCGTCACATCGCCGGTAGAGATCGAATCCCCCGTCTCCATCGCCCTCCCTCTGCTCGCGTTATGGTCTTTGAGGAAATTATGGCAATTCTCATAACCTCGTCCGTCGTCGGGCGTGACTCCGCGTGTGCGGGCTAAAGCCCTCCCTGAGCACATGGAAGCCCCTGCGGGGCTGGCGTTTCAGTTATCCTTGCCATATGCCGGGAGGACCTGGGTTGATCCAGCCCGCAGCGCTTGCCCGACCTCAGCCAGGGTTTATGGTCTTTGAAGAAATAATCCACTATAATTCCGCTCTAGCCCCACGCGGTGACCGAAATGAATTTCGGTCTACACTCCGC
>JAGHYV010000012.1 GCA_017743475.1 Roseiflexus sp. | reverse complement strand
TGAAACGCAAAAAGTATTCAGAAAATCAAGATGAACCTTGATAAAGTCTATTGAATTAAATCCGGTATAGCCCGCGCATGAGAGCTTTGCCCTGGATAGCCGAGGGCTTCAGCCTCACAGCAAGAGATAAATACCGGTTTATATTCCTATCATTATCCCCACGGCGGAATAGAACACGGATCGGCACTGATATGACGGATCATCACAGATATTTACGAGTTTCAGGAATTCAATCCAGTCCAGCCTGCACGGGCGGGCTTTTGCCCCATATAGCCGATGGCTTATGGTCTTTGAATAAATAATCCGGTGTAGCCCGCGCAGGCGGGCTTCGCCTTAAATAGCCGAGGGCTTTAGCCCGACGGCAAAAGGCGCATACTGGATTAAATTCTCAATATTAGCCCGACGACACGAGGCGCATACCAGCATTAGATGCTCAATCTTCATCAACCTCACGGCACAAGAGCGAATACCACACGTGCGCCTGCTGCGCGCAATCCCCATGACCAACCAATCTGCGCTTCGCGGTAACAGACCCATTGGTTACTCAACCGGCAGCTCCGGCATACGCGTATGCCAGTCAGTAACGCGCTGATAGGCGTCGCCGACACGCAGTAGCGTTTCCTCGTCGAACGCTCGCCCGATCAGTTGCAGACCGATTGGCAGCCCTGCCACGAACCCGCATGGCACGACCAGCCCTGGCAACCCTGCCAGATTCAATGGCAGCGTGCAGACATCCTCAAGGTACATTGCCAGTGGGTCATCGGAGTGCGCCCCAATCGGGAAGGCAACCGTCGGCGTAGTTGGGGCGGCAATGACATCGACCTGCTCAAACGCCTGCTGATAGTCGCGCCGGATGAGGGTGCGCACCTGCTGCGCACGTTTATAGTACGCATCATAGTAGCCAGCAGAGAGCGCATACGTTCCCAGCATAATCCGCCGCCGCACCTCTGGACCGAACCCTGCACTGCGGGTGCGCTCCAGTTCATCGAAGTAACTTTCACCCGGAACGCGCAACCCATACCGCACACCGTCGAAACGCGCAAGATTGGCGCTAGCTTCCGCAGGGGCGATCAGGTAGTAGACTGGCAGCGCATAGGGGGTGTGCGGCAGACTAATCTCACGCACTTCTGCGCCCTGATCGCGCAGTACCTCGATAGCAGCGCGCACGGCAGCTTCAACCTCCGGCTGCATACCGGCAACAAAGTATTCACGCGGCACGCCAATGCGCAACCCGCGAATGTCGCCAGTCAGCGCTGCTTCATAATCTGGAACCGGGTGATCGGTACAAGTTGCATCGAACGGATCGGCGCCTGCAATAACTTGTAGGATCATTGCACAATCGCGCACGGTACGCGCCATCGGTCCAATCTGATCGAGCGATGAGGCAAACGCCACCAGACCATAACGCGACACACGCCCATAGGTCGGCTTGAGACCAGTAATGCCGCACAGCGCCGCCGGTTGACGGATCGAACCGCCAGTATCGGTGCCGAGGGTTGCTGGCACCTCACCAGCCGCCACTGCAGCTGCCGAACCGCCAGATGATCCGCCCGGCACCCGCTCCAGATTCCAGGGGTTGCGCGTCTGCTGAAATGCACTATTCTCGGTGGAGGAACCCATCGCAAACTCATCACAGTTGAGTTTGCCGATCATCACTGCGCCAGCTGCTTTCAAGCGCGCAACAGCCGTTGCATCATACACCGGAACATAGTTTTCGAGCATTTTCGAGGCGCAGGTAGTGCGTACACCCTGCGTCGAAATGACATCCTTGATGCCAAGCGGCAAACCGAGCAGCGGCGATAGATCACCGGCAGCGCGACGCGCATCGGCGGCCTGCGCCTGCAACCGCGCACCTTCAGCATCGATGGTCAGAAACGCGCGCACCTGCGGCTCGACAGCAGCAATCCGTGCCAGCAGCGCATCGGTCAACTCGACCGATGTGATCTCACCGCGCATCAGCGCCTCACGCGCCTCGGAAAGCGTCAACTGGTGGAGAGACGTCATCAGTACCCTCGATTTTTGCCTGAAAGAATGTCAACAACTGTCTTGATGATAATTTTTATGTCAAATAGCAGTGACCAGTTTTCAACATAGTACAGATCATAGCGGGTGCGCTCCTCAATGCTAGTGTCGCCGCGCAACCCATTGACCTGCGCCCACCCGGTAATGCCAGCCTTCTGCTTGTGGCGGCGCATATAGCGTGGGATGCTCTGACTGAACCGCTCGACCCATACCGGTTGCTCTGGGCGTGGTCCGACAACACTCATCTCCCCACGAATAACATTGATAAACTGTGGCAATTCATCGAGGCTATAGCGCCGCAGGAAGCGCCCAAGTGGCGTCACCCGCGGATCGTCCTTCGTCGTCCAGTTGCCGATCAGTGGCGCATCGATGCACATGGTGCGGAACTTGAAGGTCGGGAACGGCTTCCCATCAAGACCGACCCGCTCCTGCACAAAGAAGACCGGACCGCGCGACTCGAATTTGATCAGCAGCGCGATCAGAAGCATGACCGGCGAACTGATGGTCAATACCAGGATCGCAACCACCAAATCAAGAGCACGCTTAAGTGCCCGGTTGATTGGGCTGTCGAGTGCAACGTTACGAATACCGATCAGGGGTAAGCCGCTCACATCGCCGATTGAAATATCATTATTGGTGATCAGTTGAAAAGCGTCGGGATAGAGTTTAATCTCGACCGACTCATCCTCGGCAAGAGCAACAAGGTCCAGCACTTCCGCCGACGTTCTCCCCGACACTGCAATGATGACCTCATCCGCCTGTGCTGCGCGTATCACACGACCAAGCGCCGCTGGCTTGCCAAGCACCGGCACCCCCTCGACCAGGGTGCCAACCGGCGTTGAGTTCGAAATAAAACCGACGACATGATACCCCATTTCGGGCTGGCGTCGGATGGTGTTGAGCACCACCCGCCCTGGATCGCGCGTTCCGACGATGATCACACGGCGCACATCGATCCCGCGCCGACGCAATGCTGTCAGCACCGAACGGTGTGCCCACCTTAGCGCGACCACACCCGCTACAGCGCCGATCCAGCCACTCACCAGCACCTGCTCGTTCCAGGGAAGAGGATCACGTCCGAACTGCGGTTGCATCGCGTTGATGATCAGCGTAGCAAATGTTCCAAGTGAAACTGCTACGATCACTTTGAAGAACTCATCCACCCGTGACACGCCGCGACGCAACGAGTACAGACTGCCTCCCACAAAAGCGACAGCCATGGAAACATTCATGATCAACAGCATGATCAGCCATGTCGTCGAACCAGCGGTAACAAGTGAAGTTGCAAACGCGGCATCAGCACGAGCCGCCCACAGATAGACGCCGATAAACGCTCCATTGAGCGCCAGCGAATCACAGGCAATCAGCGCCAGTATCAGCAGCGTGCGCACCACCCATGAGCGCTGGCGCATCGTTTTACCGGGCGCGACGCGAGACCGGGGTGCGGATGAGATTGCTGCCAAGGCTGAGGAACTCCTTCAGTGTAATACTGGTTTCAATTAATGCGTTCAGCAAAGCCGGAGTAGTGGCGGCAAAATGCTTGCGGTGAAAAATTCGCATGGCATCGTAGAACCAGCGGATCGTCTGCACCGGACGCTGGCTGCTCGATGCGCGTTTGTGGTGGTACACCGTCGCCGATGGAACATACATAATACGCCAGCCATACTGTTTGATGCGGTACGCCCAATCAAGGTCTTCGCCATACATAAAGAACGTCTCATCGAGCAACCCGATTTCGCGCACTACACTGGTTCGCACCAGCATACAGGCACCCACCACTGAATCGACCTCAGTCTCGCGGTTTTCATCCAGATAGGTCAGGTTGTAGCGCGCAAAGCGCGGGTGACGCGGGAACAGGCGCGACAGACCGATCATCCGATAGAAGGCGACCTCCGGCGTGGGGAACGAGCGCCGGCACGCCAGGTCGAGCGAACCATCGGGCAACAGTAACTTTGGACCACACGCACCAACGTCGGGATGCGCTTCCATGTAATCAATCAGCAGATCAAGCGCACCACGCGGCACAACCGTATCCGGGTTGAGCAGCATCACATAATTGGCAGCATCCGTCTCATTAAGAATGGCGCGCAGCGCCAGATTATTGGCGAAAGCGAACCCGCCATTGCGCGGACTAACGATCAGGCGCACATGCGGGAATTCGGCACGCACCATTGCGACGCTGCCGTCGTTCGATGCATTATCCACCACCCAGATGCTGATAGCGCAGTGCGGATTGTCTTCCTTGATTGAGCGTAGACAGGCACGCAGCAGATCACAGGTGTTGTAATTGACGATGACAATCGCAAGCGACGCCATGGTCGAACCCCGCAGACGGCATGTCAATGCCGCAATTATATCATACCTGTAAGCGATGCCTGAATGCGCACACTATCGCCTGACGCATAGAGTTATTCGGGCATTCTGCCAGCATGATCGCGCAGCTGATAGCGCAACCATTAGCCACGCAGCGACCGCACGAAATCGACTGCCCGTGCAACATACTCGCCGGGCGGCGCCTGTTCGATGACGTTGATCAGTGCACTGGCAACGATTGCACCGGCAGCATATCTGCCTGCCTCACGGACATGCGCTGCGCTACTGATGCCGAATCCGACCACCAGCGGCAGACTGGTGCGGCGGCGAACCCGTTCGAGGAACGCAGGTAATCCGCTCCACAGTTCGCGCCGCGCTCCAGTGACGCCGGTCAGCGCAACGCAGTAGATGAAACCGCTTGCAAGCGCAACGATACGATCAATTCGTTCGTCAGGAGTGGTGGGAGCAACGAAAAAGATCAGGTCAAGACCATGCGCACGGCAGGCAGCGTGGCACTCCTGCGCTTCTTCCGGCGGCAGATCGGGAATGATCAGTCCGTCCGCGCCAGCACTAGCTATGTCGCGCGCCAACCGCTCAAGACCATACTGCAAAAACGGGTTGTAATACCCCATTAGCACAATTGGCGCGCACACACCACGTTTGCGCAACCCGGCAACCGTTTCGATACAATGTTCCAGTCGAATGCCGTTGGCAAGGGCGCGCTCCGAGGCGCGCTGGATCGTGGCGCCGTCGGCGAGCGGATCAGAGAATGGAACGCCAAGTTCGAACAGATCGGCACCAGCCGTCTCCAGTGCCGGCGCTAGTTCGAGCGCCGAGTCGCGATCCGGGTAACCGGTCATCAGGTAGGGCATGAGCGCTGTGCGCCCGGCGGCGCGCAATCGGGCGAATGTTGCTTCGATACGGCTCATTGCAGAATCCTCAGCCTGTCTTGCACTGCATTCCCAGGCAGCGAAGCCCGGACAAATGCGACGTTCGGGAAGAAATTCACATACTCAACAGGGAAGGCGACCCTGGGCGCTTTACGTCGGATATTGTAAAATACAAATAAACTAATATAAACAATCCAGAGTCTTCTTCCATCGCAAAGGAGGGAACGATGCCCAGGATTACGATTGTCGCTGGCGTCGCGCTGACGATACTGGCGCTGTCAACATATTTCGGAACTGGTATGTCGAGCATTACGGCGCTCATCCCGGCGTTTTTCGGCGTGCCGCTGATTCTGCTGGGATGGCTGGCGCACAACGGGCAGCGCCGCAAAACGATGATGCACATCGCAGTCGCCCTTGGGGCACTCGGGTTCATTGCGCCGATGAGCCGCATTATCCCATCGCTTGGTTCGTTTGAACTGAATGCAGCGACCGGCGCCAACATTGCGATGGCGCTTATCTGTGGCATCTATGTGGCGCTCGGCGTGCGCTCGTTCATTGAGGCGCGACGCAACCCGCCGGCAACGACGTGATACGCGCTCACTCTGGAGTCGGCGAGCCTGACGCTTCTGCCATACTCCTTTGACAGCCCTGCACGATGACGTGCAGGGCTGCTGTGATTCACCATCATTCATCGATCATGCGAAATGCTGCTTCCGCGATGCTCGCTGGGTCGATCCCGAAGTGGCGATAGAGATCGACGCGCGTGCCCGATTGACCGAAATCGTCGACTCCCAATGCCGCTACCGGCACACCGTACACGCTCCCTAACCACGCCAGGCTGTGGGACGCACCATCCTGCACAGTAACTATCGGTGCACGACGCTCTTCCGGCAGAAACAACCATCCCAGCGGATCCCGGTCGCGCCCTGCACGCCAACGCTCGAAGACCCGTTTCGGGCTGACCAGGTTCAGCACGGTGACCGCCACCCCTTCACGTTGCAGGTACGCTGCTGCCTCCAGCGCCTCCGGCACAATCGCACCGACGGCAGCGATCATCACCTGATAGGGGCGTCCGTCACCACGCCGCGCTATGGCGGTCTGGTCGCCAAAACGCCAGTCGTAGAGGCGGTACCCGCCCATCATAACCTGCCGTCGCAGTTCCGCTCTTCCGATGCGCTCAAGCGCCGCATTGAACGGCGCCTGATCGATGGGGCGCGTCGAAAGGCGCAGGTACGTCGCCTGCCCGTGGACTCGGTCGCAACACTCGCGGATTGCTTCCAGCAGCAACCATGCCACTTCCTGCGCATAGCACGGCTCATACGCGCGCAGTTTCGGCAGTTCCGCCCCGATTGAGGGTGTGATCGTCGATTGATGGGCGCCGCCTTCGGGTGATAGGGTGATGCCTGACGGCGTTCCGGCGAAGATGAACTTTGCACCGGAGTACACGCTGTAGATCAGGGCATCGAGACCCCGACAGACGAACGGGTCGTACACAGTGCCGATTGGTATCAGCAGTTGCCCGCACAGTTCGGCTGCCAGTCCCATCATCCCCAGCAGCATGAACAGGTTCATCTCAGAAATGCCCAGTTCGATATGTCTGCCGGAGGGACCGCGCTTCCAGCGCAGCAGGCGGTACGACTCGGTTTCGTAGTCTGGATGTTCCACCGGCGTGAACACACCGGTCTTGTTGATCCATCCCGCCAGATTGGTTGAGACCGATACATCCGGCGAAGAAGTCACGATCCGTTTACCGATCGGCGTGTCTGCCAGACGCACCAGCAAACGACCAAAAGCGTCTTGCGTGCTGGTGCGCTCCGGTATGGCAACGTCCAGGTCATCGGGAATGAGGGCGGGATCGCATGCGACGACCGGCGGTTTTTCGGGCGGATAGAGACGCGCTGCAACTTCGGCGCACAGATCGGCTTCGGGCGTGCCTGGTGCGAATGCGTCCCACTCGGTGCCCGGAGCGATGCCGTGCGCGATGCGCAACGCCTCGATCTGTTCGGCGGTCAACAGCATCGAGTGGTTGAGCGGATGTCCGGCGATCGGCAATCCCCACCCCTTGATCGTATAGGCAAAAATGATGGTGGGCTTGCCGACTGGTTTGTCTGCCTGCGCTAGCACATCACACAGTTTCGCCAGATCGTGTCCGCCCAGGTTTGAAAGAACAGCGGGCAGTTCGGCATCGGGAATATCCGCAATCACGCGCGCGATCTGATCACTTCTACCAGCCGGATCATTGCACAAACGCGGGCGCAATTCGTGACCGGGCAAACGGATAAGCGCCTGATACTCTTCGTTACTCATGTCATCGATACGCTGGCGCAGCGCATCGCCGCCGGGTTGCCGAAACAGCGCCTGCAACCGATGCCCATACTTCGCTTCCAGCACCCGCCAGCCATTCTCGGCGAACAACCGTTTCAGGCGCGCTGCCCGTATGCCGGGAATGACCCGGTCGAGGCTCTGACGGTTCAGATCAACAATCCAGATCAGATTGTCCAGACCTTCCAGCGCTTCATCGAGGATCGCTTCCCAGACATTGCCTTCGTCCAGTTCTGCGTCGCCCACCAGCGCAATAAAGCGGCGCGATGTAACGTGACCAAAGTGAAGTTTCGCGTAACGATGCGCTAGTGCCGCAAATGCAGGCGCAACCGCACCCAATCCAACCGAACCGGTCGAGAAATCAACGTCGTCAGGGTCTTTCGTGCGACTGGGATACGCCTGGAGACCGCCGTAGGCGCGTAGCGTCATCAGATAGTCGCGCGGCAACCGCCCCAGAAGGTATTGCACTGCGTGGAAAGCAGGCGAAGCATGCGGCTTGATTGACACCCGATCGCCGGGACGCAGGAAGTGGAAATAGAGCGCCGTGAGGATTGTCACGAGCGACGTTGAGGATGCCTGATGACCGCCGATCTTCGTGCCATCGAGATTGGGACGCACGTGGTTGGCGTGATGCACCATGAATGTCGCCAACCAGAGAATGCGACGCTGGATCGCGTCCAGCACTGCGAGACGTTCAGGCGTGATCGCCACGGGTGTCCCGGTCTGCTGTCCAGGCGCAACATCGACCACGGTCGTCCTCCATGCGTATCACTCAACCGGTTGATCCGACGGCGGTTGTGGCAAAAGCGCCAGAATCTCACGATAGTACGCTTCAAGATCGGTCAGGTGATGAACCAGTATTGATTTGAGCACATCAAGGGAGAGTTTTCGATAATCATGCACAGCGATATTCCGAAAACCGCACATATTTTGCATGGCGCGTGCTACAGCGTCGGAGAGCAGCCCCTGTTCCGCGAGCGCTACAAAAATCTCGCGCAGCGTCGCCGGCATGTCGCGTCTCTGAGATGCCAGTGTATGCGCGCCGAGATCAATCGCTGCCTGGATTGCGCGTTGCAGATTGAGAACAAAGATATCCTGGATATCGATGTTCTCAAGCCGGTTCGGATCCATGTGCGTGACCGACCTGATGCGATCCAGGCAACGCTGAATAATTGCCACTTTTGCGAGAACAATATCAGGGTCGATCACTCAAGCACGCTCCGTCGTATCACTGCATCTTCGATCGGTTTCCGAATCCGTTTGAAGTCGGCATACTCTGTCACCAGCCGCATCACGAATTCATGATAGACACGTGGGCGCGGGCATGCGATCAATTTGCCATAACGGAGCGCCTGAAATGCCAGAATGGTCGGCGCATCATTGAGAACGATGAGATCGACATCGCGTTGTACCGCTTCTTCAAGGCGTTGACGTAGCGCCAGACGCTCTTCGATGCCGGGAATGGCGCTGTGCTCGAAGAGTGTCGCCACATCAATATCGCTGTCAGGTCGGAGACGTCCGCGCACTGCCGAACCGAACAGCAGGACGGCAGCAATGCCCGGCTCCGCGCCGAGAACATCGTTGATGCGTATTTCGACGGACGTCATATTCAACCCGCAACGTTCAACGTTCAACGTTCAACGCGCAACGTTCCCGTATTCAACGCTCAACGTTCAACGCGCAACGTTCCCGCATTCAACGTTCCACATTCAACATTCAACGTTCCACCTTCAACACTCAATGCTCCCACCTTCAACCCGCAACCTTCAACTTTCAACCTTCAACCCTCACCGCGAAACCTTCAACGCGAAACCTTCACCGTCGCAGCAACGGCATCGCCTTCCAGAAATACTCCACGCCCGACCCGATCGTCCAGATCAGCGCAAGCCCCAGAACAAAGGGCCAGAACGACGCCAGAGTCAACAGCACATCCGGCGATCCGGGAATTGCGCGCACTGCAGCGTCCACCAGACACCAGATCAGCGCTGCAACGGTAAACACCAGCTTTTGCTTCCCCCACTGGCGCGCTGCAATGACTTCACCTTCGGCAGCGGCGTAGGAACGCAACCCCGATACGGCAAATTCGCGGATAATAATGATCAGCGCAACCCAGCCGGGCAGCAACCCGCGTTCGACCATTGGTAACAGCGCACCGGCAACGAATATCTTATCGGAAATGGTATCGAGAAAAACGCCGAGCGGCGAAACGACCTTGAGTTTCCGTGCAATTCGCCCATCGGCAATATCACTTATAGCCATCACGACTAACAGCACAACGGCGCCCAGATCGCCGGTCGGCGCGCCCAGCGCGATCAGGATGTAGAGCGCTGGCGTTGCGACTATCCGGAACAGACCGAGCAGATTGGGCAGATGACGAGTATACACGCAATCTCTCCATCCGGCATTATACCCGAAGGAACCGCGTATGACAGCATGGGAACGCGATTTTATCGTGCATGGGCGCGTGGCGCGTATGGCCACTGTCGATGCACGTGGACACCCCAGTGTTGTGCCAATTGTGTATGCTTTCGATGATCGGCTGTATACGCCTCTCGATGCGAAACCCAAGCGTGTTGCCGCAACGCAGTTGCAGCGTGTGCGAAACATTCGAGCACACCCGCACGTTGCAATTGTCGTCGATCACTATAGCGAAAACTGGCGCGATCTAGCATGGGTACTAATCCGCGGAACGGCAGACATCGTCACTGACGGACCGACATATGTGACCGGCATTGAACTGTTGCGCCAGAAGTATCTTCAGTATGCAACGTTGCCGCTGGACGGCGCGCCGCTGATCGTCGTCACGCCGCTGACGATTCGCGGGTGGCGCGCGATGGACTGATACCGGGACGACAGTCGTGTACTGGCAGCAGACCCGAACGCTGCCATAAGGACAGCCCATTCTGCCGGTTATGGCGCAATCACATCGATGGATCCAATCACGAGGCGGTTGTCGGGGAGCGTCGGCGCGCGGGTGACAATCGGCAGGCGCGAAGCGGGCGCACCGTCTCCGCTGTAGACTCCCAACACCAATGTGTAACGACCAGGAGGAAGGGTATGCGGCAGCGGAAGCGATCGCTCATCGTGCACTGGGTCACCAATTCGCCAGGTCGTGGTCATTCCGGCAGGCGCATATCCACCGAGCGGCGGTCCGTCATCAAGTGCGACCGGCGGCATGTCACAATTGCGGCAGAGATGGAGAAATATCCGGTAGTCGCGCGTTGGCGGCACCACTGCCTCCCAGTAGAGTGTCACGGGAAGCGATCCGCCAGCCCGTGCAGCGCCGCCGTGGAGCGCCAGCGTAAATCCGCGCAGGCGCAATTCGTGGCCGAATGTTGCGTCGAGCGCTGTGTCTGGTTGTGGGATCGTGCCCGGACCGCCAGCATTGAAGGTTTCCGGAAAGCTCTGGCACATGAGAAGGACGCCGACAAATTCGGTGCCGCCGCAGGGCCAGGTGCGCTGCGGATACTGGAAGCGCAACCCAACCCAACCGAAACGATCAATTGGCAATGGGGGCGGATCGACCGTTCGCGCGTGATCCGGCGCGATCAGCAGCAAGGCGCGTTTTTTCCCTGTCGCCTGCTCATTGAAGAACGGCTCGAAGCGGCGACGGATGCACTCCAGCATCTGCTGCCGCGTCGGGTTGACGATACCGCAGACATCGCCTTCCGCAAAAACCGGGAATGTTATCGGCTGCGGCAATGGATCAGGCGTAACGCGAGGTGCATAGTAGGCGTACATCGGCTCGACATAGTGCGGATGCAGCAGCACGAGATCATCGGGATGCGCCCGCAGAGCCAGCGCCGTTACTGCCTCGCGCCACTGTTCTTTGACCGGATCACCGCTGAACAACCCTTTCTCCGGTTGAAGCAGCGTTGCGACACCTGTTGTCAGACTGAGAACGAGCAGGATAGGCGCGAGGGCATCCGACAGCATTCGACGTGATGACATGGGCATGCTGTCTTTTCCATCACGCTGTTCCAGAATCGGGTAGACCAGTGCCACCAGCCACGCAGGAAACGCTGGCGCAACGTAGCGCGCCTCATACACAGGTACAAGGGTATGAACGATGGCGAACAGTCCCACCGGCGCAACCAGCAGAGCGACAATTGCACCAGCGCTGATCCGTCCGTCAAGTGCATCGCGACACAACAGCGCGACACCCCAGAGCGTCAGCACTGCCCACGGCAGGAACCAGGCAAACGTTGGCAACCAGAGATACCCATCCAGATCGCCGGGCCAGCGATCCAGACTGAAATGCGCGAACGTGAACCAGATTCCCTCGACAATCCCGACAGAACTACGTTCACTGCCAATCCGTTCATTGCGCGTCGCCAGGATCGTTCCGGCTACCCCGGTCAGGCTCAATACTAGTGCAATCGCTACAAACGCGGCAGCCAGCCAACGGTGCATACTGGCGTTCCGCTGCCACAGGTGAAGCCCCAGAACCAGTGCAGCGCCAGCCAGCGAGAGGAGCGCCAGACGGTGCACGAATACGCTGACCAGCGCCACGGAAGCGAATAACAACCACGCACGTCGCGTATCCAGGCGTAACGCACGCAGAAAAGTCCAGAGCAACACCGACGACGCCAGGATCACCAGGCTGTAGACTTTCGCGTCCTGTGCGTGCCAGAGAGCATAGGGCGAAAGCACAACGAGCGCGCCAATCGCAGTGACGCTTCGGACATCCCTCGCAAGGGTGTGATAGGAGGAGAGTTCACCTGCTGCCGCCACTAGCGCTGGCACGACCAGCGCCCCCGCCAGCGCCGATGGAAAGCGGAGCGCCCACTCTGTATCACCGGCAATAAGCACCCACGCCTTTAGCAGAAGATGGTAGAGTGGATAACCGGCATCGGGGCTGAGCAGTTCGGCAATCAGCGCCAGCCAGCTCTTCCTAGTCACCTCGACCCACGTGCTCCCTTCGTCCAGCCAGAGACTCTGGGCATCCAGCCGATAGATGCGCAGCGCAAACGCCAGCGCCGTCAATGCAATCGTGACCAGGAATATCCGCTGCATCGCATCTGATGCACGAAACAGATCGCCGGATGTTCTGGCGTGCCGGGTGAAGGCATACAAACTGGCTGTCAAACGTTCTCGCATCGTCCAACCCGCAACCGCATTACCCTCATATGGCAAGTGCACGATAGTATGTCTCCTCAAAGCGCGCCGCAACGACATCCCACGACAGTTCTTCCAGTACGCGGCGCTGGGCAGCTTCGCCAAGGCGAACCGCCATATCACGCCCGATCAGCAAGCGCGTGATCGCCTCTGCCAGGGCCGCAGGATCGCGCTCTGGCACGAGTACGCCATGAACACCATCAACTACCACATCGGGAATGCCAGCGACGCGCGTGGCAACGATTGGACGCGCCGCACACATCCCTTCAAGCAGCGTGTTGGGCAGACCATCAACATTACCGGCATCATCATGCACCGACGGCACGACATACACATCGGCAGCGGCGACATAGCGCGCAGCGCGGTCACGCGGAAGTTGACCGGGAAAGATGACTGCTTCCGCAACATTGAGTTCGTAAGCGCGACGTTTCAATGCGTCCAGCAGATCGCCATATCCCGCCAGCACGAGGGTCGCGTGCGGATGGATTGCACGTATGCGCGGCATGGCGTCGAGCAAATAGGTAAACCCTTTTTTATAGACCATTCTGCCCATTGCAACGATCAGCGGCGTATCAGGCGGCAACTGGAGTTCTGCGCGCACCTGCGCGCCAGCGCGCGGATCCGGACGGAAGGCATACGCATCCACACCATAGGGGATCACGGTTGTGCGATCCATCGGCGCACCGAGCCGCAACGCACGCTGATAGAGATCGTTGCTACAGGCAGTGATCGCTGCTGCACCGCGAAACACAGTTGCGGCAGTCAGAGCGAACGGCCATCCCTTGAACGCCAGGTAGACATCCGAACCATGCAAACTGACCACCAGCGGCAACCGACACAAACGAGCAGCGAGCAGGGCGGGGGCGCCATTCGGCAGCACCCAGTGCGCGTGGATCAGATCAAACTTGTGATGCTGCACAAGGCGCATTGTTGCCTGAAATGACGTCACTAGGGCAAACGGCGCCGCTGCCAGCGCCGTGCGACGCAGACCGATATCGGCATGCAGCGATGCAGCATAGCCATAGACGTTAAGGGCTGGATGGGGAGCATACCGGTAAAAGTGCAACCGCACGCCAGACTCGATCGGCGCACGCCGCACTTCCGGATGAAATGGCGCTAGAACATGTACCGTATGCTGGCGGCGCACAAGACTAATAGCAATCGATTCGATAAATGGCGCGGTCGTTTCTCCCGCATATTTCGGGTACGACGATGTGAGCATCAGAATATTCATAGTTCGCAGGGAGCACAGACAGACGTGTCATGCGACAATAAGCGTCCGTGCAGTTCTCAATCTTCTCCCGGAAGCGCGTACACTACTGTGGTCAACTCTTTCGTCGTACCCCGAAAATCGGCGCGGTACGTCGGTGTGCGATAGACTTCTCGGAAACCCAGGTGCGGGTCGGCAATCACTGCATCAAGCATCCGTCGCACCTCTGGCGCCGGACGCTGCAACGTATCAAGCACCAGGTACCGCACGCGGTAGTGGCGCGCCAGGCGAAGAAACGTCTCCTGATCGGTTGTGTACGGAATCATCAGTGCCGGACGCTGGCTATGCCAGTTGAGTTGCCACGGATTGCGCGTCATAACGACCGCATCAGGCGGCGTAGAACGTTGTAACCAGGTGTAAGCGTCGAGATCGGCGCGGTAGAGATGTGGTTCATCGCGCACCTTTTCGGCAATTTCGGGCCACGAGGGGCTGATGATAGCCGCAGTCAACGCGACAATTGCCAGCAACCCGAACGGCGACCACTGCCGGTTGGATATCCCAGCAATTCTATCGTAGATGCGCCAGAGTGCAGCAGCGGCAAAGAGCGCCAGCCAAGGCATAATCACAACCCAGTAGCGTTCCTCGTTCGTGTGCCAGTAGACGATCAGAAACAGAGCATATGGCACAAAAGCGGCGCCTAGAAGCATCATCAGGCGACGATGAACAACTGCAGCGCTAGCGGCGCCAAAAAGCGCCAGCCACGCGCCCGCCTCGAATAACAAACGCTTCTTGTCGGCGCGCCCGAACCACTCGCCCATCCCGAACGGGGCACGCTCCCAGGAAGGGATCAGATAATCGCGCAATGCCCGTACCTGACGTTCCAGTTTCACCAGAGTGCGGTCAAATCCCCAGCGCAGAATCCAGCTTCGATCCGGAACGCCAAGCGTGCTCAATCCTTCTTCGGTGGTATACACTGCATAGATGTGATCCCAGGTCGTATACTCCAGCACCCATGCATCTTTACTTTCGGTTGAATAGAACGGCACGCCAAAGGTCAGCATATTCCGCACCAGGTAGGGGGAGAGTAACGCAAAAGCGACAACACCCCACCCGACAACCGGGGCAAGACGCACGCGCAGGTCTGCCATGGTTCGCGGAAGTGAGTCGAAGCGCACCCACAGGAACCACGCTCCCATCCCCAAAGCGATCAGCCCGCCACTTCCCGGCTTCTGAAGCAGCATGAGTCCAGTCAACGCACCAGAAATGGTGGTCAGGAGCGCAACCTTTCGCACAGACATACTCGCCTGCGGCGCACCCCAGGCGCGGTACAGCGCGATCAGCGCCCCAAATGCAAACAGTGCAAACCCCAGGTCATTGGTCACATAGATCACCAGCTTGAAGTAGAGGTGACTAGTAATTAACACGACAACGGCGAATAACCCTACCCGCCGATCCCAAAGCATGGATCCAGCGCGGTAGACCGCCAGCGCCAGTAGCGTTATGAACAGCAGATTAGGAACTTTCGCTGCCCACGCACTGACACCGAATATTGCAAACGATAACGCCACCCACACTGGCTGGAGCAGGGGCCAGGTCTCCTGCGGACGCGTCACACTGTCGTAGAGCCGGTAGAACTGCGTCACATAATCAACCGTCCATCCGCGACCGGCGATCAGATTGCGCGCCACAACCGCATTATCGGCATAATCAGCATGACCAACATACGGAAGTACCAGGATGGCCGATCCCAGATACCCGACCCATACTGCCAGCATCAGCGCCAGCAGTAATGTCGCTCCCCGTCGCGAACCGATGGCATCCACAATACCCTGCACGAGGCGCGGTAAGCCATTGCGTCCGTAGATCAGCGCCAGCGCCAGAATGCCAACGGTTATCAGGGTATAGACCAATGAATCTGGGAAGAACTCCCAGAACCACTCTGGACGCGGCAATGGAGGAGCATGAAGTGCCACCATCGCCATTAACCACACGGCAACTGCGCCCAGCAATCCATATCCAAGGGATGCACCACGCGTGAAGCAGCGTATCAACCGCAGGGGATACCTTGTGAGTAGCGCGCGGTGCTGCCAGACCAGCAGGACAGCGCCAATGCCAGCAAACCACGGCAGCAACGCAACTGCCCAGATACGCAACGCAGCCAGAGCAACCGCTGCTCCGCTGACCAGCAATGTGGTGACAACAAAGGCGCCTGTCGGTCGGTGCGTGAGCGCGGCAAGCGCCAGGAACCAGACGATGCCATTCACCGCCAGCCAGAACACCGGTGCAACGACTGGCATGAACGGGCCATCGTTAGCGCTGCGCACACTGATCGATTCAATCCGAACCCCTTTGGGCCGTGGATCGGTGTAGACACGTGTGCTGGTAAAAACGTCTGAGGCGGTGAACGTCAATATCAGGTCGGCACCACGACGCGCCTCGACCGGGATGGCAAACTCATACTCCGCCCATCGCTCATGGGGGGTGAATCGACCGATCGGCGTATCGTGAGCTGCGACGATCACCTCCGGTTGGCGCGTCGTGCTGTTCAGTGCATCGGCGGGCCACCCCTGAGCGCGCACTGTCACAACGAGCGCACCGCCCCCCACACCGGCGAGATCGACACGCGCCCCCTGGTGCGTCCAGCGACTCCGTCCACTGTGTGCGTCTGCGGTGAGTTCGTCACCATAGAACGTGTAGCGATCCGCAGCGCCAGCGCCCTCACTCGCCTGCAAAAACAAGCGGTCGCCAGGCCAGCCGACGAGAATCGTCGTATTGACCGGCGCCTGATACGCGAAGATGCCAGCCAGCACCGCCAGCGCGATGATCAGCGCCAGGCGCATATCCAGATAATGCAGCACCATCTGCGCATACGTGCCAGCGGACGGCTGCCAGGCAGGTGGGTCGCCCGAAATCGTTTTACCTCTCACAGGCAGTATTATACTCGAATGTTTCTGCTACAATAGCTGCGGTTCGCATTCCAGCAGAAAGGAAAACCTCGATGGAACGTGCAGTCGTGCAAGCGCCGGATGCGCCCCAGGCAATTGGTCCTTACTCCCAGGCAATTACTGCTGGTAATCTTGTGTTTTGCTCGGGTCAGATACCCCTGACACCCGATGGGGCACTGATCGAGGGGGATGTCGCCGCGCAAACGCGCCAGGTGCTGACAAACCTTCAGGCGGTGCTGTCGGCCGCTGGCAGTTCACTCGATCAGGTGGTCAAAACAACAGTCTTCCTCGTTGATATGGGAGACTTTGCTGCAATGAATGCGGTGTATGCCGAATTCTTTCCCGCAAATCCGCCAGCGCGTTCGACCGTCCAGGTGGCGCGGCTGCCGCGCGATGCGCGAGTCGAGATCGAAGCGATTGCTGTCAGGACGCTGACGTGAAGGGTTGCCATGGGTTGCAAATGTTCTCCACTGCGCTGCAATGACTGAATTGAGGAAACATGACGCCATCCGAAATCAATATTGAGCTGGGTATTACTTTACCCCGTCCACTAGCTGGAAGGAAGAACGACCCAAATGGGTTGACTCAGTGGTGTGTTCATTATCGCCTGTTCCAGCGTAATCCGTACGAGGCGCGCTGGGGTTTTTATCCTCTGAGGGCATGCTGTCAGCAATGACCTGATACGCCGGACTAATCTGCCGATTGCGCCAGCGCCGGAACCAGGTTCACTGCGCGGTAATGGGTGCTGGTCTGGCGTGGCTGTGGGTGATCATGGCATTCCCACGTTGGTATATACCGAAGTGCGCAATGGCGTCCAGTTGCCGTATATTGCGACTGGCAGTTCTGGTGATGTAGCGTAAACATCTGCGCAATCCGGTGATTCCTGGTCTACCGGAAGGACTGGAGGTTTCCAGTTTTTGCAACCGTTGTGTCTGGCATGAGAACAACGAGTGGCGCCAGATTATCGGATCGGGAATTGTGGAGCAGGGAGGCACGTGCTTTCTGCATCGCAGTTGCAGTCTGCTGGAGTGGGAGTATCTCGGTCTACTATGGTTCGGATGGCTGCGTGAGGCGCGCGGCGAAATAGCTCAACTGAACGCAGGATAGTCGGGAGCGATGTCATTGTTGTGCCTGATTCTGCCACGCATCGACGGTCGCGTTGGCATGTCTCCTGTTCCAGAGGTCACGACACTGTGTGGAGCGCATATCTTCCGCGCTCCAGAACGACTTTTGCCTGGTGAATATGTGCCGCTCGCCGATCTGCGTGGAGATATGCTGGAAATTGTAACGACCATCGATCTCGGCGCTGCGCAACGTGTTGGCATCACACTGCTTGCCAGCCCGAACCGTGAAGAAGAAACGCGCGTCATCTACGAACGTCTTCCGGGTCGGTTGCTGATCGATTCGGATACGATCCGGCAGCGGATCTTCTGACTCGCCCTCTGTTGCTCTGTCGCTTGCTCCCGGTAAAATGCTCGACCTGCGCATCTTCGTTGATCATTCAATCGTCGAAGTGTTCGCCAACGGTCACGCCTGCCTGACCGCACGTGTCTAACCGACACGTTATGACAGTTACAGCACGGCACTCTTCGCCGAAAACAGCACGGCGCACCTGATCTCCTTCAACGCCTGGCTGTTGTCCGATGTGATGAAGCGATCCTGAGTCATGAGTCCTAGAGCAGAACAGCAGTAACCTTTGGACCCCCAAACGCATCATACAAAACGAACCGGGCTCGAATAGTTTTCCGGGCGCCTGACCCAATGAGACGAGAAGATTGCTTCGCTTCGCGCGCAACGACGTCTATGAATTGGTTCCTGGTTCTCGGTTCTCAGCTCCCGGTTCTTGGTTCCTGGTTCTCGGTTCTCAGTTCTTTCCAGAGAGCATCCTATGAAACGTCTCTTCGTCCTGTTGCTCATCGTCTCTACATTCACACTTGCCTCCTGCGGCACGCCTGTGATGACCGCCCCTGTCGCACCGGACATTGCGCAGTCACAGTTGAACATTATTGACGTTGCAAACCTGCCGTTCAACGTCGATGTCGCCACAGTACGCGCGCTCCAGGGTCGAGATGATGTCGTCCTGATCGACGTGCGCGAGCCGGAAGAATACGCCGCCGGATACATCCCCGGCGTGCGTCTTATCCCGATGGGCGAGGTTCCTTCCCGCCTGAACGAGATCCCGACCGACAAGACCGTGATCGTCACCTGTCGCAGCGGCAATCGCAGCGGGCAGATCACCGATTTCCTGCGCCGCAACGGCTTCACTCGCGTTCACAATATGCAGGGCGGTCTGCTGGCATGGCAACGTGCCGGGTATCCCGTCGAGAAGTAACCAGCGCAGACCTAGAAAACCGGGCATCGTGATCGAGCCGGGGCAGTGCCTTGACCAGGCGCCTGGGCGATGTGTTCGTCGTGCAGGCGCTCCTCTCATCCTGCCAGAAGAAGCCAATATTCTCCCCCTTATGCAACAATCGACCGGGCACCAGTGCAGCAAAAGCGTCTGCTGGCATCTGGGATAATGCTTCTCTCTAAATCGACATTCAGTATTATTACTTTTTCAGACAGAGTTCCTGTACAATACGATGAGAAAGATGGACACTATAGGGGTCTTATGAGCGAATCGCTGCTCATTACTAGGATTGCCCCACCCGCCTATCGAAGCCATCTCGTTCCGCGCCGACGCGTTCTTGCACAATTGCGCAATCTCATCGATGTACCATTGACGCTTCTCAGCGCCCCTGCGGGTTTTGGCAAAACCACGGCGATGCTGGAGGCGACCAGCATGCTGTGGAAGCGTGCTGATGTGGCGCTGGCGTGGCTGACACTCGACGAACACGACAACGATCCAATCCACTTCTGGCGCTATGTGGCCCTGGCAGTGCACAGCGCCATCAACAACTGCGGCGTCGCAATGATCGAGGCGCTGGCAGGACCGCAACCGGCGCCGATTCGACCACTGCTTATTGCGACGATCAACGAGATAGGAGCGCAGGAACAGCATTTCGTCCTTGTGCTGGACGATTATCATTTCATCGATCTGCCCGCCATTCATGACGACCTGGCGTTTCTTCTGGATCACGCGTCCCCGAACCTGCATGGTGCGATCATCACGCGCGCCGACCCGCCACTGCCACTGCACCGCTGGCGTGCACGCGGTCAGTTGCTCGAGGTGCGGATGGACGATCTGCGCTTCGATCTGATGGAAGCGGCGGGGCTGCTCAACGGGGTCATGCGCCTGGGGTTAGATGAAGAGGATATGGCGACCCTGCTGCGGCAGACCGAAGGATGGCCCGCTGCTCTCTACCTGGCAGGGCTGGCGTTGCGCGAAGACGATCCTGCAACCCGGAGTCAACGCATCGCACGACTGGCGCAGAGCAACCGGTTCATCATCAAATATCTGACCGAAGAGATGCTGGCGCAACAACCGCCAGACGTGCATGAGTTCCTGCTATGCATCTCCGTTCTGGAACGATTCTGCGGTCCGCTATGCGACGCTGTTACCGGCAGGAGCGGCAGCGCCGCGCTTCTCGAATCACTGGCGCAACGCAATCTGTTTCTCCTCCCGCTCAATACTGCGGCAAACGACAATGAGCGCTGGTTTCGTTTCCACCGGTTGTTTGGCGATCTGCTGCGCAGGCAGTTGTCGAGCACCTATTCGGCAGACATTCCCGTACTGTACTGGCGCGCGGCAGCCTGGCACGCTGCGCATGGCGACATCGAGCAGGCCATCGAGTATGCCCTAGCAGGGCGCGATTTCAATGCCGCCACGCACCTTCTTGACCGGGCCGCCAGCACGCTGGTGATGGAAGGACGGGCAGCGCTCCTTGAACGCTGGTTGACCCTTTTGCCCGACGAACTGCGACAGACATTGCCACGCGCCAGCATTGCCTTTGCCTGGGCGCTCATTCTGCGCGGGCGGTATAGCGAGGTCGAGCCGTACATTGCACAGGTGGAAACGATCATACCGGCAGACGATCCTGCACTCCGTGGTGAACTCCATGCCGTGCGCGCCGTCCTAGCTGAAATCAAAGGACAACTGGCAGAGGCGCTCCACCACGCGCAGCAGGCGCTCGACCATGCCCCTTCCGATCATTGTATCGCCCACGCATTGGCAAAGACGGCAATTGCTGGAGCGCTGCGTGCGGCTGGCGATGTAGACGCCGCCATTGTTGCATATGAACAGGCTGTGCCGCTCTGTGTCGCCGCACGCCTGCCACTGCTAGCGCTCCTGGGGCGCGCGCATCTCGGCATGCTGTATCTGGTGCAGGGACGGTTGCGCAACGCCGAGGCGACGGTGCGACCGGTTTTGACCTCAGTGGCATTTATGCCTGCCGCTGCACTCGCTTTTATTGCGCACAGCGCGCTTCTGATCGAACGCAACCGGCTGGACGAAGCCCAGCAGCAGTTGCAACACGCACTCAACCTGGCGCAGCAGAGCGGACATACCGCTGCGCTGGCGCAATGCTTTATTCATCTGGCGCGGGTACAGCGCGCCCACGGCGACTTCGCAGGCGCCCAGGCCACACTTGATGCCGCTGACGCATATGTTGCCCAGGGTGTTCCGGTATGGATCGAGCCGATACTGATCGCCGAACGCGTGCATCTGTACCTCGATCAGGGCGCGGTGACGAAAGCCAGACGTGCGCTAACCGGGCACGGTACACATAGCGATTCGGTTGCTGGGGTAAGCCGTGAGGCGGTACCGCTGGCGCGCGCACGCCTGCTGCTGCATCAGGGGCGCAGCGCCGACGCGCGTGCACTGCTTGATGAGGTGATCGCTCTAGCGGAGGCATCTGATCGGCAGGGAAGAGTCATCGAGGCGCTGGTGCTGCGTGCGCTGGCAAATGATGCGTCAGGTGACGAGTCCGCTGCGCTCGACGATCTGCGACGCGCAGTGACACTGGCGGCGCCGGAAGGGTTCGTGCGCGTCTTCCTCGAAGCAGGCCCGCGTATGGCGAAACTGCTTTATCGCGCAGGTAGCCCTGCTGCCCATCGTCTGCTGGAAGCGTTTCCTCCAGCGATCCGTGAGCGCAGCGCCACACTGTCAGAACTGAGCGAACCACTCAGCGAACGTGAACGTGACATTCTGCGCCTGATGGCGCGTGGATTGACCTACCAGCAGATTGCCAGCGAACTGATGATCAGCATCAACACAGTGCGTTACCACGTCAAGAGTCTTTACAGCAAACTCCAGGTCAACAGCCGTACCCTGGCGCTTGCCCGCGCGCGATCTCCATCTGCTCGATGGGGCATAATCCCTCAATTGCCCCAGCTGCCGGTCTGGGCGCAGCGCTGCTGCGCCCCTACGTCGCCTCGCACCTCTCCCGCATGAACGACGGCGCATCGTCATCCAGCGTCTCATCGAACTCACGCGCTGCCCGATGACCGGCAAACACTGCCTGCGCAATAATGTGCGGCGCTTCTGCGTCACCGATCACCCGTAGGGTGCGTATGCGTCCAGCGGTACGCGCAGACGCCAGATCAACCGCCAGTCCATCGCGTGGCAGGCGATCAGCAACGATCACCACCGCATCGCATGCTAGATCGATGGTGACGCCAGTTATCACATGGCGAATGGCAACGCCCCCTTCAAGAATGGCGCTGAGCACACTGCGGGTATGGATAACCACCCCCAATTTGCACAATCTTCGCTCAACTCGCTCCTGTTCGAGCGTGAACTGGGTCCAATGCGAAACCACTGGCGCAGGTGTGCACACAATGACCTGGCACCCCTGGCGCGCCAGCAACTCCGCCAGAACGCCTCCCATGTAGTAGTGATCATCATCGTAGATCACAACCCGACCCGACGGCAGACGCCCATCCATCAGATCATCGGGGGTGTACACATGAGGCAGATCATGCCCCGGCAATGGGTGATGTATCGTGCGTCCCATGCCGTCCCGTCGCCAGACTGCACCGGTTGCGATGATGACGTGCTCATACCCGCTTTCGAGAACGTCAGCGGCGTTCATCGAGTTCCCTGGCAAAAGTTGAACATTCGGCATCCTGGCAATCTGCGTGAGACGCCAGTCAACCACCCGCCGCCACTCCTGCAATCCAGGGAGACGCGCCTCGCGCGCCACGCGACCACCCGGCTCACGCTGCGCCTCAACCAGCGTCACCTGATAGCCGCGTTGACCCAGCGCGCGGGCGCACTCCAATCCCGCCGGACCTGCACCGACGACCAGAATCTCGGCGTTGCTGCGTCGCGGCGCAATTCTTTCGGGATGCCATCCGCGCCGCCATTCCTCACCCATCGTCGGGTTTTGCGTGCAACGAATCGGGATGCATTTATTGTCGCTGGCGACACAGATATTGCACCCAATGCACTCGCGAATATCTTCGACGCGTCCTTCCCGGATTTTGCGCGGCAGAAACGGATCGGCGATTGACGGTCGCGCCGCACCGATAAAATCCAGGATTCCGCGCCGGACGGCAGAAACCATCGACTCCGGCGACGTATACCGTCCCACACCCACTACTGGTTTGCTCGTCAATCGTTTGACAAAAGCAATGTACGGTTCCTGAAACCCTTCCTTCTCAAAGCGTGACGACGCCGAGTCGTTGCTCCAGTTCGCAACGTTGACATCCCATAGATCGGGAAGCTCCGCAAGCATCGCAACAATCTCATATGCCTCTCCCTGACTGCTGAGACCTTCATCGCCAAGCAGTTCATCGACCGCCAGACGCACCGCAACCGCGCAGCGGTCGCCAACGGCATCTTTTGTATCCTCGATCAACTCGCGGAGCAGGCGCACCCGGTTTTCCAGGCTTCCACCATACTCATCACTCCGATCATTGTACCGTCGCAGCAAGAAGTGCATCGCCAGACTCAAACCGTGCCCGGCATAGCAGTAGATAATGTCAAAACCAGCGCGTCTGGCGCGCAATGCCGCACTGCGATGCCAGCGACGCAGATTGCGAATGTCTTCCAGGTCCATCCGACGACACTGACCCGGCTCGAAACCTGTGCCGCCCATCAAGCCAATCGAACGTGGACCGAGCGACGTCGCGCGCGAGTAATAGTTCATCGCATCGTGACCATTATGGGTCAACTCAATGCCCGCAAGCGCGCCGTGACGGTGCACTGCCTCTGCCATAAGCGCCAGCGCCGGGATGTCATCATCACTCCACAGGCGCCCCTCCAGGTATGGTGCCAGATCGCTCGAATGGTGAATCTCGACTTCCTCGGTGCACACAACACCCCAACCACCCTCGGCTTTCACGCCGCGCATAGCAGCCAGCGCACGCGGCATACGGTACCCCATGCCATTACAGTGCGGAACCTGGTAGAAGCGGTTGGGGGCAGTCACCGGACCGATGCGCACCGGTTCGAAGAGAAGAGCATAGGGATGGGTCATATCTACTCCCGCACCACTGCCAGCGCCATGCCATCATACCCTTTGATCCCGACCATCTGAACAATCGTCGCAGTCACGCGCCGGTCAGCGGCAAGCGCCTCGTTGAAGCGGCGGACTCCCTGCAAGCTGGCATCAGCGCTGGAGTCGTCCAGCACGTCGCCGTGACGGATCACGTTATCAGCAATGATCAGGCTGCCGGGACGCGCCAGACGCACCGCCCATTCAAAGTAGGTCGTCAGGTTCGTCTTATCGGCATCGATAAAGATCAGATCGAAAGGACCCATCCCTTCTGCGGCAAGTTGCGGCAGCACATCAAGCGCAACTCCCAGGCGCACCTCGATCCGGTCGGCAAGACCAGCGCGCGCAATATTCGCCCGTGCGACTTCAGCGTGCTTCGGGTCAGATTCCAGCGTGATCAGTTTCCCGTCGGCAGGGAGCGCGCGCGCCATCCAGATCGCACTATAGCCCGCCAGCGTCCCAATCTCCAGGATCGTCCGCGCGCCGCAGGTCAGCGCCAGGACGTGCAGCAGCCGCCCCTGGACAGGTGACACGTTGATCTGCGGCATGCCAGCCGCGCGTGTCGTCTGGAGCACCATCTCCAGCGCCGGGTCTGAAGGAAAGAGACCGGTAATGTACTCATCGACAGCAATCCATTGCTCGTGCATCATTCCTGCTCCTCTATATTCAGGACGGGAGACACGGCGGCAATCCTGACAGAAAGACAGGGCGCTTCTCGCTCTGACAGTCACCCGCCGGATCAGGAAAACCTGCGGTGAATAAGCGCACCCATTGTACACCGGAAAACACACATCGGGCGCCTGGTATCATTGCACACCACACAGCGGCGACGCCCTCTCCCGACATTCCGTGCCATGTATTTCAACGCATCGAGCGGGTGTGCGGGCGGGACGCCCGCGTTCCCGGCGCAAACCCTCCAGGTGCGCGCCCTTTACAGGGGTAGATTTTTCAGGAAGCCCCTGCGTGCCATCTCCCCTTTCAGGCATCAGGACGCCCAGACTCCCCCTTCTCCCCGTGTGGGAGAAGGGGGTTGGGGGGATGAGGGGCAAACGCCCACGGAAATGCCCGCGCATCCCTCCCAGGAACTCTACCCTTGAGCAGTGCGCGCGCCCCTGGCGCACACGCGGGTGGGACGCCCACGCACCTGGACTATGCGCAGGGAGCTCGGCTGTTCAGAGTGCACCAGGAGCAGGTATCGCATTTGCACGTGCAATAATGGCATAGAGCGCTGCCGAAGGGCGCATCCGCCGTTCACCGGTTCGCTCATCGAGCGCATACAACCCGAAGCGCAGCCCCCATCCCTCCGCCCACTCAAAGTTGTCCACCAGCGACCAGATGAACACTCCACGGACGTCGATCCCTTCCTGAATCGCTCGATAAACCGACTCAAGATGGTTGAGCAGAAACCGCGGACGCTGATTGTCGTCCTCGTCTGGCAGACCGGTCTCGGTCACGTAGATGGGGAGTTTCAGCCAGCGATAGGCTCGTTTGAGCGCACGGTACAGACCGTTGGGATAGATCTCGCCGAATGTGCCAAGCATACCGGCATCGCTCTGTTCCACATATGGAGGTGTGAAGCGACGAATGAACAGATGGTACGGTCGTCGCAGGTCGAAAGCAATGTGATCGCGGCTATAGTAGTTTAATCCAAAGAAATCGGACGTCTCACGCAGACGGCGCAGTACCAGGCCGTTGACCAGATAGTCGTACATGACCGTCGTGAGCACATCGTGACCAGCAGGCGATGCCGGATCGAGAATCCGTTTATGGTGCACAATGCCGACACGGTGTGCCGGATGTTGCTCGTGCACTGCTCGCGCCGCGAGTTCGTGAGCACGCATCAGATTGCCGAAGACCCGTAGCGCTTGCAGGATGTTACGACGACCAGGAGGCCACACGCCCTGCAGATAACTCAACGCAGCGTAGACCGTTGGCTCGTTGACTGTACACCAGAGGTTGCAGAGATCGCCAAGTTCCTCAACTGCGCGAGCAACGAAGCGTGCAAACCATCGTGGCGTCTTCGCATTCAACCAAGCGCCCTTCGCCTCAACCCAGAGCGGGTTGGTAAAGTGGTGCAGTGTGACCATTGGCGTCATTCCGCGCCTGACGATGCCGCCAATGATCTCGCGGTAGCGACGAATCGCACTCCGTTCAAAATGCCCTTCTTCCGGTTCGATACGGCTCCATTCGATAGACATACGATGGGCATTCGTACCCAGTGCAGCCGCACGATCGAGGTCCCCCTCGGCGTCGCGCCACCACCCGCAGGCATCGCCGGAAACATCGCCGTGCCAGCAGCGTCCCTGCTGCTCCCAGACCCACCACTGATTATTGGTGTTCTGCCCTTCGACCTGGTGTGCGCTAGTTGCGGTTCCCCACAGGAAGCCCGGCGGAAAACGGAGTGGTTCAGGAAGACGTGTATGAGGACGGGATTGGACAAATAGACCAATATCGTACTGAGATGTCATACCTTGCAGAATTGCTCGCCCCTCATTATTTCCCGTATAGTATACCATTGCCGCAGGGAGGCTAAGAATGCAGTGGTGTTGCACCTCTACACTACCGCACCTATCTGCTATCGCCTCCAGCCCGTACCGATACAGCAGTGTAAGAAGCGGGCAGGAGGAGGCTGAGAGCATTGCCCCTCACAGTACAGGCGCAGCAGCGCCAGACCCAGCTCAAGGCAGCATCAAGCCCCGGAGCCGCTTCGCGCCTGTACGGGCGCAAAGCGCTACGACCCGCTTCCAGAGGCAAAGGCCTCGTTACAGTGCCAGGCGTGCCTGGATCGCGCTGCCTCGCTCCTCTGGCGACAAAAGTATGCATAAGCCAGAGTGCTAGTTTGCTAGTATCCTCCTCCTATCCACACCTGCTCCTGGCGCACGCAGTCTAGCGTTCAACCATTTTGCACTTGTCCGTAGAGCATCCGCCCATACGCCAGTTTGAACGTATGTCTGAAACCGTCTGTACCCAGACGACATCTGCCTATCCACACGGCATACTGCTCCCTGCACATGCACGCTCCTACGTCCAGTCCGCCTATCAACAGGCGCGCGGCTTGAGTGTCGGTAGCACGTAGGGCGCACTCCGACCCTCAAGCCTATCCACGTGCCTGCGGTTTGAATGTCCGATGTTCAGGTACCGACAGGCGGGCAGACGCGGGCGCACGCTCAATGCCCCCTGACGGCTGCCACAGCAATGCGGACGCGCACGCGCAGGTATGCCAGAGGCGCCGACCTGTGCAGCGCCTGCCTCAATCGCTGCCGAAGCAATGCGGATTGGCGCGCATGAGGTCGTCGACGCTGCGGAATCCCTGCAACACAAGCGGCGTACCAAGGCTGCCAAGCGCCACAATCGGCCCGGTCACCATAAACGTGTAGCGCCCAGTGCGTTTTGGATCGGGGAGGGAACAGTAGCGTGCAAACCCCTCTTTGCCCAGTTCAGTTTCGACATACTCGCGGTCAGCGCCGAGTTTGAACCCATGCCCAAAAATCTTCACCTGCAACTGCCGCAGGATCGTCTTGTCAAAATCGTGCAGCGTCTGGGTAATGAACATCCAGCCGACGCCATACTTGCCGGTCATTCGAATGCTCTGCGCCAGCAGCGAACGGGTGCGCGCGCCGTCACTGGTGTCGTCAGCATGTTCACCGGCGAACAGATGCGCTTCATCGAGCAGCACCAGCGCATTTGAGGTTCGTCCGTCCTGGAAAGAGCGATGGATCACCTGACGCAGGCGGGTCAGGATTTCGTTGAGCAGGAAGTACGGCGTATCGGCGACATTCTCCTGGGCGAACGACAGGATCACGATGGCGCGATCGGTCAGTACCTGCTGGATCACCTGTGACAGCGGTTGCCGTTTCCCTGGCTCGATGCGGAAACGCTGCAACGCATCGTCCCACAACCGGCGCAGGCGCGCCTCGTCGAGGCTGTAGCGCGCCAGCACATCGGCAGCTCGCTGCCCCTCCCCCGGCATCGTTCCGGGACGGGTGGCATAGATCACATCTGCGAAGCGCGCCAGGTCCTTCACCAGCAACGGCAGATCCGCCGCCGTCAGATCACGGATCGGACGACGACGTCCACCTGCATCGGTCAGGTCGGTCAACAAGCTGGACAGTCGTTCGGCAGCTTCACGTTCCTTGTGTGCGCCCTTGAACCCCAGACTGTCAAAGAACCCGGCGCGGCGCAACAGTTCGGTGAACGCCTCCGCGCCCTCCATCGCTACATCATCAGTCGTCAATGCAATCACTTCGCGGCGATGGCGTAGACCGGCAAGCAGACGGCGGATGCTGAAATCGACGCGATGATCGCCAGCGGCGAAACGGTCGCGTCCGAACTCACCCTGTGGATCAATCACCAGAATGCCCATTTGAGGGTTGGCAGCAAATCCGGCAAGCAACTGCGCTGCCAGGATCGATTTGCCGCTGCGTGTTTGCCCGAAGATGCCAATCATGACTGCTTCGCCGAACCCACCCTGCTCAGTCGGACCGAAGTGGCGTAGCGTCAGCGGCACTGGCAACCCATCTCCCGGTGATTGCCCGGCATAGAAAATCCCTGGCTCAGTATGTACTAGGTCCTGCAGAGTGGCGGCATCCGCTGGATAGACCAGCGTCCCTGATGGCGGCGGGGTCGAAAGGGTAGTGCGACGCACCACCCGCCCCTGATCGTCGAGCAGAAAAACCCCCAGCGCCGAGAGTTGCGCTGCCGTCAGGTCACTCTCGCCAGAGAGTGCGGGAAGGGCACCCTGATGCTTGATCACTGCGCGGATCACTGGGTCTTCGTGCCAGCGGTTGCGGGTAATGATCCCTCCCAGCTGACAGAGCGCACGTTTGCGGTACACCTTACCATTGAAGCGCTCAGTCACTTCGAACACCACCCAGGCGTGATCAAGTGCCCGGTCGCGCGCGGTTTCGAGAATGTCAACCGTGAAGTGGGTTGTGGAGTTCGGACTGCCGATCACTGCGATCGGCGCCGCTACCAGAGGCACCGCAGTCGAACGCAGACTTGACGCTTCCTGACGTTCACGCAATGGACGCATGCTACTCCGAACAGAAATGCTAAACACCCGTTCGCAGTATAGCAGCCCTTGATAAGGAAATCAAGAGGGAAACGACAAAAGTTTACAAAATCACTACAACCCATGAGATGAATCTCTTCGATAGCAGGCGTCTCCGCTGTCGAAGACGCCTGCCTACACATTACAGCATCTCGACAATGCCAGCAGCTCCCATACCGCCGCCGACGCACATGGTGATCAGTCCGTAGCGACCGCCGCGACGCCGGAGTTCGTGCAGGATCTGCACCGTCAACTTGGCGCCGGTGCATCCCAGCGGATGCCCGAGCGCAATAGCGCCACCGTTGACGTTGACCTTCTCTTCGTCGAGTTCGAGCGCACGAATCACTGCCAGCGCCTGCGCTGCAAACGCCTCGTTCAGTTCGATCAGGTCAATCTGGTCGATGGTTAACCCGGCCTGCTTGAGCGCTTTCGGGATTGCAGCAACTGGACCAATCCCCATTATTTCCGGCGGCACACCCGCAACTGCGAATGACACAAAGCGCGCCAGCGGCTTCACCCCCAGCGCATCAGCCTTTTCGCGGCTCATGACCACCACCGCCGCCGATCCGTCGCTAGTCTGCGAGGAGTTTCCGGCAGTGATTGTGCCGTTGACCGCAAAGACCGGTTTGAGTTTCGCCAGCGCTTCAGCCGAGGTGTCACGACGTGGACCTTCATCGGTGTCAAAGATCATCGTCGAACGCTGTACCTTGCCGTTTTCGAACCAGACGTGCTCTACTTCAATCGGCACAATCTCGTCCTTGAACAGACCGGCGTCGATGGCAGCAATTGCGCGCTGATGCGACCGCAGCGCAAACGCATCCTGATCCTCACGACTGATCTCGTACCGCTTTGCCACATTCTCGGCAGTCAAACCCATGCCGAGGTATACCTCAGGACTTATCTCCGCCATTGCCGGGTTGGGCGCAAAGTGATGCCCTCCCATTGGTACGGAGCTCATACTCTCAGCGCCTCCGGCGACGATCACATCACCCATGCCGCTCATCACCTGTTGCGCTGCAATAGCGATAGTCTGCAAACCCGACGCACAGAACCGGTTGACCGTCTGACCGGGCACATCTGTAGGCAGACCTGCGCGCAGGAGCGCGATGCGCGCCATATTCAAGCCCTGTTCCGCCTCAGGCATGGCGCATCCCAGAATAACATCATCAATCTCCTTCGGGTCGAGACCAGGAACACGCTCAACTGCTGACCGGATCACGGTCGCCGCCAGATCGGTCGGATGAACACTGCGCAACGAGCCGCGCGGCGCTTTGCCGACGGCCGTGCGAACTGCGCTGACAATCACTGCTTCTCGCATGCTCTTTGCCTCCACTCTATCGTGATGGGCGCAGCATACTGGGTCGCCGGGGCGACGCCACACTGGTATACCGCGTCACCGCGATCAATTCCGCAACGGCTTGCCGGTTTGCAGGATCGCTATGATCCGCTCCTGGGTCTTCGGTTGCTGGATCAACTGGCTTGCCTGCTCAAACTCCAGGTCAAGGAAATACTGTTCGGTGACCCACTGTGGCTGGGTCAGGTCGCCGCCGCACATCACATACGCCAGCGCGCGCGCCAGTTTCATATCGTAATCGCTGATGTAGCCGCCCTGGCGCATGCCATAGACCATGGCATTCACGGCTGCAATTCCGCGCCGCCCAATAGCATACACTGGCTCACCCTCTGGCGGAACCGGCGTATACCCCTCGGCGACCATCAGCAACACTTCCTTCTTTGCTTCGGCGATCAACCGCTCGCGGTTCATCACGATCTTGTCGTCTTCCATCAGGTAGCCAAGCTGCTTCGCCTGAACGGCGCCCAACTCACTGACCTTCGCCATCGCAATCGTCTCGAACGCCTGTTGCAGATAGGGAAGCGGATCAACACCAGGCGTTTTGACGTGTGGTGACACATGCCGGCGGACAAACTCCTTGCACCCGCCCCAGGCAGGGATCAGGCCCACTCCCAGTTCCACCAGACCCATATACGTCTCAGCAGCTGCCACCCGTCGCGCTGCCGCCAGGCAGACTTCGACACCGCCGCCGAGCACGCGGCCATATGGCGCAGCTACGATTGGTTTTGGACAGGTACGGAAGCGGAAGAAGAGGTCCTGCGTTCCTTTAGCGAACTTCGCCGACTCTTCGGGTTTGCCACCCATCACTCCCATCAGCACGACCCCCAGGTTCACGCCAGCGCAAAAGTCGGACGACTGATTGCCGATCACCATGCCGACCCAGCGATCATCCTGGAGCAACTCAAGCGCTTTCCACCCCATCTCGGTGATCAGTGGATCGATAGCATTCACCTTGGAGTGGAACTCGAAGCAGAGCACGCCATCTCCCAGGTCGATAAGCGATGCGCTGTGGTTGCGCGCGATTTCTTTCCCCTGTGCACGCAGGTCGTCGAGCGACAGCACCCCTTCCGGCGGCGTGTATGCGACGTACTGCGCATCCATCGGGTTCCACACGCTGACGATCCGCCCATTCTCGCGACGATAGAAACTCTCGCCGCCCTTTGCAAGCATGTCTTCGACCCATGGCGCAATAGCAATGTCGCGTTCACGCATACGCTCGACCGTCTTCCGCACCCCAAGCGCATCCCACACCTCGAAAGGACCAAGCTGATGGCTGAACCCCCAGCGCATAGCGCGGTCGATATCGACGATGCTCTCGGAGATCTCCGGAATGCGTCGCGCCGTGTACGCCAGCGTGCGCAGCATTGTTTCGCGGATAAAGACGCCGGCGCGGTCGGTATCGGCATTGTCGATCAGGAAGCGCAGCCGCTCCCGGAGGTCTTCGATATTGCGCGCCTTACCGACCAGATCGAAGCGTGGCTTTTTAGGCGGTTCATGTTCCATCGTTTGCAGATTGAGGGGCCAGAACTCGCGCCCGGATGCACCTGTCGTTTCCTTGTAGAAACCGACGCCGCTCTTGTTCCCTAGCCATCCTTTGGCTGCAATTGCCTCAATTTCGGGCGCGATCTTCAACGCCTCACGCTCCTCGTCGTCTGGAAGCGCCGCATACAGATTACGTTGCACATGCAGCATCACATCGATGCCAACCAGATCGAGGAGGCGAAAGGTTGCCGTCTTCGGTCTGCCGATCAATTCACCTGTCAGGGCATCGACCTCTTCGACGCTGTAGCCGTTGCGCAGCGCATACCCCACCGTCGTGGCAATATCGTAACTGAAGATGCGGTTGCCGATAAAGTTGGGGCGATCCTTGCAGATCACCACGCCCTTGCCAAGCGTCACATCGGCGAAGCGACTAATCGCGGCAACGACCTGCGGGTCAGTGTCGGGCGTTGGAATGACTTCGAGGAGGTAGAGATAGCGCGGCGGATTGAAGAAGTGCGTTCCCAAGAAATGCCTGCGAAAATCGTCGGATCGACCTGCTGCAATGGCAGCGATCGGGATGCCAGACGTATTGGACGAAACAATGCTGCCCGGCTTGCGCACCCGCTCGATCTTTTCCATCAACGCGCGTTTGGGTTCGAGTTGCTCGATAATCGCCTCGACAATCCAGTCGGCATCCGCGATCAGTGCCAGGTCGTCCTCCACATTGCCGATCACAATTCGGGAGACCGACTGCGGATCAAAGAGCGCTGCCGGGCGAGCATTTTTGATCCGCTCCAGACCCGCTTGGACGAAGCGATTGCGCACCTCCTTCGATTCGAGCGTCAGACCGCGTTTTTCCTCGTCAGGGGTCAGGCTGGACGGAACGGTATCGAGCAGCACAACCTGCAACCCGGCATTGATACAGTGGGCAGCGATGCCGCTTCCCATTGTACCGGCGCCAACGACAGCCACTTTCTTAATCTGGGTCATTGGTGACTCCTTCTCATGAAACGGAGAAGCAGGGGCGCCAACGAAGCGCCCCTGTTCTTTCTCTGAATAACTGCTGCATCAGCGCAACTCACGACTGGTGTACCCCAGCAAGCGTCGCGCCACGATCAGGCGATTGATCTGACCGGTGCCCTCGTAAATATCGTTGATCCGGGCGTCGCGCATCCACTTTTCGACCAGCAGTTTGCACGAATACCCTTCCGGACCCAGCAGTTCAACCGCTTTCTGCGAGACATACGTTGCCACCTGACCGGCTTTCACCTTCGCCATCGATGCGTCGAGCGCGTTCTCCTCACCGGCATCCATCTTCGTCACCGCTTTGAGCACCAGCAACCAGGCTGCCCGATGCTGCATCTCCATATGGATCAAGTCGCGCTCGACCGCCGTTTGCAGGTGCGGAGCGATGCCGTAGCGCACCTTTACGCCACGTTCTTTCAGGTACGAGGCGGTGAACTCAAGCGCGGCGCGCGCAATGCCCAGCGCCGACGCCGCCACCAGCGGGCGGGTGGCGTCGAACGTTTTCATCGCACCCTTGAAGCCCTTGTGCTCCGTATCCCCCTTCACAATTTCTGGGCTGCCAAGGATATTATCATACGGAATGCGGCAATCGTTGAACACAATCGCTGCCGTATCCGACACGCGGATGCCGTGCTTATGCTCCAGTTTCGTCACCGTCATCCCCGGCGTACCGGCTTCGACCACGAACGGCTTTATCCCGGCACGTCCTGCCGACGGATCGACCGTCGCCCACACGACGACGAACCCACGCGATTCTTTGGCAGCCATTAGACCCCCGGTGACGAAGATTTTCTCGCCATTCAGGATCCACTCTTTGCCATCTTCGGAGAGACGCGCCGTCGTGCGGATCGCCGCCGTATCCGATCCGCAGTGCGGTTCGGTCATCGCCATCGCCGCCCATTTTGGCTCCCCTTCGCCAAAACGCTTCAGGAAGCGCTCCTTCTGCTCTGGCGTGCCGGTCGCATCGACAGCCGCACCGCCAAGCGCGCTCCCCGGCGTGCAGAGATACAGCCCGGCGTCGCCCCACGACAGCGCCTCAACCACGTGAGCCAGCATGAGATAGCCGATGCGCGGGCGCGGCTTACCTTCTTTATCCTCCTTGCCATCTTCGACTGAGAACGAGCGCCCGCCGCGATCGCGGATGGTGGGCCAGATCAGATTGATATAATCCCACGGACGTTCCATTTCATGCTCATCGTAGTAGCGCGCTACCGGGCGCATCACCTGCTCGCCGAGCATCGTGATGAACTGTACCTGACGCTTGATCGGGGTTGGTATTTCAAAGTCGATCATTCTAGTTCTCCTCACACCATTGCCAGACCGAGGAACGTGCTGAACCCGCGCCCGTTCCGCAGCCAGCGCTCGACCGGATGCTCGCGAATATAGCCATGACCGCCCAGGATCTGCACAGCGCGGTCGGTCACCATCAGCACCATTTCATCAGCATACGCTTTGGCAAGCGATGCCGACTGCGTGGCATTGTGTCCTTTGTCAAGATGCCATGCCGCTTCATAGGTCATCAGGCGCGCTGCCTCAATCTCAATCGCCATCTCAGCCAGCATGAACGCAATCGCCTGGTTCTGCGCAATCGGTTTCCCAAACGCTTCACGCTGCTTTGCGTAATCGCGCGCATACTCGAAAGCGCCGCGCGCCACACCGACTGCCAGCGCCGCCAGCGCAACCCGCGAATAATTCATCAGCGCATCGATATCGATGCCCTGATCACCCCCTAGCCGACACGATGCCGGTACATGCACATCATCCAACCGCAATTCATAGGTTGGCAATGCGCGAATGCCCATAAAACTTTCCCGTTCCAGCACTGCTAGCCCTTCCGTGCCGCGCTCAATGATAAACGCCTGGGTCGTATCGTTCTCACGAGCATAAACCAGGAACGCCTGCGCATCGGCGGCGAGGGGCACAAGCGCTTTATGCCCTGTGATTTCGTAGATATTGCCCTCGCGCTCGGCAACCGTATGCAGTGTATGCGGATCGAAACTCCAGCGCGGCTCGATCAGCGCTGCCGTATACGGTGCAAACCCGCCTTCCACCAAGCGTGGCAACCAGCGCTCCTTCTGATCCTCAGTGCCAAAGTGCAGGATCGGGATCGCAAACAGGTTGGGGGTCATCAGGTACAGCGCCATGGACAGATCGCCATACCCCAACTCTTCCGCCGCCAGAACGCCGGTCAGCGCCTGATGCGTCTCGCCAAAGCCGCCATACTGCTCCGGGATGGCGCTCGGCAACAAGCCCAGATCCCACCCCCGCGCGATGATCTCCGATGGAATTACGCGCTTCTCGTCCGCCTCATAGGCGGCGGGGCGCATCCGATCAACCGCATAGCGGCGCACGGTGTCGATGATCAACTGCTGCTCTTCCGACGGAGTAAACGAGATCATGGATATCTCCTTAGTGTCTGGATAGTGAGACTGCGTATGTCGTGCAAAATCCGCTAGCCGCTCAGCGCACCGATCTGCATCAACAGCGGCAGACTACCCTCAAACCGCAACTTCCCCATCATAAACGCCATCTGCCCATTCAACTCGCCCGAAAGCATCTGACGATAATCGTCCGCCGTCATCCGCAGCGTCACCGACGGCTCGGATTGACCGCCAAAGATGCTGACGCTCTCAAACAAACTCTCGTCGGAGCGGGTCAACTCCAGTTTGACCATCCCGCGCAGGTTCTTCACTACCTCGACCTTGCGGCGAAGGAAATAGTCGATGAATGGCTCTATGGCATCCCCCTCTGCCACGGAACGCCAGTTGTCATAGGTCATCACGAGTTGCAGATCGGCGTTTTCGATGCCGCCATCGACGAATTCTATCGACCTGCCCGAAACTTTTAATCCAAAGACGCCACCCTGATCGCCCTCTCCTTCAATGGTGTAGGTCACCGTCAACTCAGGCTGCGCCAGCACCTCTTCCGACGCGCTGGCAACTGCTGCAGCGAAGCGCTGCGGCACAACTTCCGCAAAATAGACTGCCGGGGTGATGTCGCTCATCGGGGTCTGTTTCCTCTCTGTGCTGAATTCATGGAACGAACTGCCGATCAACGGTGTGCCAAAAAGGTATCACCCGCCTTGACATTGAACGATTCCGACACTGGTGCAACTCTGTCCACACTGACACTATCAGGTCACTGGTCGGGAATAGTGATTTCTATAACGCACTGTACCACGAGGATGTTGCAGAAATGTTGTGAAGATGTTGTAAAACAGAGGAAGTTGCCACTTTGACTCCCAGGTGCACACCAGACGTGCCTGCACGCCGATTCGGCACTCTGATGCGAGCATCGCCTATTCGATGACTTCCAGAGTCAGCGTTTGTTCAAGGGGCGGATCAGGCGGCAGATCGAAAATCAGCGTCAGACCCCGCCTGGGGGGCAGTGGAATTGTAAACTCAAACGTCATCATTTCCCCTGGCGCCAGAGTCGCACTGCCGCTCGCTTCGGTCGTATAGCGCACACCATGGCTATCGCGAAAGACGAAAGTGCCAGGCGGAATCGTCACAGCCCGGTTCCCTACATTGCGGACGCTGCCGCTCACAATTATCTGGTCCCCGTGGCGACGCATCCCACTGACGCGCACTTCGGCGCGTGGACCAGTCGCGGTTGGCGTCAATGGCGCCGCCGTCCGACCTTCAGACAGCCGTGCCTGCAGCTCTTCGAGTGCACGTATGAGATCAGGCGGCGCCTGTGGCACGCTGATGCGGGGCAGATCAAACAGCGGATCAGAAGGATCGGGGGGACGCGCTGCAAAATGCTTCATCAACTCTGGCGAACTAAAACTGCCGCCCGAGCCGTCAAACGCAATCAGCGCTAGCGCAATCAGCACGCCAAGCGCTACCATCGTTATTGTTGTGCGCCGTTCACTCATACGTGACTCATCCGGGTCGTCAACGAAACTTGACAAATCTCCATGATATGAGTACACTCGCAATATCATCAACTTAAGACAAATCCTTATCGCTCCGAAGCCGACGGCCCCGCTCCCGGACGGCACGAAAGGACCACACTATTTGCCCGAACAGTCGAGCCGCATGTTCAGCTTCGGGCGTTTCACAGACATACACGCAAGGTAGCGCCTCTTCGTCGAGGATAGCCGGTCCTGATCATGCTGTTAAGGAGAAGATGGGTTTGCGGTAGGGCGAAAGAAAGGGAGGTGAAAGGGCTACGCACGCTTTCAGGGATAGCCTGCCGCCTAGACACGGCAGAGGTACGATGCGGGTAGCCGCCGCATATTGATACTCTGGTAATGCAGATTTTCCGGAACAGATTCTCTCAGTGCACAAAGGAGAGGCACAATGATGAAACGTATCAGTGCGTTTCTCATCTTCGCCTTGATAGGCGCGATCCTGGCAGCATGCGGTGCGCCTGCTCCGACGCCAACACCGACGCCAGCACAGCCAACACCGGCGCCAGCGCAACCGACACCGGCGCCAGAGCAGCCGACACCGGCGACAACTCCGCCGCCCGCCGGTATGACCGGCACGATCAAGATTGCCACGCAAAGCCCGCTTTCCGGTCCGCAGGCAGCGCTGGGCGTTGGTCTTCGCAATGGCGCTGAACTGGGTCTTGAGCAACTGGGTAAGACCCTTACCGACATGGGCTTTACGGTTGAACTGGCACCGTTCGATGACCAGGCAAAGCCAGAGGTTGGTTCGGCGAATGCGAAGAATATCATTTCCGATAATGATATTCTGTGCCTGGTCGGTCACCTTAACTCGGGCGTGGCTCTCGCCTCGCTGCCCGACTACCAGGCAGCCAGCCTGGTGATGGTTTCGCCAGCAAATACGAATCCGAAGATCACCGAGAGTGGCTATCCCAACGCCTTCCGGATCGTGGGACGCGATGATGTTCAGGGCGCAGTCGGCGAGGAATTCGCCCGCACTGAACTGAAGATCCAGAGCGTGTACATCATCCACGATAAGACTGACTATGGTCAGGGTGTTGCGGAATTCTTCCGCCAGAACGCGGAGAAGAACGGCATCAAGGTGTTGGGTTTTGAAGGCACCGAAGAAAAGTCGGTCTTCGACTCGATTCTGACGCCGATCCAGGCTGCCAACCCCGACCTGATCTACTTCGGCGGAATTTACGACCAGGCAGCGCCCCTGTTCAAACAGGCACGTGATCGTGGCATTAAGGCGGCGTTCCTGGGACCGGACGGTCTCGACTCGCCGGAGCTGCTGAAAGTAGCGGGCGACGCAGTGAAGGGCATGTACTATACCTCGGTCGCCGCGCCAGTCAGTCAGTTCCCCGATGCTGCCAAGTTCGCCGAGGATTATCAGGCGAAGTACAAGGAGGCAGCGCCGCCATTCTCGGCGCAGGCATACGATGCAATGGGCATCTGCATCCAGGCAATCGCCAATGCTGCCAAGGCAGCCAACGGCAAGCCGACTCGCGCACAGGTGCTTGACGCTATGAAGAAGCTGGGTACCTATAAGGGCATCACCGGCACGTATGAATTCAACGCTAAGGGCGACCCGGTGAAAGGCACCTACTTTGTGCTGCAGGTTAGCACTGAGGCAGGCGATCCGGCGGAGGTGTGGAACAAGAATGCGGTCGTCAAGCGCCTTGAGATTGCTGCGCCGTGAGAAAGCTCGTTTTAAGCGATTGAGGTAAATGGCCGACCCGAAGTGTTTGCACTTAACACTTCGGGTCTTATCAAAACCATGGGAAGAGTCGAAATTCATGTCAGTCAAAGCAACTACAGGTTCAGATTTGCTGATAACACATCGCTCCTTCCGTGCATTTGCGAGCGAAGTGTTTGGTCCGCTGCTTCAGGTGTTTGTATTCGTTGTGGGCAGCGCTGTTGTGCTCGGTGGGATTGTTCTCCTTCTCGCAATCGCTCTGCGCGGCACGCGTGAAGATATCGACCTGGTGCAGGGAACAATCATCATTCTTCCACAGGTAGTCATTGATGGTCTAGTGCGTGGATTCCTCTATGCCACTATTGCCCTCGGCTATACAATGGTCTACGGCGTGCTGGAATTCATCAACTTCGCCCACGGCGAGATTTTCATGGTCGGCGCCTTCGTAGGTGCCTTTTTTAGTGCAGCGCTGGCCTCTTCCGGCATGCTAACAACCCTCAGCCCGATTCTGTTTGTCATTGCCGCCGTGCTGCTCGGCATGTCAGTCTCCGGAGTTCTGGCAATGTTGATCGAGCGCGTCGCTTACCGCCCGCTGCGCAACGCGCCGCGCCTGGTGCCGCTCATCTCGGCAATCGGCGTTTCACTTGTGCTCCAGGATGTGATGCGCATGATCACGGTGAACACAGGGTTGGGGTTCAATGCACAGTTCCGCACCCCTGACCTGGGTCAACCACTGGTGTTGGCGCAGATGCCTATCGCAGATGAGCGCACCATACCGGTCAGCATCGATAGTCGTTCGCTGATCTTTATCGTGGTGGCGATCGTGATGTTGATTGGGCTGAACTATCTGGTCAATATCACCAAACTGGGAAAGGCGATCCGCGCTGTAGCACAGGACCGGGCGACTGCCAGCCTGATGGGGATCGATGTTAACCGCGTGATTGCACTCACATTCCTGATTGGCGGGGCGCTTGGCGGTGCGGCTGGTATTCTGTTCGGGATGCGCGTTGGCACGATCAACCCTTACGTTGGGTTCCTGCCAGGTCTCAAGGCGTTCACTGCCGCGGTGTTGGGAGGTATTGGCAACATTACCGGCGCTATGGTCGGCGGTATTGTGCTTGGCTTTCTGGAAGCGTTCGTCGCTTCATATCTGTCGCTCTTCACACGCGGGCAGTTCTCTGGCGCAAGCTACGCCGATATTGTTGCATTCAGCATTCTGATCCTGATCCTGATCTTCCGACCCTCGGGCTTGCTGGGCGAAGCGGTGACGCAGAAGGTGTGATGGTATGGCTACGAGGAAGGGACAAGTCAGTCCGCCCGTATCGCTCTGGGCGCAACTGCGGACAATGGCAGGACGCGGTCCGGCGCCATATGTGTTGATTGCAGCCTATGCGGCAATTGTGTCGGCGCTGCTGCTGTCTAACCCGACGACCGGGCTTGGCACCGATATGGTCGTAGTGCTGTTCCTGCTGTTGATGTTCGTCATTTATCGAGCGCCAACTATGCTGGCATTCAAACTGACGCTTGGCACGATCCTGCTTGCGATTATTATGCCAGTCTTTGGCGTCCTCAACCCGTTCTATATCGATGTTGTGACAAAAGCAGGGATGTTTGCAGCGCTGGCGCTGGGTCTGAATGTGGTCGTCGGGTTTGCTGGCCTGCTCGACCTGGGGTATGTGGCGTTCTTCGCCGTTGGCGCCTATCTGTGGGGCATCTTCAGCACGCCGCAGATCTCCAATATTGTTCCTGGCACGGAACCGCTGCATGGCTCATGGTTCTGGCTTTTCCTGGCGATTGGTCTTGCGGTAGGCGCCCTGTTTGGAGTGCTGCTCGGTCTGCCAGTGCTGCGGTTACGCGGCGACTATCTGGCGATTGTTACCCTTGGTCTTGGCGAGGTGATCCGGGTGCTCGCCACGAACCTCGACCGACCAATCAACATTACGAACGGTTCTCAGGGCATCAAAGATATTGGACGACCGCCACTCTTCACCGAGCCAATCTTCCAGTCGTTAGGAATCACTATCTCACAGGTGCAGGAGTATCAACTCTATTTCTATTTCCTGGTGCTGATCGTTCTTGGGCTTACTGTCTTTGTCGTTCATCGCCTGAATGATTCGCGCATTGGGCGTGCCTGGACCGCGATCCGCGAGGATGAGACCGCTGCGATTGCGATGGGGATTCCGCTGGTGCGGATGAAACTGCTGGCATTTGCGGTCGGTGCGTCGTTCGCTGGCGTGATGGGGGTCATTTTCAGCGCGCTGCAAACTTTCATTAATCCGCCGACGTTCGACCTGCTGCGTTCAATCGGCATTCTCTCGATGGTCATTCTTGGCGGCATGGGGAGTATTCCAGGCACGATGCTAGGTGCAGTGATCGTAACCCTGCTCGACCTGCAACTGCTGCCGCGTATTGCTACTGAACTAGCAGCGCTTCAGCGTCGTGGCATTCCGATCCCGGCATGGTTCGACCCGGCGCAGTATCAGCGTTTGCTCTTTGGGTTGTTGTTGATCATTATGATGATTTTCCGTCCCGAAGGATTGCTGCCAGAGGATCGCCGCCGTCGGGAGCTGCACTACGATGAACCTGAACCGGCGCCTGAGACGCAGCAATCAGCATCTGTTACGGAAACCGCGCAAAGCGCTGAAGGTTGAGGGGTTTGATTGTGGCGCTCCTGGAAGCAAAACACATTACTAAGCAGTTTGGTGGACTTACTGCAGTCAACGATGTGTCGCTCACCATCGAAGCTGGCAGTATTGTAAGCGTTATCGGTCCTAACGGTGCAGGAAAAACGACGTTCTTCAACGTGCTGACCGGGATCTACAAGCCGACAAAAGGAACTATTCTGTTCGACGGTAAAGATATTACCGGTTTGCGCCCCGACCAGATCACAGCACTGGGGATCTGTCGCACATTCCAGAATATTCGCCTGTTCAATGCAATGACCGTGCTTGAAAACGTTCAGGTTGGGATGCACACGCGATTGAATGCCGGATTGTGGCAGATCATCCTTGGCACCCCCTCTGTCCGTGCTGAGGAGAAGGCATCGCTTGAACGGGCGCGCGAGTTGCTCCGATTCGTCAACCTGGACCACCAGCGTAATCAGCTGGCGCGCAATCTTCCCTACGGTGATCAGCGCCGCCTCGAGATTGCACGGGCGCTGGCATCTTCACCAAAACTAATCCTGCTCGATGAACCGACCGCTGGCATGAATCCGCAGGAAACCGCGGAAGCGACCAATCTGATCCGTCGGCTGCGCGATGAGTTGGGGATCACCGTCGTGCTTATCGAACATGATATGCGGGTAGTAATGACCATCTCGGAGCGTATTACTGTGCTCGACTATGGTACTAAAATTGCGGAGGGTCTCCCCCACGAGATCCGTTCTAACCCGCGCGTGATCGAAGCCTACCTGGGCAAGGGCGCCGCTGTGCACGGAACGGTGAAGGTTGAAGGTTGAAAGTCGAACGGTGGTTCTCATCACTATGCCACTACTTGAACTTAAAGACGTTCACACCTACTATGGCAATATTCATGCCCTAAAGGGTATCTCGCTGGCAGTTGAGCAAGGTGAGATTGTGACTCTGATTGGATCGAACGGTGCAGGGAAGAGCACGACGCTTCGCACCATTTCTGGACTGTTGAAGCCGCGCCGTGGCGAGATCTGGTTCCAGGGAGAGCGAATTGACCATCTCCCGCCACATAAGATCGTCGAGAGGGGCGTGATCCAGGCACCAGAAGGACGCCGGATCTTTCCGCGCCTGACAGTGCGCGAAAATCTCGAAATTGGTGCATTTCTCCGTAAAGATAAAGCCGGGATTGCCAGAGATATGGAGCGCGTCTTCCATCTCTTCCCACGCCTCTACGAACGAATCAATCAGCGTGGCGGCACGCTCTCCGGTGGTGAACAGCAGATGCTCGCTATTGGACGGGCGCTGATGGGACGACCGCGGGTGCTCCTCCTTGATGAACCGTCGATGGGTCTCGCTCCAGTGCTGGTTGAACAGATCTTCAGTATCATTAACGACATTAACGCACAGGGCACAACAATCCTGCTTGTCGAACAAAACGCGCTGATGGCACTGGCAATTGCCCATCGTGGCTATGTGCTCCAGACAGGAGAGATCGTTCTAACAGATACGGCGCAGGCGCTGCGTGAGAATACACTTGTTCAGCATGCGTATCTGGGCATCGGATAGTGTGTGCCTGACTGATCATCCGATCTCGGTCTCGCGTGGTACCCTTGGCAGGATGGTCGCCACTATGTCGTAACTGATCGTCCCCAGCCATTCGGCGACCTCAGCGACGGTAATACATGCATCGCCCTGCGCGCCGATTAACGTTACCAGATCGCCGCGCCTGACATCTGTATGCTCAGTGACATCGATCATTGCGTAATCCATACAGATGCGCCCAACAACTCGGGCACGCCGACCGCGTACCAGCACCTCGCGCCAAGGCGGTACACGGCGCATGCCGTCTGCATACCCTACAGGAATAGTCGCAATCCGCGAATGGCGGCGGGTGACGAACGTACCGCCATACGATACTGGCGTTCCCGGAGGCAGATCACGCACCTGCGCCACTTCTGAATGAAACGAAAGCGCAGGACGCAGCGCTGCTGGCAGTGTAACCCAGGGTGATGGCGCCAGCCCGTAGCACGCAATGCCAGGACGCACCATATCGAAGCGCGCCCCCGGCAGACGCAACAGGGCAGCGCTGTTGGCGGCATGCACAATGGGCGGACGAAGTCCAGCGCGGGTCACTGCGTCGAGTGCGCTGCGGAATCTGCGTAACTGTGCTTCTGCTGCGCCAGGATCCGCAGCGTCAGCATCGGCAAAATGCGTGTACAATCCTTCGACGCGCACCCCCGGCAATCTGGCAAGCGAGCGAAGAAATGGACCCAGCTCATCCATGCTCAAACCGGTGCGCGCCATCCCCGTATCCACCTCGACGTGCACTGTAACTGTTACGCCAGTCTCGGCGACAGCAGCACAGGCGCGCGCTACATCATGGTCGAAGACTGTGATGGCGACACCCAGCCGCGCCGCCTGCGCCACTTGCCACGGCGGCGTGTAGCCGAGCACCAGGATCGGCGCGCCGATCCCGGCTTCGCGCAACGTCCGCGCCTCACCAAGCGTTGCGACTGCCAGGGCGACAGCGCCGCCAGCCAGCGCCGCGCGTGCTGCACGCACCGCGCCATGACCATACGCATCCGCCTTGAGCACTGCCATTACTGGCACGCCAGCAATTGAACACAACGCGCGCACATTGTCGCGGATCGCGTCCAGATCGATCCGCACCCATGTCGGTCGATCGGGATCGGCGATGCGCGCGGCGCGCCACCCGGCGTCCTGACGCACCAGCGCCTGCGATGTATTCACCGACGGATCGATCAGCGCAGCGACCAGGCGCTCCAGGCGTGCCGTTGCACCGCCGCAGACCAGAACTAGATCACCTGCCCTCAGGTTAGGCGGCATGGCTTCAAGCGTACCGGCAATCGTATGAACGACCGTCGCCGCCATGGCAGGACGCACACGTTGCACCGCACGCATTACGTGCGTTCCGGCATCACCCTTCCAGATCAACACATCGGCAGTACGCGCCGCGAGCGTTCCGATTGTTGCATAGATATCGTTTTGTTCACCAGGGATGGAACTGTCGGCGGGAAGATCGCCGAGCACTGCAATTCGCCGTTGCGCCGGAAGGGTCGCTAGCGTTCGCAACGCTGCCAGCATCGCTGATGGTTCAGCACCAACTGTATCATCGATCACAATTGCACCGCCGCGTGCCGGATGCGGACGGAGACGCCCGGCTGGCGGCTCGACCAGCGCCAGGCGTTCGGCAGCGCGCTCCAGCGTCATCCCGCACGCAAGCGCCACTCCGACAGCAGCCAGCGCCGCGCCGACTGCCGGTTCACCGACCAGCGGAATGACCGCATCAACCGACTCGCCACGATAAAATAACCGCATGCGTGTCCCGTCAAGCGTATACTGTGGCGACTCTACGCGCAGATCGCAGGGTGAGTGAGTTCCAAACGTCAGCACCCTGGCACGGGTCGTGTCGCACAGGTCGGCAAGCGCAGGATCGTCACCGTTCACCACCACCCATCCATCGGCGGGAAGCGCAGCGACCAGCGCGCCATACTCACGCACCAGACCCGCAACCGATCCAAATGCCGATAGTCGCATCGGAGCAGCAGACGTGACAACTGCGACATGCGGTGGAAAGAGCGCCGTTAGACGCTGCAACTCGCCAGGATACGCCGTACCGTATTCCAGCGCCGCAAAGCGGTGATCGTCCTGGAGCCGTGCAAGTGAGACCGGCAGACCAATCAGCGAATTGAAACTGCGACGACTGCGAAAGGTCGGCGCAAGACCAGAAAGCACAGCGGCGATCGCACGGGTCGCCGACGTCTTGCCGACACTGCCAGTTACCCCAATGACCCGTGGCGCAACTCGCCGCAATCGCGCTGCTGCCCAGCGCGCTGCGAGGAGCGCCGGATCGTCGGTGACAATTACGGTGGCATTGGACGGATTGACAGGTGGCGTCTCACAGATCACGCCAGTGGCGCCAGCTGCCAGCGCATCGGCAATATACGCATGACCATCGCCGCGTGGTGTGCGAAGCGCTAGGAACAGTTCCCCTTTAGCGGTCAACCGCGAGTCATACGAGAACCCGCTGAACCGGCGCGCATGCACTAGTGACGCCAGCTGCCCGCCTGCCGCAAGAAGGTCGTCCAGATCGATCACAGAAAACCCTTACCGACGCTCGCCTTCGGTGCAGAAACGTCTCTGCCTGCGAAGAACGAGACATTCACCCGGATGTGCATCGCCTGGCAAGTGTTCACATTTATCATGGGAGCGAGAGCATCTTGCCCTCGTAAACGCGACAAAGGCGACCCCCCGCTTCTAGGGGCATGCGTTATCTTGGGTGTGAACAGTTCTATCACTTGACATTTTTGCGCGCCCGCGCAACAATTGTATACTTGCAACCAGATAATATCACCCTGTCGCTCTGATACTATAGTACACCGCTATGACTGCACCGACAACCATTCGCGCCCTCACGGTTGCGCCGCTTGATATTCCGCTCCACGAACCATTCGGCATTGCCAGCGGCACGCAGGAAGTGGCGCACAATCTGCTGGTTGCGGTGGAACTGACCGATGGCACACGCGGGTACGGCGAAGCGGCGCCATTCCCGGCGTTCAACGGCGAGACGCAGGACATGGCGTATGCTGCCATCCTGGCAGCACGATCGCTGGTTGAAGGCGCCGACGTGCGCGAATGGCGTCGGATTGCCCTGGCGCTTCCCACTCTATCCAGTATGACCGGCTCAGCGCGCTGTGCAATTGAAACCGCGCTTCTCGATGCCCTGACACGCCGCGCGCGCCTGCCGCTCTGGGCATTCTTCGGCGGCGTCGCCACCCGGATTGAGACTGATGTTACAGTCCCTATCGGCAGCATTGCAGCAGCAGCGCGCGCGGCGCAGGCAATTGTCGCGCGCGGAGTGACAACGATCAAGATCAAGATCGGCGCTGGTGATCCGGACGCCACTACCATCCACACGATGGAACACGACCTGGCGCGTATTGTTGCCATTAGAGACATTGCGCCTGCAGCACGTCTCATCCTCGACGGCAACTGCAGCTATACCGCTTCCAACGCGCTCAGGTTGCTTGATATGCTTAGCGTACATGGCATCGTGCCTGCCCTCTTCGAGCAACCGGTCGCAAAGGATGATGAAGAGGGGTTACGCCGCCTGACTGCAACACGCCGCGTGCCAATTGCTGCTGACGAAAGCGTTGCCAGTGCGGTTGACGCAGCCCGGCTGGCGCAGAGCGCCGCAGTGGATGTGCTGAACATCAAACTGATGAAATGTGGCATCGTTGAAGCGCTCGATATTGCTGCCATCGCCCGCACCGCCGGTCTGCACCTGATGATCGGCGGCATGGTCGAGTCGCTGCTGGCAATGACTGTCTCAGCCTGTTTTGCAGCCGGGCAGGGTAGCTTTCGCTTCGTCGATCTGGATACGCCCCTTTTCCTGGCGGAGAACCCGTTTGATGGCGGTATGACATACCACGATGGCACTATCGACCTGACGCAGATCGAAGCCGGGCATGGCGTCACCCCTCGTTCGCCAGCACTGTAACCCTGTCTCCCTGCTGTTCTATCATCAGTGCTACAATACGTTCCCTTCAAATTTAGTCATTCCATCCAAATCGCCTTTGCCGATCTTCGTACCGAGTAGCCCTACCGAAACTGGTTGCGGTTTCGTATAATGCGAAGCATTGAACGTTCCTGGTACGTGTCCTGCAAGGGTGCAGCGCAGATGACCACGTTCTGTCATCTCTGCCTGCGTATTGTCTGCGACATGGCGCACAACACTTCTGGGAGGATGGCTCAATGGGAATGACTCCAAAAGATGTCCTGGCAATGATCAAAGAGCACGACATTAAGATGGTCGACGTCCGCTTCACCGATCTGCCAGGCACATGGCAGCACTTCTCGCTGCCTGCCAGCATGCTCAGCGAAGATGACTTCGTTAATGGTCTGGGGTTCGACGGATCATCGATCCGTGGCTTTCAGGCAATTAACGAAAGTGATATGCTGGTCGTCCCCGATCCAGACACTGCATTTATCGATCCGCTGCTGAAAATTCCCACTCTTGTGCTTATTTGCGACATTCGTGATCCAATAACCGGGGAAAACTACAGCCGCGATCCGCGCTACATTGCCAAGAAAGCTGAAGACTATCTCCGCAGCACTGGTATCGCCGACACCGCCTATTTCGGACCTGAGGCGGAGTTCTTTCTGTTCAGCGATGTGCGATTCGACCAGGGGAGCCATTTTGGTTACTACTTCCTCGATAGTGATGAAGGTATCTGGAATAGCGGCGCTGATCGCGGCGGGAAGAACCTCGGGTACCGCCCACGCTACAAGGAAGGGTACTTCCCTTGCCCGCCGCTTGACACGCTTCAAGATGTGCGCTCACAGATCACGCTCAACATGATAGCGGCTGGCATTGAGGTTGAGGTGCACCACCACGAAGTCGCTACTGCTGGTCAGTGCGAGATCGACATGCGCTTCGATTCGCTGCTGCGCATGGCGGATAAACTGGTCAAATACAAGTACATCGTCAAAAACACTGCGCGACAGTTTGGTCTAACGGCGACGTTCATGCCTAAGCCGCTCTTCGGCGATAACGGCAGCGGTATGCACTGTCACCAGAGTCTGTGGAAGGAAGGACAGCCCCTGTTCTACGATCCAAAGGGGTATGCGCTGCTCTCTGATACAGCACGCTGGTATATTGGCGGCATTCTGGCCCACGCACCGGCATTGCTGGCCATCTGCGCGCCAACGACCAACTCGTACCGTCGTCTGGTACCGGGATTCGAGGCGCCGATCAACCTAGTGTACTCGCAGCGCAACCGCTCGGCAGCGATTCGTATTCCTACCTACTCGGACTCGCCAAAGGCGCGCCGCATTGAGTTCCGCGCGCCTGACCCGACGTGTAACCCGTACTTGGCATTCTCAGCAATGTTGATGGCTGGTATCGATGGGATCAAGAACCGGATTGAGCCGCCACCCCCGCTCGACGTTGATATTTACGAACTGACGGCAGAGGAAAAGGCGCACATCCGCGGAACGCCTGGCTCGCTGGCAGAGTCGCTTGATGCACTTGAGGCGGATCACGATTTTCTGCTGGCAGGCGGAGTCTTCACCCCCGACGTAATCGAGACCTATCTGGACTACAAGCGGTCACGTGAACTGATCCAGGTAGCCATCCGCCCCCATCCCTACGAGTTCTTCATGTATTTCGACGCATAGGTGCGCTCCCCATTCGCGCAGGCACAGGGACGTTGTTTTCTCACGTCCCTGTGTCTGTTCGTGCATACCTGCCTTAGACAGATCATACAATCAAAATTTCGTCGGCGAACCATATTTGAGAACCAATAAGTGGCTAGTTTGTATAAAGTAAACAAGAACGAAACCGGATATTTCATATGAACCGGACGTAGCGCAATTGCCGCTTCTGTCGTACTCTTCAGCACATCAATTGTCACACGTGTTCAACCTGATGCGAAGAAGCGGATCCTGCGCCCACGCATGTCGCAGGACGTTTTTCGTTCTGCTACGCATTGCGGTTGGACATTGTGATACCTGGTACTATCCTCACATAGAAGGAAGGAACAGCATGGTCAAACGACGAACAAAACTGATGCTCGGCATTGGCGCACTCGCCGGTCTGTTGATTGGCACAACCGGAACATCCTTCGCCCAGGAGATTGATCCGGCGATCGCGGAAATGGGGGTTGTCACCGATACGATGTGGATGCTGATCGCCGCCTTCCTGGTCTTCTTCATGCAGGCGGGCTTTGCGCTCGTCGAAGCCGGTTCTACTCGATCCAAGAACATGATCAACATCATGTTCAAAAACTTTATGGACTTCTGCATTGGTGCGCTGGCATTCTGGATGATTGGTTGGGGTGTTGCATACGGCACGACAGTCGGTGGATTCTTCGGAACCGACCAGTTTTTCTTAGGAGATGTACGTGAGGAGGGGAGCGTACCGACGCTCGCTGTCTGGCTGTTCCAGGTGGTGTTTGCGGGCACCGCAGCGACGATCGTGTCCGGCGCGATGGCAGAACGTACAAAGTTTGTCGCATACCTGATCTACAGTGCGGTTATCTCGATCCTTATCTACCCTGTTGTTGTCCACTGGGTATGGAGCGGCGCTGGCTGGCTCAATGACTACGATCCAACCACTACTGGCGACTGGGGATTCACCGATTTCGCTGGCTCGACAGTGGTCCACAGCGTTGGCGGCTGGGCAGCACTGATGGGAGCGTGGCTCCTCGGTCCACGTATGGGGCGCTACGGTCCGGATGGCAAGCCGCGCGAAATTCCCGGACACAGTGCAGCGCTTGCTGGTTTGGGGGTCTTCATCCTCTGGCTGGGGTGGTATGGCTTCAATCCCGGCAGTCAGCTGGCATTCAAAAGCCAGGGTGACGCTGATGCAATTGCGCTGGCTGCTGTGACGACCACGCTTGCTGCGGCCTCGGGCGCGGTTGGTGCAATGATTGCGAGCTGGATCAAGAGTGGCAAGCCGGAACTTGGCGCATCGCTAAATGGTGTGCTTTCGGGTCTGGTGGCGATTACCGCTGGCTGCGCCTACATGCGTCCGATTGATGCAGTGATCGTCGGTCTGGTTGCCGGTCCGCTCTATGTTATCTCGATGAAGTGGCTTGAGGCGCTGAAGATCGACGACCCGGTCGGCGCGGTGCCAGTACACCTGGTAAACGGCGTCTGGGGAACGCTGGCGGTTGGTCTGTTTGCAACTATCGAAGGCAATACTGGCACAGTCGGTCTGTTCGCTGGTGGCGGCCCGCAGTTGCTGATTGCTCAGATTGTCGGCGTGCTGGCAATTGGCGTCTGGAGCGCGCTAACCAGTTTCCTTCTCTTCTTCATCATCAAGCGCACGATTGGTTTGCGTGTTTCGCCGGAAGAGGAAGAACTGGGTCTCGATATCGGCGAGCATGGGACGGTTGCGTACCCGGATATCCATAAGATGCCTGAGTCTGAAACAATCCGCGCGATTACCGGGAAGCCAGCTTCCAGCACGGCTGAGTAAGCCTGGCAAGGTGAGGTCTGGAGCGCATGCTCCAGACCTTGGTTCCTGTAGAATAATCTTCCCCGAGAGAACATCTCGCATATTAACTCCTCTGAGAAACGCAATCTGTGTGTTCTCCTGTTTCCTGTTCTTGCTTGACAAATCTCGTCTGTCGCTTTATATTAGCCTCTAATATGATTTTGCGGATTGCAGCGACGCCCGCGGCCTGCTCGATTGAGGAGTATGTGCTGTGGGCGTTTATCGTCTATTGGTGAGCAACGCCTATACTGGCGTTTGTCAGCGTACTTGCGCTACGGCTTTTGCAACGCTTCCCAAAGCGGTTATTCGTTCGCATTCATCAGGGCATCCCGTATATACGCTTTCCGCTGATGGCAGTGTCGCTCCCCCGGGTCTGCGGAGCGCTGGTTCTGTGTACGCCATGTCAGGTAGCAAGGTGACAGACGAGATGAACCAACTGAAGAACCTGAAACAACGCGGACTGTACGACCCGCGATTTGAACGAGATGCATGTGGTATCGGTTTTGTCGCTCGCCTCAGCGGTGAGCCGGACCACGCGATCCTAGCGTATGCGCTGATGGCTGTTGGACGTATGGCGCACCGCGGCGGCGTGGCTGCCGATGGAAAAAGTGGTGATGGCGCCGGTGTGTTGACGCAGATTCCTCGCGCATTCTTTGCGCGTGAACTGGCAACCCGCGGGATCCGCTATCCGGTCGACGATCTGGCTGTCGGCATGTTCTTTCTGCCCCAGAACGAAGGACATCGCAATACTGCCCGTAGTGTGGTGGAACAGGTTCTTGCCCAGTACGGCATGGCGTTGCTAGCGTGGCGCCCGGTTCCGGTTAACCTGCATGCCCTCGGCACAAGCGCGCGTGAAACGTGTCCGGTCATCGAACAGGCGCTGATTGCCCGCCCGCCGCATAATCATACTGCGCCGAACGCTTATGAGCGTGCCCTCTACCTGGCACGCCGCACAATTGAAGCCGAAGCGCGCGCCCATCATCTGGAAGGTTTTTCTGTCCCCTCGCTCTCCAGTCGCACGCTGATCTATAAAGGGTTACTAGTTGCGCCAGCATTGCCCGATTTCTATGAAGACCTGCGCGATCCATTGTATGAGACAGCAATCGCCCTTTATCATCAGCGCTATTCAACCAATACGTTTCCCTCCTGGGAACGCGCGCAACCCTTCCGCATGCTGTCGCATAACGGCGAGATCAACACGCTGCGCGGCAATGTCATCTGGATGCAGGCGCGCGAGGCGGAGTGGCGCCGCGCAGCAATGAAAGCTCACCAACCTTCGCTGATCGAAGCGGCGATCAATGGCGATCCGCTGGCGATGGCGCTCAGTGCCGCGACGATTGGACCGATTGTTGATACCAGCGGTAGCGACTCGGCAATGCTCGATAATGTGCTCGAACTGTTGGTTATGGGCGGGCGCGACATTCGCCACAGCCTGACAATGCTCGTTCCGGAAGCCTGGGAGCGCGTCCACGACATGGAACCCGCCCGGCGCGCGTTCTACCAGTATCATGCCGGGTTGATGGAGCCGTGGGATGGTCCGGCTGCGTTGGCGTTCTGCGATGGGCAGGTGGTCGGTCTGGCGCTCGACCGCAATGGGTTGCGCCCGGCACGCTATCTGTTGACCGATGATGGTCTGGTGATCTGTGGTTCGGAAGTCGGCGCGGTGGTGATCGACGAGGCGCGGATTGTGCGCAAAGGCAAGGTAGGTCCCGGTCAGATGATAGCTGCTGATCTGCGCACCGGGCGCTTTGAGGAAAATGATGAGATTCGCAGCAGGCTTGCGGCACGCCGCCCGTATGCGGAGTGGCTTAAACGCCATATGCGCGTGCTCGCTCCGGCAGGAGCACCGCGCGTCAGTGAACCGGACGAGCCGGAAAGCCATGCTTCACGTGAAAGCAAGTCGGCGCTGCTCGGCAAATTGCAGCGTGCGTTTGGTTATACCGCTGAAGAACTGGCAGTCATCCTCAAGCCGATGCTGCGCGATGGTCAGGAACCGGTCGGCTCGATGGGCGATGATACGCCGACTGCCGTCCTCGCTGACCGCCCACGCCCGCTGTACAACTATTTCAAGCAACGCTTTGCCGAAGTGACTAACCCGCCGATCGACCCAATTCGCGAGGAACTGGTGATGTCCCTCTCGTTCGGTCTCGGTCGACGTGGTCATCTGTTGCTGGAGACGCCGGAACATGCCCATCTGCTCCGCATTGCAAGTCCAGTGCTGAACAATGAACACCTTGCGATGCTGCGCGATCTGCGCGATCCGGCATTTGCGACAGCAACACTCAATGCAACATTCGTGGCTGATGATGGCGTTCAGGGTATGCTCGCGGCGCTTGATCGCTTGTGTCGTGATGCGGAAGCGGCAATTGCTGCCGACAAAGTTATCCTGATCATTAGCGACCGCGGCGTCGATGAACGCCATGCGCCAATTCCGGCGCTCCTGGCACTCGGTGCGGTGCATCAGCATCTTATTCGCATTGGGTTGCGCACGTCGGTGAGTCTGGTGGTCGAAAGCGGCGAACCACGTGAGGTGCATCATCTGGCATGCCTAGTCGGGATGGGCGCTGAAGCGGTCAATCCGTACCTGGCACTGGCAACCGTGCGCGCGCTTGCTGTCGAGCGCGACGAAGTGCGCGGGAAGGTAGCCGAAATGCACGACCGGCGCACTGCCGATGAACTGGCTGACGAAGCCGAACAGAACTACATCCATGCGCTCGAAAAGGGGTTGCTCAAGGTAATGTCCAAAATGGGCATCTCCACTGTGGATAGTTACTGCGGCGCTCAGATTTTCGAGATTGTCGGTCTGGCGGAAGAGGTCACCGAACGCTGTTTTGCAGGCGTCCCTTCTCACCTTGGCGGGTATGGCTTCCGCAAACTCGCTGCCGATGTGCTCGAACATCACGACGCAGCGTTCTCGAATCGTCTGCCACTCCTCGCTGGTCGCTCGACACTGCCGCATCCGGGATACTACAAGTTCAAGAAGGATGGCGAGTATCACGCCTTCTCACCGGCAGTCGTTCATGCGCTGCAACGCGCCGCTAACGGCGGCAGTTACGCTGACTATCTCGCCTATAGCAAACTGGTACACGACCGCCCGCCAGTTGAGTTGCGCGATCTGCTCGAAATTGTGCCGCCCGACGAGCGGGTAGAAGGACCCACCGCGCCGATTCCTGTCGATGAAGTCGAACCGATCGAGGCAATCGTGCGGCGCTTCTCAACTGCGGCGATGTCCCACGGTTCGACTAGCATCGAAGCGCACGAAACGCTGTCGATTGCGATGAACCGGCTTGGCGGCATGAGCAACTGTGGCGAAGGAGGTGAGGACCCGGCGCGCTATAACGACGAACGCAACAGTGCGATCAAGCAGGTCGCCTCTGGACGCTTTGGTGTCACGCCAGCGTACCTGGCATCGGCGCTGGAATTGCAGATCAAGATGGCGCAGGGATCCAAACCTGGCGAGGGCGGGCAGATTCCCGGTATTAAGGTATCTGAGGAGATTGCACGCATCCGTCACACGACCCCTGGCGTGGCACTGATCTCGCCTCCGCCGCACCACGATATCTACAGTATCGAAGACCTTGCGCAGTTGATCTACGACCTGAAGCAGGTTAACCCACGAGCGGCAGTGTCGGTCAAACTGGTTGCCGAAGCGGGTGTGGGGACAATTGCTGCCGGGGTTGCCAAAGGCGGCGCCGACATTATTCATATTTCTGGCCATTCGGGCGGCACCGGCGCGTCACCACTCTCGTCGATCAAGAATGCCGGGATCAACTGGGAATTGGGGCTCGCTGAAACGCAACAGACTCTGGTGCTCAACGGGTTGCGCGGGCGCGTCAGGTTGCGTGTTGATGGCGGGCTCAAAACCGGGCGCGATGTGGTGATAGCAGCGCTGCTTGGTGCTGATGAGTTCTCGTTTGGCACTGCTGCACTCATCGCTGAGGGATGCGTTATGGCGCGCACCTGTCACACGAATAACTGCCCGGTTGGCGTTGCAACGCAGCGCCCTGACCTGCGCGCCAGATTTCCCGGCAAGCCGGAACACGTGATCAACTTCTTTCGCTATGTGGCGCAGGAAGTGCGCGAAATTCTGGCGTCGATCGGCGCACGGTCGCTCAATGATATTATCGGGCGCACTGACCTGCTGCGTCAGGTCCGGCGCGGTCACGCGGGCGCCGATGCGCTCGATCTGTCGGCGCTGCTTGCACGCTTCGACCGCCCCGGCGATCCGATCCGCAATGTGCAGCCCTGGAACGGGATGATCGAGGTCGGCGCGCTGAACCAGCGGTTGATCGAGGATGCCGCCTGTGCGATCGATCATCAACTGCACGTTGAATTGCACTATCCGATCACGAATGTTGATCGCACTGTCGGCGCAACGCTATCAGGCGAGATCGGGCGACGCTTTGGCGAGACCGGATTGCCCGAAGGTATGATCACGGTAAGTTTCCGCGGCAGCGCCGGTCAGAGTTTTGGGGCGTTCCTGGCGCCCGGTATGCGGATGCTGCTCGATGGTGAATGCAACGACTATGTCGGCAAAGGGATGGCGGGCGGCGAAATTGTCGTGCGACCACTGCCGCAGGCGCGTTATCCCTGGCACGAGAGTACGATCATTGGCAATACATGCCTGTACGGGGCGACCGGCGGCGCGCTCTTCGCAGCCGGGCGCGCCGGTGAGCGCTTCGCCGTGCGCAACTCGGGTGCAGTTGCAGTAGTCGAGGGGGTTGGCGATCACGGGTGTGAGTATATGACGGGCGGTGTGGTGCTGATTATCGGCCCGACAGGGCGTAACTTCGCAGCCGGCATGACTGGCGGCATGGCGTACGTGTACGATGAACGTGGTGCATTCCCATCGCGCTGCAACACCGAGACGGTCACACTCGCAATGCTCGACCCGGCAGATGAGGATAATGTGCGGGCGCTGCTGGTGCGACATGTGGAACTGACCGGAAGTCCGCATGCGGCATCGCTGCTGGAACGCTGGGAAGTGGTGCGCGGGGCGTTCTGGCGTGTTCAACCGCGCGGGATGGAGACGGTTCGCCTGCCGAAGGCGCTGCTGCGCGTCCGCGAACGCACCCTCGGTGTCCATCGGTGATCATCCGTGTGCTCTTTGGGAATGAACCACGGGCACACACTGATCGAAGATATTTTTATTCTTAATCCGTGCTTATCCGTCATATCCGTGCCGATCCGTGTTCTATTCATTAAGAAACCACGGATTGCTACGGATTATACGGATGGTCACGGATGTTTTATCCGTGCCGATCCGTCGCACCCGTGCCGATCCGTGTTCTATATCATTAAGAAACCACGGATTGTTACGGATTATATGGTCACGGATGTTTTTATTTTATCCGTGCCGATCCGTCACATCCGCGCTCATCCGTGTTCTATAAAAAAACCTCTGCGTGCTCTGCGGTGACATACCCTTTTTGCATTGGACTCAAGTCTGTAACATGAAACCCGCACGTCCAGTGCAATTTACGTCGCCCGCCAGAGGAGCAGATACCCTTCAGAACCCGTTGATCCGCCTGGCGTGGGCTGGATGGCATTGACCGTGATCAGACTGCTTTGCGACGGTGAGCACGTTGCCGTTGCGCACAGCCAGCGCATTCGCGGCACTGCTCCCGCCGCTGATGGTCGGTCCTGCGTAGGGCGTCCAGACCAACCGCTGACGAAAATCTTCGCTCACCAGAGCAACATACCCTTCGCCCGACTCATACGGTCCAACTGCAACACCGGCAACCCGCTGCTGATCGCGGTTCTTGATACAACACGCGGCATCGCCTGCCAGAAACACCCGCCCGCGTTCGTCAGCCGCCATCGCGCGGATCGAGACCGAGTTTCCTTGGTTATCACTGGTGCGCCGGGTCAGCAGACCCTGCGCCAGTTCGAGCGCGCCATCTTCGGGGTTGAAGCAGCCAAACCAGGCAATGTTGACGCTGCCGGTGTTGGTCGAGTCGCTGTACTCGTCACTTTTGACCAGGCGCGCACCGAGAGGGAGTGTGATGTCCTTCGGATCACGCGAGAAGATCGATGCGCCGATGCCGCCGTTGATCGACCCGGCGACGTAGAGTTTCCCGTCAGCGCCGATCGCCAGGCGCTCCACGCGACTGTCGGCGCACAGACCAGGCGCCGCGGAAACATCGTGACTGCGCCAGCGCACGCCACCATTGTACGCATATGCACGCACCCACGGCAGCTGGAGTGTACTGTTCACCTGCGTATATCCGCCGACGATGACTTGGGTGCGGGCGGAGTCCACAACCAGATCACTGGCAGTCGTACTGGTTGCCGTCTAGGAACCGATCAAGGCGCCATTCCCGTCGTAGACGGAGACCGAAGCACCTGCCAGCGCCGCAACCACACCATCAGCGCCGATTGCGCAGCGCGTCGTATTGCCGGGTGTGGCGCTCCAGATCACCGCCGTCGCGCTGGCATTCAGCCGCGCAACCTCCGTGTCGCCACAGACAACCAGGGCGCCGCTGATATTCATATCCAGGTCGCGCACGATGCTGCCGATGCGCAGCATGGAGAGAACGCTGCTCCCGTCGGCGCTCAGCCGGACGACCGCGCCATTCGTTGCTCCCGGTTGCACGATCAGGTCTGCGCTAGGCGGCGCATATCCCGGTAGTGCACCGGCGACAACCAACGTACCGTCTGCGCAAGTGCGGCGCCGTTCAACTCATCAGCGCCAGCAGCACCCAGATAGGTGGCAGTAATCGCCGAAAGATTCGTGAGCGGCGTGGCGGGGGTGACAATGAGTGGCAGGTAGACACGAAACGCCGATTGCTGCGGATCGGCGAATTGCCCCGAAACGACAACGTTTCCCATCGAAGCAACCAGCACACTGATGATCACAATCCGATATACAATACCCGACAGACGCGATTAGCCATGACATGATGAGATGGAACGTTGGGTGGAATGTCCATGGCCAATTCTCGCTCCTCCCGGTTCTCACTTCTCACTTCTCACTTCTTCCCCATCCGATGCAGCGCCAGCAGATCGGAGATGATCGCGAAGCCGGTAGCGACGCCGCCTGCGCCTGGACCGATGATCGTCACGTCGCCGAGCAGATCGGTGCTGATCGTCAACGCATTGGTGACACCGGCAACGCCCGCCAGCGGGTGGTCAATCCTCAGACGCATCGGGCGCACCACGGCGTGCACGATCTGAGCATCACGCCAGACGCGCGCGATCAGTTTCCAGCGTTCCCCGGCGGCAGTCGCCGCAGCGACCATATCGGGCGTAATGCCGGTGATTCCTTCACGCTCAACATCCATGGGCGTCAGATGGGCATCCATCAACACATTCGCCAGGATCGCAGCTTTGCCAGCTGCATCGTACCCTTCGACATCACCGGTTGGATCAGCTTCGGCATATCCAAGGCGTTGCGCTTCCGCGAGCGCGCTGGCATAGTCCATCCCACGTTCCATGGCCGAAAGAATGAAATTGGTCGTACCGTTTACAATGCCGCGCACTTCCTGGATCTCACACCCCGCCAGATCGCTCCATCCCAACCGGAGCGCTGGCGTTCCCGCCATCACCGTCGCCTCGAAACCGAGCAGCACGCCACGCTCCTGTGCCAGACGTCGCAGTTCAGCAAAGTGCAACGCAATTGGTCCCTTATTTGACGTGATCACGTGCATGCCGCGTGCTATCGCAGCCCGGATGTACCCCGTTGCTGGTTCGCCAGTTGTCATATCGGTCGGCGACACTTCTACCAGCACATCGGCATCAACCGACGCAATCATCTCATCGGCGCTCCACGCACGCGCGCAATCCCACTTGCCAATGGCACCAGACGCAGCAGCCTGGATCAACACCGTAGCATCGATTCCGCCTGGATCGTAGACGCACCAGTGCCGGGTGCAGACCGCGACGATGCGCGCATCGACGCTGTAACGATCAAGAAGACGGCGATGATGGAGCGACAGTATTTCGGCAAGCCCGCGTCCAACGCTGCCAAACCCCACCAGCGCGAGGCGATAGGTTGAACGTTCGTGCGTCATCGGATCATTCCTGTCACGCTTGTTTTCAGCCCCGCAAAATAACGCATTGCGTTATAATGTCAAGAAACATCAAACCTACTCTGATAGAACCTGATGTATCATATCATAAAAGCAGGAGCGAGAGAGCACATGGAGACACAAACCGACTCACAACATTTCGTGCGCGGGCATGGCACAGTCACTGTTGTTACCCGCAAAGGGCGCAAAGTACGCATCCGGCATATCCAACCTACTGACGCCGGATTGCTGGTCGATCTCTTCCATCATCTATCGCCCGAAACGCGGCGCTTTCGCTTTTTTACTGCCCTGCCCGATCTGCCCGAAGACATCCTGTGGCGCGAAGCATGTCGCTACGCCGATTTCGATGAGCGCAGACAGGCGGCATTCATTGCACTGGCGCACGAAGGCGGCAAGGATCATGCTATTGGCGTGGTGCGCCTGGTGCTCGACAAGAATAACCCGGACACTGCTGAACTCGCCATTGTTCTGCGCGACGACTACCAGCGCGAAGGGTTGGGAACGATCATGCTCGACCTGTTGCTGCAACTGGCGCTGGTGCGTGGCATCAAACGGCTGCGTGGCATTTCGCTGGCGGACAACGAGGGCGTCCACCGCCTGATCCAGAAGTGCGGCTTCCCCGTAACAAGCCATACGTCCCACGGCGAAACCACGCAGATCATTCACCTGGAATAGCGCATACATCTGGATACATCGGCTGCGATCACGAACTGGCTTTCCCTGGCGCAGCCCGCTCCATCGCGCAATTCCTTAATCTCTGGTTATAGACCCTATACCTGTTTGTTTGCGATTTCACGAAGGGTTATGATATACTCAAACATCATTCGCACACCAGCGCGAGGCAGTATTCAGTAAGGAGGGCGGCTCGATGCTTGCAAACTACGCATTTATTGGCGTATTCTTCATCGGTGCGATCATCTTCCCGATTATTCCGCTTGTGGCCGCCCACTTTCTTGGTCCCAAACGACCCACGCCGATCAAACTTGACACCTATGAATGTGGTCTGGAGGCGATCGGCGATATCCGGGTACAGTTCAAGATCCAGTACTACCTGTACGCGCTGGCATTCGTTATTTTCGATATCGAGGTCGTGTTCCTGTATCCGTGGGCAGTCGCGTATGGCCAATTAGGGCTGTTTGCGTTCATTGCGATGGCAATCTTTCTCATTATCCTGATTGGCGGTCTGGTGTACGAATGGAAGAAGGGGGCGCTCGAGTGGGTATGATGCATGCTGAGATGGTGGATGCGAACCCGAGGTGAGAGCAAAAGCATGGACGGGGGTGGAAATGTCAGACGATCGTGAGATACAACTCGAAGCGGAAAAGCATGGCATCTTTCTGACAACTATGCAGCGGTTCTACAACTGGGGACGGCGATCCTCGATCTGGCCCCTATCGTTTGGTCTGGCATGCTGCGCTATCGAGATGATGGCAACTGGTCTGGCACGCTTCGATCTGGCGCGCTTCGGAGCGGAGATGTTTCGCGCGTCGCCGCGCCAGGCGGACCTGATGATTGTTGCGGGGACGGTCACCAAGAAGATGGCGCCGCAGGTGGTGCGCCTCTACAACCAGATGCCCGAGCCGCGCTACGTCATCTCGATGGGTGCATGCGCAACGTCGGGTGGTCCGTTCCGTGATGGATATAATGTGCTGCGCGGCATCGATCTCCTGATCCCGGTCGATGTCTACATTCCAGGATGTCCGCCGCGCCCCGAAGCGCTGCTCCACGCACTAATGACGTTACAGAAACAGATCGATGCGCAACGTCTGAACCAGGTGCGCTGGTATGGCAAACGCGAGGCGAAAGAGTATCCGGTGCCGACATTCGGGAAACACGGGTTGGAGATCGATGGCAAACTGATCGATCCGGTCGGCGGTCTGCCGCTGGTCAGTCCATATACCTCACCTTCGCAAGGTGAAACACGTTCTGGAATGATCGAGCACCCCGAACTGGTGCGCCATTTCCCAATTATGGACGAAACAGTCGAGCGCGAGTCGCCCTATAAGGCGACGGGCATTGCGCCCGAAATTGCCTACAATGATCTGAAGCGTCCCGCTGTTGAGGTGAACCATGCCGAAAATGAGCGCCGCTGAACTCAAGGAGCGACTGGCTCGAGATCTACCTGGTGTTCTTATGCCAACACGCACCCGCACACAAACAAGCAGCGACAGCGAGGCGTTGGTTGATGGCGGGAAGGCTGCGCATCCCAAACGCGGTGAACACGCACCGGTTGATCTGCTGGCAACCGATGATGCAGTGGTGTACCCTGAGCGCCTCCAGGAGGTGGCACGGTACGTGCGCGATGTGCTTGGCTACGAATTGCTCTCGAACATCACTGCTGTCGATTACCTTGCCGATGGGGTGATCGAAATGGTCTACCACTTTTTCCATCTCGGTGGCGGTCCGGCACTGGTGATCAAAACCCGCGTGCCACGCGATCATCCGGTAGTTCCATCACTGACCAATGAGTGGCCTGGAGCGAATCTGCAGGAGCGTGAGGCTTTCGATCTGTTCGGCGTGGTATTCACCGGGCACCCTAACCTGACGCGCATCTATATGTGGGACGAATTTGAGGGATGGCCCATGCGCAAAGACTTTCCCAAGCAGGGCGATAAGTATTTCGGCGATAGCGGTGAGTGAGGAAGGGCGCGACGCCCTGCAGGTGTGAGCAATGCTTCAGACGCAGGAACTCCAGATTAATATCGGACCACAGCACCCCTCGACACATGGGGTGTTCCGCATGATTGTCACGGTCGACGGCGAGACGATTGTTGATCTCAAGCCAGTGTTCGGCTATCTGCATCGCAACCATGAGCAACTGGCAGAGGTTTCGACATATATTCAGTCGATGCCGTACACTGACCGTCTCGATTATTTCAACTCGATGGCGAATAACCACGCACTGGCGCTGGCAGTCGAAAAACTTGCTGGCATCAGCGTGCCGCAGCGTGCCGAATATATTCGTGTGCTGATGGTCGAACTGACCCGCATTCTAAACCATGCGTCGGCAATTGGCTTCCTGCTGAACGATATGGGCGCTTGGCAGACGCCGTTGATGTTCGGCATGCGCGAGCGGGAGAAGATTCTCGACCTGTTCGAGATGGCGAGCGGCGCACGGATGATGTGCAACTATTTCCGCTTCGGCGGTGTGTGGCGCGACCTTCCGCCAGAGTTCATCCCGCAGCTCAAGGAGTTGATGCAGGGATTGCCTTCATTTTTCGATGAGCTCGAGCGCCTGCTGAAAGAGAACGAAATCTTGCTCTCACGCACGATCAATGTTGGCGTTCTGCCAAAGGAGGTCGCCGTATCGTATAGCGTCACCGGTCCAGTGCTGCGCGCGTCCGGCATTCCGTATGATGTGCGGCGCGCCGAGCCATACAGCGTGTACGATGAACTCGACTTTGATATTCCGATCGGGTCAGTCGGCGATGTCTATGATCGCTTCCTGATCCGCATCGAAGAAATGCGGCAGAGTTACCGGATTCTCCAGCAGGTAGTCGAGCGCCTGCCCGATACTACAGGCGGGCATATCAATCCCGCGATGGCGAACATCGGGAAACAGAAAGCGTTGCGCCCGCCGCCTGGCGATGCTTATGCACGTATAGAGTCGCCCAAAGGCGAGCTTGGCTTCTATCTGGTTAGCGACGGGAGTGAGCGACCGTACCGCTACAAAGTGCGTGCACCTTCGTTCATCAATTTGACCCCTCTCGGCGATATGTGTCGCGGGCACAAGATCGCCGATGTGGTGGTCATTCTTGGCAGCATTGACATCGTGATGGGCGAAGTAGACAGGTAGAAGGCCAGCTGGCTAAAGGTCGATCGCTAAAGTCAGAAGACAAGATTGGCACAGGCAAAAAGGCTAGACGATATCTCAGTTCTCAGTTCTCGGTTCTTTGGAACTCGTAGCACGATAATACGATTCGAACCCGAAAGCATTTGACGATACCTGATAATGCACCATGGGTGTGCAGGATGCGGCGCTTCAGGCGAATCGCTGAAAGCATGGTAAAGGTGCAACGTTGATGACGACAGAAACAGAAACAGAGACAACCGAAACCCAGACAACGCGCGGCAAGGTGTACGTTATCGATCGCGGACGGCCGAAATTGCGTGCCGGGCAGGGGTTGCTGACCGGTCTCGATGTTGTGTTTCGCCATTTTCGCGATGCGCTGATGCGCAAACTGGAGAAACCAAGCCAGCAAACTGGCGTTTTTACCGTTCAGTATCCCGAAGAGCGTTTGAAACTGCCCGAAGCGTTTCGCAATTTCCCGATCTTGCTCTACGATGACGAAACCGGTCATGAGTTGTGCACGTCGTGCTTCCAGTGTCAGCGCATCTGTCCGCCCCAGGTCATTCACATGACTCAGGCGCGCGATCCAGCGACTGGCAAGGCGGTTCCAGCGGTCGCTGAGTTTCTGATTGAGTACGATGCGTGCATGAGTTGCGGTCTGTGTGCGGAAGTCTGCCCATTCGACGCGATCAAAATGGATCATGAGTTCGAGCTCTCAACCGATGTGCACGGCGGGTTGACGATCAATAAGGTGGGGTTGAATCGCCCCATTTCGTACTACGAAAAGATTGCGCCGACGTTCTGGGCAGAGGTGAAGGATGGCGCAATGAAGAAGTTGCAGGGCAACATAAAGCGCCGTCCTGACCTGATCGGTGTTGCGCCGCAAATGATCGACACGATCAAAGCAAAGCGCGCCGAAGCTGCCACTGCTCAGGAACCCGCTCCCACCGCGCGCGACAGCGTACCAACCGACAAAGCTGACCGTTTAGCTGCTATTCGCGCAAAGGCTGCAGCGAAAGATGCTGAAGCGCAGCCTGCACCATCGGACGACAGCGCGCCAACCGACAAGGCCGCTCGCCTGGCCGCCATTCGCGCTGCCAACGCTGCCAGAAAGGCTGCGGCTGAAGGCGCACCGGCGCCCGCATCTGACGCGCCCGCCACCCACGCCGCGCCCGCACCCGACGCACCGCCTGCTGCCCGCAGCATGCCTGACGACAAAGCCGCTCGTCTGGCCGCCATCCGCGCCGCCAACGCCGCCAGAAAGGCTGCAGCTGAAGGTGCACCAGCGCCAGCATCCGACGTGCCCACCGCTCACGCCGCACCCGCATCCGATGCGCCGCCTGCTGCTAGCAGCATGCCCGATGACAAGGCAGCCCGCCTGGCCGCCATCCGCGCCGCCAACGCCGCCAAAAAAGCCGCCGCTCAGAAGCAAGACGGGAATGACGATAAGTGAGCATGCTATGACGGATATTCTGAGATCATGGATTGGCAGTGCCTTGCCTGACTGGCTGATCGTCCTGATAGCCTATCTCATCGTCACAACAATCGTCTTGTTCTACGCTGTGGGCAACTTCATTCTAATGGTGTGGGCAGAGCGGCGGGTTATTGCACGCATGCAAGACCGTCTCGGACCAAACCGGGTTGGACCGGCGGGTTTGCTGCAACCGATTGCCGACGCGGTCAAAATGTTCACTAAAGAGGACATCGTTCCGCGCAGTGCTGATCGCTGGGTTCACCTGCTGGCGCCAGTCGTCTCGCTAGCGCCAGTGGTGATGATGCTCGCTGTTATTCCATGGGGGCGCGGGTGGGAGCCGATCGATCTGAACGTCGCACTGCTCTACGTTGTTGCAGTGTCAGCAGTATCGGGCATCGGGTTAATGATGGCGGGTTGGGGGTCGAACAATAAATTCGCTCTCCTTGGCGCGATGCGCGCAGTTGCGCAACTGGTTTCCTACGAAATCCCGGCAGTCACTGCGCTTCTGACAGTCGTCGTCCTGGCTGGCGGCATGTCGCTGCTAAACCTGCCGTACTTGCAGGCGGGCATACCGCTCATGGGTGCGACCATTCTCTGCAACGATCCGGTGGGGTGTTCGCCGCTGCTCTACACCACACTCACATCGTTCCCCGGTTCGCCGAATGAACCGGTGCAGGTGCTCGATCTTGGTTTGGGATGGTGGGTATTTACCCCGGTCGGGCTGCTTGGCTTCGTGGTCTTTTTCATTGCAGCGCTCGCAGAAGGCGAGCGCACACCGTTCGATATTCCAGAGGCGGACTCAGAGATCGTTGCAGGGTATATGACCGAGTATAGCGGGATGAAGTTTGCAACGTTCTATATTGCGCAGTATATTCTCAATTTCTCCCTAGCAGCACTTGCTGCCACCGCATTTCTTGGCGGATGGCAGGGACCGGGGGTAGCAGCGCTGGCGAATATGGGCGGTCCCTGGGTGCACGTCGCTGCTGCGCTTTCGGCATTCTATCTGCTTGCTAAAATCTGGATTCTATTCTTTGTGATGATCTGGTTGCGCGGCGCGTTCCCACGGTTGCGCGTCGATCAGTTGATGGACTTTGCCTGGAAACTGCTTCTGCCGCTCGCATTGGTCAATATTGTGTCCGCATCGCTGATGGTGTCGATTACTCAGTGGACGAGTGCACAGTGGAGCGGATTGGTGAATCTCGATGGCTTTGCCTCCTGGCAACGTCAGTTGATCGCTGTGATTGTGACGGCAATCATCAATATTTCCGCTACGTACTGGATCCTCTCGATTAATCAGCGCCCGAAAGAGGAAGAATGGGACGAGGAATTGGTTGTGGCACCATGATCGTGTCTGCAGGATAAGCGCTGTTGACGGATTAGCAATCTATGAATACGTTGATAACCATTCTTTTCCTGGTCTTTGCTGTGTTCATCCTTGTGGCGGCAATTATGACCGTCACGGTAAAGAACATTGTGCATGCTGCACTCTGGCTGATCTCGTCGTTCTTCGGGGTCGGTGCACTGTACCTGTTGATGGAGGCGGAGTTCCTTGGCGTTGTGCAGGTGCTGATCTATGTTGGCGCTGTGTCAATCCTGATCCTGTTTGCCATTATGCTGACGCGTGACCTGGAAGGAAGCCAGAATCGGCAACTGACGCCGCGCTGGTGGATAGCACTGATTGTGCCAGCAGCACTGTTCGGGATCCTGATCGTGCCGACGGTCATGACCCACGCATGGCAACTCCCGCCACTGCCTGCTGGGCAGCCGCCGACCATCTCCGGCGCACAACAGATCGGTACTGCATTTATACGCGAATATCTTCTACCGTTCGAAGTGGCGGCCATCCTACTGCTGGTCGCTATGATTGGCGCGATTGTCGTTGCCTTCGAGGAACGTGAACAGCGACGCCGCGTACTGACGCTAGCGGAACAGGTGCGGCTGCGTCGGCAGCAACAGCAGCAGGTTGCAACCCTTCCTGAGCCAGCGGTGAGTACTGTTCAACCGTCGGAGGCCACTGGCAGCGAGACGTAAGCAGGATCGAATCTAAGAGTTCTGCTTTCCTGTTGTTCTGCATCGAGGCACGCTATGCCGTCAATGACTGAGGCAGTTCCACTTCCCTGGGTGCTAACCCTTGCTGGTGCACTCTTCTGCATAGGGTTGTTCGGTGCACTCTCGCGGCGCAACACCGTTGGCATCCTGCTGGGCATTGAACTGATGCTCAACGCCGTGAACATTAATCTGGTTGCGTTCTGGCGCTACCTGGAGCCGAATGTCGTCGCCGGACAGACCTTCGCGCTGTTTGTTATTACCGTTGCCGCTGCGGAAGCTGCCATCGGTCTGGCAATGATTATTGCGATCTACCGCGCACGCCAGACTGTCAATGCTGATGAGGTTGATAGTTTGCGCGGGTGAGAGATGCCGATGCGGGTCACAGATTGCAGGTTGCAGGTGGTCCGGTAGTGCAGGATAACGTGCAACGGTGATCAGGCGTAGGGGCGCCCTTGCGTGAGCGCCCGCAACAGGTTGCCTATTGCGTGGTGAACATTGCAGGTGGAACGGTCATGC
>JAGHYV010000202.1 GCA_017743475.1 Roseiflexus sp. | reverse complement strand
GCGCTGTTTTCAACGTTTTGGCAATGAAGGGACGGGCGAGCAGAGCGCGTTCCAGCTCCGTGCCGTCGCGGTAGAGGCGAAACTCGTAGAAATCGGTCAGGATGAGGTTGGGGAAGGTGTGCCGGTAACGCTGGAGTTGTTCGCAGACTTCTCCCTGATCGAGTTTCGCGCCGGGCGCTTTGGCTTCAATGTACCCGACCACCTGATGCGAGCCATCCCACACCCGGAAATCAGGGTTGCCAGCGTCAGTGGGCTTGGGCAGGACGGTGACCTGCACGGTTTTGCCCACTGTCGGCGCGAGGGTCTCCAGCAATGTTTGCAAGGCGGGGTAGTAACTCTCCTCGCGGGCGTCGCCGCGCCGGGTAAGCTCTGCAATCGACTCAAGATAGGACTCGAACAGCGCCGTCACGGTCTCAATTTCCTGAGTTGCAGCAGGTGATGCGTGAACAGGAACAGGTAAATCGGCGCGCAGACGAGCAAGCGTGCCGAACAGAAGTCTGTGCTGTCAGCCGTTGACTATACATACAGCGTCAGCGGTTTGTCAATCCCTATTACGGAAACAAGGGTCAAAAGCCGTCACGTATGCTATCCAGGCACCCTGTCGGTGGCAGGACATCACAATCCGGGCTTGTCCAGAACGCCCCTGTGTGCAACCTGCCTCATCCCCCATCCGACCGCCGCGTCTCCCCGACAGGTGCATGCCCGCAGAGCGTCGCTTGCCGCCGCGCGACGAGTGCGCGACGCCACGTTTCGATCCGGCGGCGCAGCAGCGGGAGGCGCAGCACCAGCAGGAGCGCAACCGCAGCGCCCAGCAACAAGGGCTGGCGGATGTCGCTCTTCTGCGCCCAGGCGTAGTGGACAATCGCCAATGGAACCGCCAGGTACGCTAGACGGTGCAGCCGCTTCCAGTTTCGACCAAGCCGCTGCTGCCATCCCTTCGTTGAAGTCAGCGCCAGCGGCAGCAGAATCAGCAGCGCCAGCGTTCCGACCAGAATGTACCGTTTCTCAACGATCTCCTGGACGATCAGCGTCAGATTGAGACCAAAATCGAGCGCCGTGAAGACGAGCATGTGCAGGGTTGCGTAGAGGAATCCATACAGACCCAGCGGACGGCGCAGGGCGATGATGCGTTTCCAGCCGGTCACCACGCTCAACGGCGTGCAGCTAAGCGACAGGATGAGCAGGATGATTGCCGCGTAGCCGGTGCGTTGAGTCAGGTCTTGGATCGGATTGACTGTCAGCCCCCCGGTGAGCGCGTCCCATACCATCAGCGCCAGCGGTGCCAGCGCCGCCGGATGCACCAGATCAGTCCAGTGCGCTCGTAGCCAGGCACGTCTCCAATCATAATGGCGAAAGAACACGTGATCAGCTCCTCCCGATCCCCGCTGCGGAAGCGCGGTCGGAACCAGTGCTGCCGGTCAATAGTTTGCCCGCAGATCCATCCCGGCATAGAGGCCCGCCACCTGGTCGGCATACCCGTTGAACATCAGCGTCGGGCGGCGCTCAATCTCGCCGATGCGTCGCTCCGTCGCCTGCGACCAGCGTGGATGCGGGACGTTGGGATTGACATTCGCGTAGAAACCGTACTCGTGCGGGGCGGCAGCCATCCAGAGCGACGTTGGTTGTTCGGCAACCAGGTCGATCTTCACGATTGATTTGATGCTCTTGAACCCATATTTCCACGGCACGACCAGTCGCAGCGGCGCGCCGTTCTGCGGCAGGAGCAGGTTGCCGTACAACCCGACGCTCAGGATCGTCAGATCGTGCATTGCCTCATCGAGGCGCAGCCCTTCGACATAGGGCCAGGTATACCAGCGATCCCGCTGCCCTGGCATCTGCTCCGGGTCGTAGAGCGTCTCGAAGCGGACATAGCGTGCGTTCGCCATTGGTTCAACGTCCGCCAGCAATCGGCGCAACGGGAATCCCAACCACGGGATGACCATCGACCATCCCTCGACGCAGCGCAGGCGGTAAATGCGCTCTTCCGCAGGATAACGCTTCAGTATATCCTCGATGGCAATAGTCTGCGGCTTGTGAACCAACCCGCCAATGCTGACCGTCCACGGCGAGGTGCGGAAGTTGCGCGCCAGCCGGGCAACTCCTTCTTTGTGGGTGGTAAACTCGTAGAAATTGTTGTACGTCGTGATCTGCTCGTAGGTATTGAGTGGATCACCAAATTCATCAGTCTGTTGCGACACCGGTCCTGGTGTGAGGGCGGGCGATTGGACTGACGCATCGCCGCACGCAGCAATCCCCAGCCCTGCAAGCGCCACAGCGCCGATCCCGCGCAGGAACCGGCGCCGCGAGCGATAGATATGTTCTGGCGTAATTTCGGACGAAGGTATGCGGTTCATGTCCGTCTCTCTTGCACGAGCCGTGTGGTATGGTTGTTGAGTAATTATTCCGCTACCGCCTGCGCAGGCGAGCTTCGCCCCGGATAGCCAAGGGGCTCATCCCGACGGCGCGTGCCAGCTCACGCAGGTAGGCTTCGCCCTGGACAGCCGGGGACTTGTGGTCTTTGAATAATTATTCTACTTTAGCCCGCGCAGGCGGGCTTTGCCCCGTAGAGCCGAGGGCTT
>JAGHYV010000201.1 GCA_017743475.1 Roseiflexus sp. | reverse complement strand
ATGCGATTCCGCAAAGGATATGTTTGCTCATTCCACGTCACCGTAGCGGGCTAACTTGTGCTTATCTCGACTCTCTGTTTTATCTTGCAAGACTCTCTATCTTATGCCATGCTGCAGCCACCGTTGACCGTAGACTCACCCCGTTCGACGCTATTATACAATGAACCCCCTGTCAAATGAGGCACAATCAGGGTGCAGGCATGAGTTGACAGAGACGTGAGCGCTCCGCCCGGAACAGGTACGATTTGGGTATCACAACAAGCCGTACCAGGAAGGCGGGCTGGCGTCCCCCTTTTGTCCGTGTGGGAGAAAGGGGTACGGGTGATGAGGGGCGACAGCGCGCCGGAATGCAGAAAATTACTTATCTCTCCCAAGAAATCCACGCTTGAGAGGGGGTTCGGAGGGGCGCATCGCAGCGAGCAGCAAGATGGCGAAGAGACCAGAGTCGAAGCGATACGGGCAGGGTGCGTCGAGCGATGCCGTCCATCTCCAGACGTTCCCCGCCATATCGAGACATCCCCAGCAGGCGCAGGAGGAATTGGAGCAAGTCGAAGCAGCAGCTCTCACCAGATTACCGGTACCAGGCCAGCGCGTATGATGTCCTGATCACAGGTGAGCACACCGTCCACCGGGGTGACGTGGGTCAGCGCTGCACCGACAATCAGGGCATCGTGAATATCGAGTTCCATCGGCATAGCCCTGATGATTTCCAGGTCAATGGTCCGAATCACACATCGGCCATCAGCCTCGATCACGGTGAGAACACGCTCGATTGTTGCAGCCAGGCGTCGCTTATGCGCCAGGTTCTTGATCTCGGCCAGCGCAATCACCGGAATGATCAGGATAGCATCAGGGTCTTCGAGAACGGCTGCGGCCTGTGCACCGAGCTGGCGATCATTTCGTCAGGCGCCAGATCAGTGCATGTGTGTCGAGAACATACGTTTTCACGGCAAGTCCTCAGGAATCCGGTACCTGCCTGCCTGGATCTCCTCAGGGCTGATGTCGAGATCGCCCCACATGCCTTTCAAATCCTTCAACGTGAAGGCGCGGTCCTCAGGCGCAGCAGGCTCTGGCGCCAGAAACGTCACCAGGACCCTGGAGCGATTCTGCACAGGCGGTTTCTCCAACGGCCTGATCTGGATCACGACGCCGTGCTGAACGCCAGGCGAAACCCGAGGAATTCGTTGCGCACGGTTGGCGCGAGGCGGAAACGGCAGGCGCAGCGCGCGAAGCCGTGTGGATTGGCGAACGATCCGCCGCGCAGGATGCGTCGTCCTGGGGCGGTCGGATCTTCGCGCCCATCGTCGAAGCGATACGGGTAGGGTGCGTCGAGTGATGCCGTCCATTCCCAGACGTTCCCCGCCATATCCAGGCACCCCCAGGGGCTTACGCCGGACGGATAGGCGCCAACCGGCGTGATGATGCCCGGACCACCGTCGCGGGTGTTGGCGCGGGTTGGGTCCCACTCATCGCCCCACGGAAAGCGCCGCCCATCGCTGCCACGCGCGGCATACTCCCATTCGGCTTCGGTTGGCAGGCGGTATGGCGCTGCCATCACGTTGCTGAGCCAGCGGCAGAAATGTTGCGCATCTTCCCAACTCACATCGGTCACCGGGCAGTTGCGCAGGTGATCGGGAGGTGTTGCGCCGCGCCAGATGAGCGGCGGACGGGCGCCTGCGTCGGCGACGTAGATGGCGTAGAGTGCGTTGGTGACCGGCGTACCCGCAATGGCGAACGGCGGGAGGCGGAGGCGATGCTGCGGCGACTCTTCGCGGTACGACTCGCGGGTTCCGCCATAGGTTTTCGCCAGTGCGCTGAGTTCGCGCTCCGGCGTTCCCATCATGAATGGCTGCGATGGCGGGAAGACAAAATCGGGCAAGAGATCGGAGAGTTTCATAGGCGGCGATGGTGAGCGCCTGGGATGCCATAGTGCACAGGGCGCAACGGCAGATCGATCACACGATGTTCCAGACGCTGCCGTTTGGTGTTTTGACGATTTCGATCTGCACCGGAAACATATCCTTCAATTCCTGGATGTGGGTGATCACCAGAACGCGGCGGAAATCGTGCTGCACCGAGATGATCGCCTCGACCAGGCGCTCACGCCCGCGAGCGTCCTGCGATCCGAACCCCTCGTCGATGATCAGGGTTTCCAGGCGCGCGCCAGCGCGCCGTGCCAGCAACTTCGAGAGCGCGATCCGGATGGCGAAGTCGAGGCGAAACGCCTCGCCGCCGCTGTAGGCGTCGTACACGCGGGTGCCGAGTGCATCGGCGATTTTGATGTCGAGCGTCTCGGCGACATCCCCTTTCTTCGTGTCGCGTTGCGTTTCGAAGGTCAGGTGCAGTTGATTGTCGGTCATGCGGCTGAGCAGGCGGTTGGCTTCGCGTTCCAGTTCAGGAAGCGCGGTTTCGATCAGCATCGCCTGGATGCCTTTCTTGCCGAACGCCTGTGTCAGTTCATCGAACAACCCCTTGCGTTCGAGCAGCGCCTGGCGGTGCGCTTCGGCTTCGGCGAGCGCACTGATCGCTTCCTGTGCGCGGCGCAGATCCGCCTGGCGTTCGCCCAGGTCTTTCTGGCGCACC
>JAGHYV010000076.1 GCA_017743475.1 Roseiflexus sp. | reverse complement strand
ATAGGTTACTTCGTTCTGCACGAAATCGCAGGATTTGGCAATCTGGCTCCGAGGCAGTCAATAACCAGAGTGGGTATCTACTTTGCCCGATTCGGATATCTTCATACCATTGACTTGGATGGCATTATTCGTCCGGAGACTTTTCCCAATTTCGTCAAGTGGTTCGTTGCGAGAGCCAGACAAGAATACGCTGCGTAGCAACCTGTTCTGCTAGCAGAATCCTGTCGCAATTCCGGCACGAGGAGGCTTCACGAGCACCCAGGCAGGTTTGATCATCCTTCGCCTCCAGCACACATCATGCAGAAACCGGCGTGTCGTCTGCCGCAACGACCGGCGTATGCGCCAGCGCGTCGAGATACCACCACCATTCCTCTGGCAGCGCGCCTTCGTGCTAACGCCACACTTCCAGATCGGCGATGCGCTGGATCGACACGTAGATAATGATGCACCTGCAACGCCAGAACGCGATCCGCAGCTGCGAGACGACGATGTTGCTCTGCGGTGAGAAGTCCGCGTCCGCCCGACATCCTGACACTGAGATATACAGGTCATGGTACAATCCTGCGTGTCCTGTATCGTCACGAGGTGATATGACGCAACCAACCATTCTCGCCACCGATCTTGAAGGCGTCCTGGTTCCAGAGATCTGGATTGCGGTCGCCGAGCGAACCGGTATCGAACGACTGCGGTTGACAACGCGCGACATCCCCGATTACGATGAGTTGATGCGCGGGCGGCTGGCAATCCTGCGTGAGCATCGTCTGACGCTGGCGGATATTCAGCGCGTCATCAGCGCCATTGACCCGTTGCCTGGCGCGGTCGAGGTGTTGGAACGGTTGCGTCAGCGGGTACAGGTGATCATTCTTTCAGATACGTACTATGAATTTGCCATGCCGTTGATGGCGAAACTTGGCTGGCCAACGCTCTTTTGTCATTCACTCGATGTTGACGACCAGGGTATGATCGCTGCCTACCGCCTGCGTATGCCAGACAGCAAGACGGCTGCGGTGCGTGCGCTGCGCGATATTCATTTTCGGGTGCTGGCGGTCGGCGATTCGTACAACGATGTTGGCATGCTGGCAGCGGCAGATGCGGGCGCGCTCTTCGATCCGCCGCAGAATGTTGTCGCTGATTTTCCGCATTTCCCGGTGCTACGTGGCTACGATGACCTTCTGGCATTCGTCGAGCGGGAAACAGAGAAGGAGCGATGAGAGCACGTATGTGGATCGTATGCGTACCCAAGGCATACGCAGGATGTGTCGCTCAACCAATCGGTCGATGGGTGAAGCCAGATGCTGCGCAACCTGCAACCCTACAAACCTTCAACCGCTATGACTGCTGAGTTGCTCTCAATTCCCGATACCAATGCAGAACCCGATGTCCCGCGCCACTGGCCCTTCAGTATCAGTGTCGTCATTCCGGCGTTCAACGAGGGTCCGCGGGTTGGAAGCGTCGTGCGCGCGGTGCGTATGCAGGTTCCTGATGCAGAGATCATCGTCGTTGATGATGCATCGTCCGACGATACGGCGACGCAGGCGGCTTTAGCCGGGGCGCGGGTCATTAGCCGACCGCACAACCTGGGCAATGGCGCAGGGGTGCGCACCGGCATTCGGGCTGCGAGCGGCGATGTCGTGATTGTGATCGATGCTGATGGGCAGCACAACCCTGCCGATATTCCACGGTTGCTGCGCCATCTTGATCGGTACGACATGGTGATCGCTACGCGATCCGACCGGGACAGCCACGAGAACCTGGTGCGCTGGATCGGCAACAGTGTTCTGAACGCACTTGGCACCTATCTTTCTGGCTTTCCGATGAGGGATCTGACGTCGGGGTTTCGCGCGATGCGGCGCGAAGTGATGCTGGAGTTTCTGCACCTGTTGCCGAACACATTTGGCTGGCCTATGACGAGCGCAATGGCGTTTGCTAAAGCGGGATATCACATCCGCTTCGAGCCGGTGACAATGAATAAACGCCAGGGTGGGCGCAGCAGCCAGAAATTATTCAAAAACGGCGTGCGCAATATTCTGATCATGCTGCGTATGGTCTCGATGTTTGCGCCGCTGCGCGTCTACTTTCCGGTGGCGCTGGCAATGTTTGCACTGAGCCTTCTTTCGTTCGCCATCAGTTATTTCATTACCGACGTCGGGCGCTTCCATGTGCCCAACTCTTCTGTCGGGCTGTTTGTTGGCGCGATCGTCGTTTTCATGTTCGGCTTGCTGGCTGAACAGATTGCCGGGCTTCGTTTTCAACGGCGTGACCTGTGAAACTCTCCCTCCGCTGGCTGCTTCGTCTGATCGGTCCTGCGCTCCTGATCTTCTTCCTCTGGCGCAGCGACCCGGCTGTGCTGGTTGCGGCGCTAGTCGGTATCGATCCTGGTCCAGCGATCCTCTCGCTGGCGCTAATGCCCGTGTTCATCTGGGTCAAAGCATGGCGCTGGAGTATCATCGTGCGTGAGCAGGGGCACACGCCGCCGTCGCTGAACGATCTGGCGGCGCTGTACGCAATCGGGTTATACGCTGGCGGTATCACGCCCGGTCAGTCGGGTGATTTCATCAAAGCCTGGTATCTGCGCGAACGCGGCGTGCCACTGGCGCCTGGTCTGCTGAGCATCCTTCTTGATCGCCTGTTCGATTTTGTGATCTGGGCAGTGATGGCAGTGCTGAGTCTGACGGCGTTCGTCGATGTTTTTCCTGCTGAAACGCGCAGCGTCGTGCAACTGGCGACTGTCGGCTTCGCGGCTGCGGTGTTGATCGCCACGCCGGGATTGATGGCGCGGGCACCGCGTGAGTGGGCGCTGGGTCTGGCGATCCCACGAGCGCCAGCGCGATTGCGTGCCGTGCTCGAACGCCTGCGCGACCAGTTCGCGCCGCTCAGTCTACGCTTCACGCCGCTGTTGCTGCTCCTCATCAGTACGATCGGTTCGGCAACTTCAACATTCGTGCGTATCTATCTGATGTATCTAGCGCTGCGGCTGGATGATATTCCAGTGCTCGAAGTCCTGGCAGCAACCGGGTTGATCGCCATTCTCCAGGCACTGCCGATCAGTTTTGCCGGGGTTGGGGTGCGTGACGCCGTATTGATCGCGATGCTGCAACGCCACGGACACGCCGCAGAGATCGCGCTGAGCCTGTCGGCGTTGTTCCTGCTCATCAACATCCAGCACATTCTGATCGGATTCCTCGTCTCGCTGCGCTATCCGCTCGGTGAAGCGCCATCGGACGTGACGAAAACCGGGGGGAGCGATGTTGAAGGTTGAAGGTTGAAGGTTGCAAGGTTAAGGGTTGAGGGTTGAACGTAACGTTCGCTCATTTTTTTGACGGATGGCTTCCTGATGCGATCTGCAATTTAGCAGATAATAACCCGGCTGCGAAGACGCTCCCGTTTTATGGCATCAGGAAGCCTTGCATGAAAACATGCGAACCGAGAGTATTGAGGGTTGAACGTTCAACCGATCCGCTCACAAACGTATCGAAATCCCACAGACATGCGAACCGAGAGTATTGAGGGTTGAACGTTCAACCTTATAACCTTACAACGTTAAACGTTCAACATACAGAGACATGAAATCGCCGCACCACATCACTCCAGTTCACGCCGGATGCGTATTCTGGTTTGCATTCTGGCGGGCATCCGCATGTGCGATCATCTTCGTCGCCCTTGCTGCCTGCGGCGCCACACCGACCATCGTTGAGCAGCGTGTGGTCGATGGGCTGACGATCTCGCTCGAACGACCGGCGCAACCGATTGCACTGCGCGACTATGCGTTCGTGGCGACAATTACCGACGCTGGCGATCAACCGGTCGAAGCAACGCTGGTCTATTTCGATTTTACGATGCCGCAGATGGAAATGGGGGTGCATCAGCCCATCGCCGACCGGCTTGGTCCTGGAAAATACGGGGTTCGCACATTGTATTCGATGGAAGGAGACTGGCGCATTACCGTAGTTGCCACGATTGACGGGCGCGATGTACGCGCATGGTTCGATCATCCAGTGCTTCCGCCATAACATCCAGGAAAGAAGGAATCTATGACCCGCCAACCCGTTCGCTGGGGCATTCTCAGCACAGGACGTATCGCAGGCGTGTTCGCCGAGGCGCTCCAGTCTATCGATGACGCGCATCTGGTTGCAGTCGGGTCGCGCAGCGCCGATAGCGCCGCTGCCTTTGGCGACCGATTCAAGGTACCGCGTCGCTATGCGACGTATGAGGAGCTCGCCGCCGATCCCGATATTGACATTATCTATATTGCGACGCCGCACGCGCTGCACTACGAGAACTGTTTGCTCTGCCTGCGCTACGGGAAAGCAGTGCTGTGCGAGAAACCGTTTACAATCAACGCGCGCCAGGCGGCTGAGGTCGTTGCCGTTGCCCGTGAACGCGGCTTGTTTCTCATGGAGGCGATGTGGACGCGCTTTCTCCCCGCCATTGTGCGGTTGCGCGAACTGCTGGCAGCTGGCGCCATCGGCGAGTTGCGCATGATCGCTTCTGACTTTGGCTTTCGCGCAGGCGTCGATCCGCGGAGCCGACTATTCGATCCAGCGCTTGGCGGCGGGAGTCTGCTCGATGTAGGGGTCTATACTGTTTCACTAGCATCAATGGTGCTGGGTGGTGAACCGGAGCGTCTGGCGACTCTCGCCGATCTCGGATCTACTGGCGTTGATGAGCAGGCGGCGATGATCCTGGGGTACAGCGGTGGGCGGATAGCAGTGCTGTGGAGTGCCATTTGCACCGAGACGCCGCACGAGACAACGATCATGGGAACCAGAGGCATGATCCGGATCCATCCGCAGTGGTGGCGCGCCACCACGCTGACAGTGCATCGCAGCGGGCAGGGTGACGAGGCGATCCATCTCCCATTCAACGGGAATGGCTATCAGTTCGAGGCGCTGGAAGCCATGCGCTGCCTGCGCGCCGGTTTCAGTGAAAGCCCGGTGATGCCGCTCGACGAAACGCTTGGAATCATGCGCACAATGGATGCCATCCGCGCGCAGTGGGGGCTGAAGTACCCAATGGAACAATGATGAGGAGCATGACAATGCAGTATGGTCACGTTCCTGGCATCGACAAACCGGTGTCGCGCCTGGTTCAGGGAACGGTCATGGTCTCGACGCGTGATCTTGAAGGGAGTTTCCGGTTGCTCGACGCCATCTTCGCTCTGGGATGCAATACGTTTGACACCGCGCATGTGTACGGGCAGGGAGACAACGAGCGAGCGATGGGGCGCTGGGTGCATGAACGCGGTATTCGTGAACAAGTGGTGATCATTGGTAAGGGTGCGCACCACAACGTCGATCGCAAACGGGTCACCCCGTTCGACATCACTGCCGATCTGTTCGACTCACTGGCGCGCTTCAAGTTCGATTACATCGATCTCTATCTGCTGCACCGCGACGATCCATCGGTTCCAGTCGGTCCAATTGTCGAAGTGCTGAACGAGCACTTGGCTGCCGGTCGCATTCGAGCGTTCGGAGGGTCGAACTGGAGCCATCGACGCATTGCAGAAGCCAACGAGTATGCTGCAGCTCACGGTTTGATGCCGTTCGTCGCCAGCAGCCCGAATTTCAGTCTGGCGGAGCAGTATCGCGAACCGTGGGAGGGATGCATCAGCATCAGCGGACCGCAGAACGAAGAGGCGCGCGCCTGGTACGCTGAACAGCGTATGCCGCTCTTCACCTGGTCGAGCCTGGCAGGCGGGTTCTTTTCAGGTCGTCTGCGATGCGACAATCTTGACACATTCGAGGATTATCTCGACAAACTCGCGGTCTATTCCTATGCTGGAGAAGAAAACTTCCGTCGCCTGGAGCGGGTACAGCACCTGGCTGAAGAGAAGGGGTTGAGCATCCCGCAGATCGCGCTGGCATATGTACTGAGTCAGCCGCTCAACATCTATGCGCTGGTAGGGTGCCGCACGCCAGATGAATTCGCCGCCAACCTGGTTGCGCTGGAAGTGCGTCTGACGCCGGAGGAGTGCGCCTGGCTCGAGCTGCGACTGGAGGAGCGTGGGGGGCGTGGTTAAGATTGACATGATCCTCCGGGTGCGCTGGCATCCCACATGCAGGCGTGCGAGATGCATGCGAACCTGGCGTTCAACCGTATTGCACTTCGCCGGAGAGGGAGACTAGCATCGCGCTGTTCTATGTCTGGAAGGGCGTAGATCGGCAGGGTGCTGGTTCAATGCCAGACGTTCAACGCTTCCCACGAGAATATCGCCGTTGACCCCCATGGAACGGGAGTGCGCTGTTCGTTGACGATGACGACGGCGTGATCAGGGTGTGCTTCGATATGCAGACGGATCGGCGTGCTGCGCCAGTGCAGATGCACCCCGTACATGCGCCCGGCAAAGCGCCAGGCAGGCGGCAGGTTCGGACGAACAACGAGCCGTTCGCGCTCTGGGGTTATGCCAACCAGCACATGGAGCAACAGGTGCGTGGTGAATGCTCCCCATCCATATCCCTCACTGCCGCAACGCCCATCGGGGGGCCAGTACTCACACGCTATCCCCGGCAGCGTGCGGTCGGGATGCGCCTGATGCGCGTCCCAAAACGTATAGGCGCGGTCAATGACAGTCGCGGCAAGTTCGGCGGCGCGATCGTTCAACCCGACGCGCAATGCTGCTTCGACTGCTGTCCAGGCAAACATGGGCCATGTCAGCGTGGCTGGATCGATCTGCTCGATCTCCTGGCGCAGTATCTCCCCTCGCCCCGGTCGGGCGACGCCCAGCGCAACTGGCGCCAGTAACATCACATCGTTCACTGTGGTCGGTTTTCCAGAACGTGTATCAAAATCGGCGTACCGGTTAAGATCATCCTGCCACAAGGCATCAGTGCGCGCCACATACTCCTCACCCAGCGCCAGCCATCCGTGCGAGTCAGCAGTGCGTCCAAGTTCGCGCGCAATATTGCTCATTACCAGACAGGCATGGGCAAAAGCAGCCTGAAGATCGACCGGGCGCACGTGGCGCACCGGATGCCCGCCGCCGAGCGGCTGATCCCCGAAACGCGGCGAGTTGTCCTGCCCCGATTCCCAGCTGCACGCATAGACCAGCCAGCCATCCGGGTCGCGTCGGTTTTCCAGCCACCAGTGCAGGTAGGCGGTCAGCGCAGGATAGATGGTTGCCAGCCACTCACGGTTGGGATGCAAGCTGGCGAGCCAGTCGATGACCAGCCAGGGGTAGCCCCATTCAGGGGCAGTGCCGCACACGGTTCCATCGGCGGCAACCATATTGTAACTGCCATCTTCACGTGAGCAGGGCACGTTTGGTTCAGGTGCGTCAACGAATGTGCCCAACAACAGGTGTTGCGCTAGCGACGGATCAGCGTAGGCAAGCAGGAGTGCATCGATCGCCGCTTCGGCGAGCACCACGCGCGGCGCCTGGATCTGCATGGCGTCCCAGATATGGCGATAGATGCCAACGGGCGCACGCACCATCATCCGCAGCGTCTCCATGTCGTACACCAGTCCACGCCGCCAGTGGGGGAGCCAGTCTCCTTCCAGGATCGGTGCGTGCGCCCAGAACGCATTATCCTCCGCCTGCTTGCGCGCGCGATCCGCTGCCGCCATGCGTCGAGCAGCGCGCTGCAGATGTTGTGCCATGCGCAACGTCTTGCCTCGTGTCATGTAGAGATCGAGTTGTTCACATGGCATTCCGAACCCAAGGGTGGCAAAGAGCGCGACAGTGTCACCCCGTCGACCGGTAACTGTCACGAAGCCCTCACCCGGCAGTCCAGGCGCCTGTGACGATGCCCAAACAGCTGCCTGCGCTGGATCGGTCGTGATGCCGAAATCGGCGAAGGGGCGCGTTGCATGCACCACAAATGCCTCGCCGTCCTCGAAACTCTGTACTACCAGGTCGCCATCGACAATCCGCCCAACTAGCCCGGACTCGCCCCATTCGCCGCAGGCAGCGATGGTGCGCGTGTACTCGACGATCACTGCCACACGTGCTTCGCCCTGAATGGTTGCCGAGGCACACAGGGTATGTTCACCGACCAGGTGGAAGGTCACATGAAGGGTTGCGCCGCCATGGGACAGATCAAGAGAGAAGAGGTTCATCGAGTGGTACGGACTGGCAACGACATCGAACTCGCTCAATTCGAGCGCCCCGTCAAGCGCGAATCGAAAGCCAGCGCAGTAGATTTCGCGCCAACCGCCATACATGCCAGCATGCGCCGGGTAGTGCCAGCGGAAGCCCGCACCATGTGATCGCAGTACGCCTCGCGGCGAAAGATTGCGCGTATGCGTCGGCGTATTTAGATAGCCATGCGGCGTGTAGTCATCAATTGGGAATGGCATGACGAAAGTATAGCACAAGGATTGACAAACGCCTCACTATATGGCACCGTGAGATCGTTTGATCTCTCGGTTGATGAGGAAGGATGACGTTACTGCATAACCCTAGCGCGTGGCATCTTGCCTGCATGCAGCAGTGCGACCAATGACGGGAGCAAGGGCATCTCGAAGATCGAGAATTATAGCAGTTCTCACAGGAGTTGAACCCAATGGACGAGGCTAAGCACTCCGGAATCGCGCTCCCCACGCGGCGACAGAAATGAATTTCGGTCTACACTCCGCTGGCAGCGGGCATCTCGCACGACACGGCGGATAAGAACAACAGTCAATGTATCTGAGAAATGCTGTAAATCCGGTACGCGCTTCTTGCAGTGGGGCTAATGAAGATTGAGGATATAAACCGGTATTCGCCCCTTGCTGTTGGGCTGAAGCTCTCGGCTATCCAGGACAAAGCCCTCCTGCGCGGGCCGGAGAGATTGTTCAAAGACCATAAGCCCTCGGCTATGTGAGGCAAAGCCCGCCTGTGCGGGCTAGAGCAGAGTAATTACTCAAAACCATCTTGCCCTCGACCGCAGTGTACCACGCGCACAAGGTTCTACCAGATTTGATACAAGCGGTACGACAACCTTATTTGCAGGAAACTTATCTCACGGACGCAGGTGGAATGAATTCGGATTACCGGATGCGAGGTCGGCGCTTCCTGAACAACAATGCCGTAATGAGTGCGATAATGAGGGGCGCCCAGAACAGTCTGCGACTGAAGAAAAATCCAACGGCGACTGCCAGGGCTGCGGCTGCAATCATTCTGCGTGCCGCGATGCTGCGCAGGATGCTGAGCAATAGTCCAACGACGCCAACGGCGATGCTAATGAACGTTATGAATCGTGGAAGCGTGACCATTGCTACTGCAGCAGTAATCAGCAGCAGCGGGATCATCAGGTCGTCGTACCATTCTGTCTGCGACGACGTTGGTGGCTGCGATGCAGGAATAGAGACAGGCGCAGGGTCAGAAGGACGCGCTGGCAGTTGCACTGTCGGTCCGGTCGCAGGCGGCGTCTGCTCGATGACCGGGTTGTCCATTGGAGCGCCGCAATCGATGCAATACCGGGCATCAGCAGGGACGCTGGCACGGCAATGCGGACAGACAACGGTTGTTTCGGTCATGGGTTTATCCCTTTTAGGCGTCCGACGCGCAGATGTGTGCCATGTACCGCTCCTATTATGATACGCACGTAATGCGCGTAAAGTTGCAATACTTCACTTTCGAGCATGACAATGAGCATATCGGACAAACTTTTCCGGCGACAGATGATTGAAGCAGTACAGTCGGAAACCCCCGTTTTGCCACGTTGCTCACACGCCCCTCCGACTGGTCAGTGTGGCGGATGCACATTCCAGGATCGTGATTATCTGGCGCAGGTAGCGGCGAAGCGCGCGGCGCTTCGTCGTCTCTGGGAAGGCGATCTACCGGACACGCTCCTCACCACGCTTGATGTCGTTGCTTCGCCCAATCCCTTTGCTTATCGCACGCGCATGGACTTTGTGGCAAGCAAGGGGCGTTTTGGTCTGCGACGCAGCGGCAGGTTCAACTATATTATCGACCTGAAGGAATGCCATCTCATACCAGCCCATGCATTCGCTGCCGCACGCGCAATGTACGATCACGCGATGCGTCTAGGTTTGCCCGACTACGACCTGCGCGCGCATGCCGGTTTTCTGCGGTATGTGGCAGTGCGGCGCAGCCCCGACGACGAAGTGCTGCTGGCGCTGATTACCGCTGCTCCCGACGAGGCAGGGACATATGCTAGGAAGGTAGAACAGGTGGCGCTGGCAGCACTCGAATACGACGGCGTGGTCAGCGTTCACTGGTTGATCAATCCCACCTGTACTGATATATCGTTTGGAGAAACGGTGCGTTTCTGGGGGCGCGCAACGTTGCCGATGCGTGTGGGGGCGCATACGCTCGACATCGGACCGAACACCTTCTTTCAGAATAATGTCTGGTTACTCATGCCCTTGCTCGAGGCAGTGCGTGATGCAGTTGCCAGGAGAGGAGCACGCGCGCGCGCGCTGGCTGATCTGTATAGCGGGGTTGGCACAATAGCGCTGCTTGTTGCCGATCTTGCTGATCAGATTGTCTGTGTCGAATTGGTTGAGGAAAGTGTGCACCTGGCGCGAGAAAACATTGCGCGCGCTGGCTTCGAGCATATTGCCGTTGTCGGAGCGGACGTTGCCGATGTGCTCCGCGAACGAACACGAGGCGCGTTCGATATTGTTATTGCCGATCCACCGCGCACCGGTTTGGGTCTCGACGTATGCCGCGAATTGCTGCGGCTGCGCCCGCAACGCATTGTGTATATCTCGTGCAATCCGCTCACCCAGCGCGACGATGTGCGTATGCTGGCAGAAGCGTATCGCCTGGTATCGCTGCGAGGATACGATATGTTTCCCCATACGCCGCATCTTGAGTCGCTGGCAGTGCTGGACCTCGTTCGCTGATTGCTAACCCTTGCTCTTCCGCAACTCTTATCCGCTCCAGTGCGTAGTACGTAACAGATAGATCAGTTGCCGTTTCCGTGCAGGTGTGCTACCCTACCAGCAAGGCGCCAATGATGCCTGTCGCATTTAGTGCAGGTCTGCCTATGACCGACGTACAGCAGATCCTCTGCCCCAAGTGTCACAAGCCGAACCTTCGTCGCGCTCGATACTGCCAGCATTGTGGTCACGATGTTATCCTGAACAATGCTGGACCGCGCTACTACATCACGCGTGTCATCAAAGAAGGCGGTCAGGGAGCGGTCTTTGAGGCGATCGGTGATGACGGACGCATCTATGCAATCAAGCAGATGCTTGATCGTTTCACCGATCCACGCGAACGCGACGAGGCAATTGCGCGCTTCGAGGCAGAGGCGAAGATTCTGGAGCGCCTGCGGCATCCGCGTATTCCGCGCATCTACGTCGATTTCAAAGACGAAGGGTATCACTACCTGGCGATGGACTTTGTGCGTGGATCCGACCTTGAAGACATCATCCGGCGTGAGCGGTACATTCCCGAAGAACGCGCGCTGCGATGGGCGGATCAGATCTGCGATGTGTTGGAGTATCTCCATCAACAGAAGCCGCCAATCATCTTCCGCGACCTGAAACCGTCGAACATCATGATCGAGCCAGATGGCAATATCAAACTGATCGATTTCGGCATTGCCAAGGTGCTTCAGCCATCGCAGCGCGGCACCCAGATCGGCACGCCCGGCTACGCGCCGCCAGAACAGTACCAGGGCATTGCCACTCCGGAGTCGGACATCTTTTCGCTTGGTGCCACGTTACACCACATGCTCACTGGGCGCGACCCGCGCGACGAGCCGCCCTTTTCGTTCCCGCCAGTCTATGCCCTGCGCCCCAATATCTCCAAGCGCACATCCGACGCGATCCAGAAGGCGTTACAGATGAAACCGGAGGATCGCTACAAAAGCGTGGCAGAGTTTCGGCGCGCGCTGTTGCCGGAACACGCACCAGCCCAGGTGCGGGTTGTGCCAGCGACTCGGGCGATCCCAGCTCAGGTGGCTTCGTCGGCGCCACCCCAACCGGTCGCGACAGCAGCCGCGCCTTCCGGTTCTGCACCGTCGCCGAAGCACGTGACCCCGGTTGTGCCGCAGCCGGCATCCGTTCCCGCCGCGAAGCCGGGCGCTCAACCGGCAGCGCCACAGAAAGCGCGTCGCTCACGCGGTTTCGGAAATGTCGTGCTTGTTCTCGTCGTTCTTGCACTGCTGGCAGCAACAGTGGCGCTGGCATTTCCCGACCTTACAATGCGGGTTCTTCAAAATGTTCCTGGGCTGGTGACACCGACGCCTTTGCGCCTGATCCAGCAACCCTTCACTGCCGAAAATATCGAAGTGATCGTTCCGCCAGATGGTGATGTCCGACAGGCATTCGTTGCCGCGTATACGCGAATCGTACAGGAACAGTTCGGTCCGGAAGCACGTATCCACACAAGTGTGCCATTATCGTACATCGGCGGTGAACCGGTAAAGATCGGCGAGGATGCCAGTGGGGTCAAGTATCGCGCGTCGATGACCGGGTTCATTCTGGTTCCAGAGAGGGTCACGCCGTAGCCTACGATCTTCGCGCGTGCAGGGTGTCGGTATGCAACATCATACGATGGTTGCAGCGTTGCAGCAGCACATATTGGTGTCACTTAGAAGGAAGCACGTTTGTGTACTATCGTTTACGCTCAACGATATTGATGGCGATCGCAGCGACGATCGCAGCAATCAGGACAACAATCAGGGCAATCGTGACAGTGCTCCAACCAGTCTGCCAGGCATTCACGAAGAGTGCGCTCAGCGCAATGATTGCAATGCCAATACACCCACGTGTCACGCGCCGTTCAGGTCGATCAGACATGGAACCTCGTTTGTGACAATCGCGCTTCTTGCACCGGGAGGAAGACAATGGGTTTTCTGGAAGAGCTGAGCCGCAAGCTTGCCGAAGGGGTTGATCGCGCCAGGTTCGAAGCTGAAAAGTTTCAACGCGTCACTGCCATTCAGAGTGAGATCAGCACGCTGCGGCGGCAGCTCGATGGCAAGCGATTGGAGTTTGGTGATCGAGCGCTCGAACTGTTCAAAGCTGGCGCCATTCAGTCGCCAACGCTGGCAGCAATTTTGCGTGAGATTGAAGCGTTGCAATCGAAACTGACACTAAAAGAAGAAGAGTTGCGTCATGTTCAGGGACAGGTTTTTATTGAGCCGACAACAAGGCACGCACAGAACGTTCCAGTAAGCATCGAGCCATCCTCTTCACCAACGCCAGCGTCACTGCCGCCGACGCTACCCGTTGCTGGGGGTAAAACCTGCCCTTCATGCGGGTTCCAGATGCCGCAGACCGCCATTTTTTGCCCAAACTGCGGTCTGCGGGTTGGGTGAACCGCAAGCTTTTACCGACGTGTCAGTGCACGTGTGTCATTATCGGGTAACCAGTGGATGGTGACATCATCACGCGCGTCCCACTCATCTTCGGGATGGTCGTCTTCTTCTTCGTTGGGATGAATGACAATCGGACCCTGGTTATACACCCACGCTATCAGGTCATCGATCGAGTACCATCCAGCGCGGTATGACTCCTGATCGACCGGATTGAGCCAGAACTTGATCTCGCCGTCCATCCACTGCCAGCGTTCAAGCGAGCGCCATTCGCGGCGATGCTCAGCGAGTACGGCTTTTGTTTCCTCGAAAAGACGCAACAGTTCGGGCAGTGTTAGCCCTTTCGTGCGTCGCTTCAGAAGAAGGCGGCGGTTAATGGCATCGCGCAGGCGTTCAAGTTCCGGAACATCGAGCGCGTCCAGGTCGATATCAATGGGTGTTCCCATAGCGATGCGTCCTTTCCAGGAGCGGTCGCACACTTCGCGTTTATTGGCGTCGTGCGTCATTGCGAGACGACATCCGCCCTTCTCATAGTGTGGCAGATGCCTGCCACGACGGTTAATGCACCACTGGTGTATGGGTCGCTTCCCGGCGAACCCACTCTCATGATAGCAGGGATTGTTACCACCAACGTGAACGATTGTGTGACAGTATATTCACAATTCGATGATATTCTGTCATTGAACCGAATCCATGCCTAATACTACGCAGTGACCGGAAGAGTTGGATGGCGTAATATTGCCGATTATCAGGCACGCCATAACTATCGCGCTTCTATTGCGCGAGTCTCCGGGCTTCTTGGCAATCGGCATAGGTTACGCCTGGTAAGGGATAGCCAGAAAACCTTCAGGCAGGTTATACTTTCGCCTGGCGTCACGGCGTCGTCGCCTTCGTGCGCTCTAGCAGGTGAATGGCGCACGTCTTGTGTACTGGCGGGATGGGCGTGGGCTGACAGGTCCTTTGCCAGCGCCACGCAGAACGATGGAGGCGACGACCGGATTCGAACCGGTGAATGGGGGTTTTGCAGACCCCTGCCTTACCACTTGGCTACGTCGCCGTCTGTTCCGATTCTAGCATAGCCGACGTTTGCTGTCAAAGGGTTAGCGATGTGTCGGTTCCGGATCACTGCGGTCACTCGTCATCGATCTTGTCGTGCATCTGTGCCAGCAGCGCGCGTTCCACTGGCAGTAGGTCATCCCACGAATGCGCCATCCATGCGACTGCAGCGAGAAATGCCTGCGCGCGATCAGTATCAGGGCAGACGCTGCGCAGAAGACGCCAGAATGCTGGTGAATGGTTGGGATGGATGGCATGCGCGATCTCGTGGGCGGCAACCGCTTCGAGCACCCAGCGCGGCATGCGTAGGAGCGCTGCGTTCAACCGCACCGTGCCGGTAGCGACGCTATAACTTCCCCAACGCGCTTTGGTGAGAGTAAACGTTGCATGCCTGATGACCGGCGGGTTGGGAAAGCGCGCAGCAACCTGGCGCACCAGCGCCAGCGCATCTTCTTCGTTGTTGATCTGCCGCTTATGAACGCGTCGAATCAGGCGATGTGCGAGTTCGATAATTGCCCGATCAAGTGCCGTATCGTTGATCGACTGTGGTGCGCTGATGTGCAGCGTTGTATCACGGAGGCGGGCATTGATGTTCTTGACTGCTTTGCGTTCGATAAGCACCGTCAGCGTTATCCCTGCGACGGTAATCTGGCGCTGATCTGCCATTGTGATCTCCTCATGCAGTCCGTACCGCGTGTGGACGTTCGGAAGCGACGCCAACGCCTAGCCACACAAAAAGAATCGCGCCAGCAAGACGGAATGCTGCCCCAATGAGCAACGCTGGCGTGTATCCAAGCAGGTCTGCCAGGAGGGTACCGACCAGCGGCGCCACCAGTGTTGCAATGTAGGTCGTCAGCTGGTACAGTGCAATATATGCTGCTGTACGTTCAGGCGGCGCAGTAGAAAGTGAAATATCGAACAGCACCAGGTTCAATCCTGCGCCGAAGATGCCTGCCAGTGCTGCGTAGAACACCAGCGGTTCGACCCGCGGCGTCAGTGCGGTCAACAGTGGATAGAGCACCAGTCCAAACACACAGATGCGAAGCGCCAGTACGTTCCCCTTGCGACGGGTGAGCGCTGTCCAGATAAAATAGGCGACCAATAATACGCCGTTGTTGGTGGTATTGATCAAGCCGATCCAGAAATCAGAGGCATTGAGCTGGCGCACCCAGTAGAGCGGAAAAAGCGGCAGCGCCATCATCATGCCCAGGTTGAACACGAATGCGCTGATGACAAACCTGCTGAACGGCGATGGTTCACGCAACACCGTCAGCATATCGCTGAGATACACGCTCAACGATTGCTGGACAACATCTTTTTGGGGTGGCGAGTTGTCCGGAATCGTCAATCGCTGGGAGAAAAAGAAACTCAGCGCTCCGCCGACAAACGATGCGATAAAGACAATCTGGTAGTTGAGCGGGAACGGGACGTTGTCGAGAAACGCGCCAATCGCAGCAACAGTGATCGCCGTGGTTGCGCCAAGCACCGACCAGCGGCGACTCATCAGATACTGGAGTCGGCGGGGTCCTGCCACCGCACGCATGACTACCGTGAAGGTGATATTGACAATCGTTTGTGGGATTGTGACCAGTGCCCAGATGATGATCACGGCATATACTGTGATCTGCTGGCTGGCAAAGAAGGGTATCAACCCCATCAAGACGAACGATCCCTGAACTATTGCGCGGGGCCACGAGTACCAGGGCACTAGGTTGCGCTGGCGTTCGAGGAAGCGCCCTGCAGGAATAGCGAGGAGCATGCCAGTCAGCGCAGGGAGTGCGGTGAGCAGTCCGACGAGGAACGGTGATGCGCCCAGGCGGGTCAGGAAGACGCTGAGAAAGGTTGAAACACCGGTGACGATGCCGACTCCCAGGCCATCGATCAGGACGCTCCGTTCATTCTGCTTCTGGATGTCTGCTGGCTGAGCATGTCCGGTGCGCCAGCGGGACAGCGTGGGCATATCTGATGCGCCTCCGGATTGAGGAGCAGATGAGGGTGATATTATATCATTATTGAGGCGAGAGGAGCGAGTAGGGGCGCAGCAGCGCTGCGCCCGTGCCAGCAGCGGCGGGCGATAGCGGGGGAATGGCGGCAGCGGCGGGTGGCAGCGGCAGGAAGCGGGCAGCGGCGGCGCAAGTAGGGGCGCAGCGGCGCTGCGCTCGTACCGGCAGCGGTGGGCGGCAGCGGGAGGCGAGCGGCGTTATCCACCACGCATAGGCAGGAGTGGAAAGAAAGGGAGGATCAGCATGTTCATACATCGGGTGACGCGCGGCTATGCAGTGTTGATCGCTGGTCTGATAGCGTTCTTCGGTCGTCGATTGCTGGCAGGGGACGCGCTGTGGCCTCCGGGGATGCTGGATGCTGAGATTCTAAGCGAAACAGAGATGTGGATTGTCATCTCGACGGCGTTGCTGATCGGTCCGGCAGTAGCGCTTGGGCGTCTGCGCGCCATACTGATCGCGCTTCCCTTCTCATTGCCGCCGGTGATGCTGTACCTGACGTTCTATCCGCTGCTGATCGTCTTTCTGCTGCTGGCGATGGTTCCCTGGCTTGTGCATGCTGCGTTGAGCGCATGGATGCCCGAACAGCAGCGGGAAACGTGAGTCACGCATTCCCATAATTGCGTTTACCCGCAGACCGTGCGACCAGCACCGCCATTGCGCACGCAGCCAGGACGCTTTGTGGGTTGCCGTTGGGTTCGGGCAGCGCTACTGGTACGCGCCCGCCGACGACAATGCCAGCTGCCTGTGCGTGCGCCAGACGGTCGAGTTGCTGCACCAGCATCGTTCCTGCTTCCAGGTCTGGTGCAACAAGAATGTCGGCTTGCCCGGCAACCGGTGACGTCAGTTTCGCCTGGCGCACTGCTTCGGGGGATACAGCGTTCTCAAAGGTCAGCGGACCATCCACCAGGCCGCCGACGATCTGCCCGCGGTCGACCATTTTGCACAGTGCGGCAGCATCGAGCGTCGAGCGCAATCTGGGGTTGATCGTTTCCACCGCTGCGAGAATGGCGACTTTTGGCTGTTCTAAGCCAAGCGCCAGCGCCAGATCAATGGCATTCTGCACGATTGCCCGCTTTTCTTCGAGAGTCGGGTTGGTATTCATGCCTGCATCGGTGATGAACAGCAGACGCGGATAGTTGGGCACGTCCATAGCATAGACGTGGCTTAATCGTCGATGATCAGCAATACCGGTTTCGTGCGCAACCAGTTCGTGCAAAAGTCCATAATAGCGCACTCCTGGATCAACGATTGTCTCAACCTCGCCAGCACGCGCCATAGCGACAGCGCGTGCAGCTGCAGCGCGTCCGTCGCTTGTTGGTTCGAGACGGAAGGTGTTGAGGTTGATGTCCAGCGTTTCTGCAACACGACGCAGTGGTATCTCCGGACCAATGATGATCGGATCGATCAGGTTTGCCTGAGTTGCCTCGACGATGCCGTGGAATGCAATCGGCTCTGAAGGAAACACAACCGCCGCTCGCACTGGTCCGAGCGATGATGCGCGTTTAATGATTGCTTCGTAGTTTGCCCCTGGTTTGTGCAGCAGCACCTCTGGCAGGCTGACGCGCTGACGCTTGACTTTCTCGGTTGGCGCAAGCACTTCGGCATTGCCGCTAATCACGACTTCGCCGTGCTGGTTGATGCACTGGCAGTCGAGGGTCACCCGGCGTTTCTCTGGGTCTTTTGCTGTCACGGTAACTGCCACTGTGATTGTATCGCCAATAGTCACCGGACGGCGAAAGCGCAACGTCTGACTCAGGTAGATCGTGCCCGGACCGGGGAGCATTGTGCCGAGAACGGTCGAAATCAGGGCGCCGCCCCACATACCGTGGGCGATGATTTTGTGGAAGATGTCACTGCGCGCATATTCCTCGTCCAGATGTGCCGGATTGACGTCGCCCGACATAACTGCGAACAGTTCGATATCGGCTTTGGTCAGGGTGCGTGTCAGCGATGCTCGATCGCCAATCTTGATTTCGTCGAAAGTGCGATTTTCAATGTATTCCGTCATTGCGGAGCCTCCCTTCCGCATGTTCAGCATACGTGTGAGAGTTACAGCAGGCATCCCCGGCAGGTACGACAGTGGATGCTGAATCTGGGAATGCTGCAAAATTGTTGCCAGATCGTATCGATTTCGTGACTGTTTTCCTTTGCAAACCGGCTATAATATGGGCGAAAAGCATGACATCGTGCAGTGCATTCGTGGATCGTTTGCGCTATTTCTTTCTGATACTCATCCTGGTGTATGCTGTGATGCCGGTGATGTCGGCAGGTGCGCAGCGGGAGCCCTCTCCACCAGGCGCTGGCGACAATGCCGATGTGGGAGAGACCTCTTCGGTAGCGCCGGTTGACATCTCCAATCAGGCAATAACTGTTGATACGCAGTCGTCAACACACCTTGCTTTTCTCCCGTTTATCAGCATACCGATGCCACCTAGCCCTTTTGGTTTCGATGTGCGCACCCATGCGCCGGACAGCATTATGCCGCTGGTGGCAGAAGCCAATCCACGCTGGTCGCGCGCTGGTGATGTGTTGTGGGCGCTGGTAGAGCCGGTGCGTGGTGGTGGGTATCGCTGGGAGGCAATTGCTGATGTCGAGCGCAATGTGCGGCGCCTGCGTGCAAGGGGAATTGAGCCAACACTGGTTGTTCAGTGGTCGCCCTCGTGGGCGCAGAGCATCCCCGGCAAATGGTGCAGTGCGCCGCGTCCAGATGCCATCCCCGACTTTGCGGCATTCATGCGGGCAGCCGCTCAGCGATTCTCCAGCGGCGATCTGCGGGTCGATCACTGGGAGATCTGGAACGAACCCGATTGTCGTCCAGACGAGGTGGTCGGCAATGAGGGATTTGGCTGCTGGGCGACGTATGACGGTCCGTACTACGGCGGCGACTACTACGGTCAGGTGCTGCGCGCGGTCTATCCTGCGGTCAAGGCGGGCAATCCAAATGCGCAGGTGTGGGGCGGGGCGCTGATGCACCGCTGGCCCGACGATACGCACACGCTCGGATTCGTGCGTGGTATGCTGGCAGCCGGTGCAGCACATTCATTCGATGCGCTTAGTTTCCATGCCTATGGTGAATGGGATGCCGGTGATCTTCTCCTGTTCAAGTACTGGCGCCTGCGACGCCTTCTCGATGAGCACGGGCTGCGGGCAAAACCGATGGTGGCGACCGAAATCGCAGCAACCTGCCCTCCTTCATTGCAGTGCCCGCCAGATTTTCTCCGTCGTCAGGCGAATTATGCAGCGCGGATCTATGCGCAGGCAATAGCGCTCAACCTGCTGGGGGCATTCTGGTATCCAATTTCATTCCGCGGCGAAGGCTTTCTGCACAGCCACCTGGTCGATGAAACCGACAATGGATTGGTGCCGCGCCCGTCGTTCTATGCCTTCCGCAATTCGGCGCGTTTGCTCACCGGGGCGCGCTATATCGGTTCGCCCCCCGTTGAGCCATCGCTCGATCAGATTGGTAGTGTGCAGGTGCTGACGTTCGAGAAGGGGCGCAATCGGTTGTACGTTCTCTGGGTGCCGCGCTCCGACTTCCCGGTGCTCTACAATCTCCAGGTTCCGCCGGGTGCAACGGCTATCTGCACTGACCAGCTAAACCTGACAAAGCCGGCGACGTACTACTGCTCTGATGACAATCGCGATGGTTTCATTCCGCGCGCTGTGAATGAGTTGCCGCAGTACGTTGAGGTGGTGATGCCATAGGCGCGGAGGATACGCCTTTGCCCTTCATCCACCCAACCCTCTTCTTCCGCGAGGAGAGAAGGGGGATTTTGGGCGTCCTGAAGCCTGAAACGAGAGAAGGAACACAGGGGCTTCTCAAAAAATCCGACCCCTGCAAGGGTAGCGGAGGGGGATGAGAGCGTGATGCCTGCGATCCTGTGATGGGTCACAGTACTGCGTGTGGGCGCGACGCCCGCGCTCAACTATGGTGCGTACAGGTGATCTACGTGACGCATTGTGTAGATCATTTGTGCTGCTGCATGCGGGTGCGACGCCTGCGCTTCCGGGTAGTGCTGGGGTGCGCGCCATTCCAGTGCACCGGGAACGTCCCACCGACGACCATTCCGCGCTCAGAGCACATTTTCAACCCTGGACCGTCTTTTGCTCCACTCCTGCTGCGCCTGCGCATATGCCGCTGGTGTGCCGATGTCGAGCAGGTAGCCGCGCAGCGGGCGACCATACACCGGTGCGCCAGCGCGCAGCATGGCAGGAATAATGTCGTGCCCAAAGTCGCTAAATCCGGACGGTGTCCAGTCCACAACCTCAGGTTCACAGACGTAGACGCCAGCATTTGCCGTATCGCCTCCATCCCATACGACCGGTTTTTCGACGAAGCGCACTACGCGACTGGCAGCGTCAACTTCGACCATTCCCTGGGATTGGGGATGGTCGGTACGCTTGAGCGCCAGAGTCATGAGTGCACGACGCTGTCGGTGAAACCGGATCAAGTCGTCGAGATCAATGTCGAGCAGCAGGTCGCCGTAAATCACGAGAAAGGGTTGGTCGAAAAAACCGGGGAAATTGTGCAGTGCGCCAGCTGTGCCGCGCAATTCTGTCTCTACGGCGTAGTGGAGCTGCATGCCGAAACGAGCGCCGTCTCCCAGCCCTTCGCGCACAACATCTGGCAGATGGTGGAGGTTTAGGGCTGCTTCTGCGATACCATAGCGCCGCAGCCACTCTAGCGTCCAAGCAAGGAGTGGTCTCCCGGCAATCGGCACCATTGGCTTGGGGCAGGTATCGGTGAGCGGGCGGAGGCGTGTGCCAGCGCCTGCTGCCAGGATCAATGCTTTCATAGACGTTCGTTTTCCATCGCGCAGCCTGTTGCCAATTGGTGCACGGCGCGTGCTGCGGTTTGCCTTTCCTTCGCGGGTGTCGTCCGGCGGGCTTCACGCCGTACATCCATCGTTGCTAGTATATGTTCCCCTGATGACATCTCGATGAATCACCCGTGCCACGTTTCTTAAAACGCACATCCAGTTTTCGTGTGCCAGTTTGCGCAGTAATGTTTCATCGAACCCGTAACGGCGCAACGTCTCCAGCAGGCGTAGCAGTCTGGCGACGTCTCCCAATTCGTTCGGCACCAGCGCGCCGTCAAAATCCGAGCTGAAACTGACCCGATCAATTCCTGAACGTTTGACCAGATAGATGACATGCTCTGCCACGACATCCAGCAGCGTCGCAGCATCGCGCCTGCCATCGCGACGGAGAAAGCCGACGTAGAAATTGATGCCGACCATCCCATCCGACTCGCGGATCGCGTCGAGCTGGCGGTCGGTCAGGTTGCGTGGCGAGGGACAGAAGGCATATGCGTTCGAGTGAGTTGCAACTAGCGGTGCGCTGCTCAAGTGCGCTACGTCCCAGAAGCCAGCTTTGTTCAGATGCGACAGATCGATCATGATGCCGAGGCGGTTGCATATTCGCACCAGTTCGCGTCCGGCTTCGGTCAGACCAGAACCAATATTGGGAGTGTGCAGGAAACGAAACGGCACGCCCCACCCGAATGCGTTCGGGCGACTCCAGACAATCCCTAGGGAGCGGAGACCAGCCTGGTAGAGCACTTCGAGTGTGTGAAACTCAGGATTGATCGCGTCGGCGCCCTCGAAATGCAGGATCGCGCTCAGCGTATTGGTTCGTATGCTGTGCTCGATGTCGTCAACCGTGCGTGCGACCCGTACCTGACCAGCAGATTGCGCTTCGATCCGGAAAAGTAGGGCGGCCATTGCCAGCGATGTTTCGAGCGCATAAGCGAACGGTAATAGCTCAGGAAGGTCGTCATCGTTCGCTGGCTGTTCATCTGGCGCAGAAGGAACAAAGACCCGAAGAAGCCGCCAGCAAAACCGCTAGCGCGAGCGCGCGTCAGGTCGATGCGCCCCTGGGTTGACTCATCGTTATGTTTCAATGCGAAGAGACGCAGAAGGGTATCGCTATGACCATCGAAGATCGGAATGTGAAGGTTCACAAAGGCTCACTTTCTTGCGCGTTTGCATTTAGCAGTTGCGAATGTGAGTCTCCCGCAAAAAAGTCATTCCATCGCAGAGGCGCAGTAGACTCAGAGAGCGATTGATGGAAACCTCTGCGCTCTTTGCGTCTCTGTGGTGCGTTTTTGCAGTGGGGTCATTTCATGTTTATTGTACAATAACGAATATGAGCGATTATGTGTTACGCTGGTTGCAGGTTATAAAGCAGGAGACGACCGCAGAGCGCAGTGGCGGCGATGGCGATGGCGTCGGTCCAGTGTGTATCGCTGAGGTCGAAGGATTGATCCGCGCGCAGATTATCCGCTCCTACCTGGAGGATGCCGGTATTCCGGCGCACCTTGCAGGCGAAGCAGTCGCTGGCGTCTATGGTCTGATCCAGGGACCGCTCAGTATGGTGAAGGTGTATGTTCCAGCGGCGCTGGCAGCCGATGCGCGCGAACTGCTGGCGGATCTCGATTTCGATGATAAGCGTTAATCGCGGGCAGATGCTGGCGAGCGAACCATCATGCCGCACCTGCCTGCCACACGGAACGCTCTGAAGACATACACCTACGATCGGCACCATAGCGTCAACCCCTGGGCAAAGAGGGCAATCTGCGCCAGTGCAAACCAGAGCGCCAGGATCGCCAGCATTATCCGCGCGATGCCGAACCATACGGGCAGCGCAGCACGCAGCGCCGTCAGATCGGTGCGCAGATCGGTCACCAGCGTCTGGTACTGATCAATCACCCGGCGCGCATCGCGAAAACTAGCGTTGATCAGGGCAATCTGTTCAGCTACCTCTTCGGTATTCGCACCAATGCGGCGCAGGTTCGCGCCAGTGACTGTCAGGCTATCCCGCACGCTGCTGAGCGACGCTGGCAGTAGGCTGAGACTGTCGGAAACCTGCTGAATTGCCTGGTTGAGCGGCACTTCCGGGTTGTAAACATTGCCGAGCAGTCCAGTGCGGCTGATAGCGCCGAGGACAGCATCGGCGACACGCGCTGTTTCGCGCGCTGACTCCAGCGTCTGTTGGGTTGAGCGGATCGTGCGTGGGATGTCTTCGCCGATCAGGATGCCAATCCGATCAACGGTTGGCAGGGTGTCGCTGATAGCCTGACCGGAACTGCGAACGGTCGTTTCGATGGCAGTGATGGTTCCTGCGGCGCCGGACAGCGAATCGTCAGCGATGCGAAGCCCGTCTGCCGCAGCAATCAATGCCTGGTCGAGATCGGTCAACCGCCGATCCAGCGTCTGTTCGGCTGCGCCCAGCGCTGGCAGCCCGACGATTAATCCCGCCAGGCTGAGACCCAGTCCAATGATACCTGCGACGATCAGGAGGGCGCCTGCTAGGCGCGACACAAGGCGTCTCATGCAATGCCGCTTTCTGATGTTCGTTCCCGATCTGCGCTGTTTGCCACGGAGCCAGGGCGTTTCGCCTGCGCACCTGTTGCGGGCGGGACGCCCGCGCACCCAGGAAGGCATTGCGATGTCCCGCTGTTTGCGGGCGGGACGCCCGCGCGCCCA
>JAGHYV010000200.1 GCA_017743475.1 Roseiflexus sp. | reverse complement strand
GCAACTGGAGCAGTTGCAGGCGACCTTCGGCGCTGCGACGCCCCACGCCGTCACACTTGCCCTGGCGGAAGCGCGCCAGGCGCTCGCCAAAGCCCAGGCAGAACTGGCAGCGCTTGGCGTTTCTCCTGCTGCTGCGCCTTCACCAGTTGCACCCCCCCCAGAATCGCCTGCCGCACCAGCTGCAACGACAGAAGCGGAGCTCGTCGCTCCATCGCCGTTTGCACCTGCCGCAACACCCAATACTGCTGCAACAGTGACCTCGCCTCCTGCTGATTTTCTATCGGGCGCGACGATGCGTGTCCCTCCAGCCCGACCACGCCTCGTTTTCGATAACGGAGTAGGCGAAATCCAGATCCCCGGAGACAGATCGGAGATTACAATCGGGCGGGAGGACCCGATCAGCGGCATCCACCCGGAGATTGACCTGACTCCGTTTGGCGGCGAGAGTGGCGGCGTGAGTCGTCAGCATGCGCGGCTGATTAGAAGCGGCGAACAGTGGTCAATTGTTGATCTCGGCAGCACGAACTATACACGGGTTGATGGCGTGCGGATCGAGCCGGGGGCGCCGCATCCGCTGAAAGATGGTACACGGCTCCAGTTCGGGCGCCTGACGGTGACGTTCAGGTTGTGATTCTGAGGAGAAGCAAATTCCTTCTCTGTTCTCTATCCTCTGCTGACTGGTTCAAAGGAGAAATTTGGGGGAGATCTGAAAAGACTTTTTGGGTTCCCCGTTTCTAGCAGCGCACGATGCTGGCAGGGTCGGAAGGAGCACGAGCAGCGGGCATGAGCACAATGTGCGGAGGACCCAGTGACGCAGACCTATTCCGAACATCGTGTCTTTCTTTTCTGGCGTATGTCCTGCCGTACCCGCCCCCCAGCGTCATGCTCTGGTCTACCCTTTTCACTAGCCATAAGTCAAATCATCACGTTGATCCGGATGAGCACGATGCAGGATCAACCAAGTCGCTGCACTATCAACTGGCGCAAACCACGCCAGATCGCGTGCGCTTTCCCGGCTACCATTGCCTTTGTGGGCCAGCAGGCCCTCCGGCTGTGCGATCCAGCATACCGCCTGCCGCAGAGTCGGCAGGGTTGGCGGGGGATGTGGCGTCTGGCGGATCGTGCAGGCGAGCGCCTGCCATTCGTGGTGCATCAAGACCTGCATACCTGCCACCTCTTCATCTGACGCGCTTCACAGATCAGCCACAATAACCGCCACGCAACGACACAAGAGACAGCGAGCGCACGCCGCAACCGTCCGGCGGTTGCCAGGTGCAGCCGTTTGACCCGACATCCGCTTTTCAACCTTCAATCAATCACCTGGTGCGGCGTCGGCACACGATCTGGAGCGCGTTGTTCCGAGTTGTCGCGTCCAGCGTAGTCACCACAATCCACTGCAACGCTTCGACACCCGGCGGCGGCAGTTCCTCCGTTACCATTCATCTGCCTGGGGATGGGGGCAGAGTCGCGCGGACTTTAGTGTGCTGCGGCGGGCTAAGCCGGACGCTAGTCCGGTGGACTGTCAGAAGCGCCTGCTGTGCGGGGTGCTCATCCCGCTGCGGGACCGCAATGGTCGGCGTCCTGCGAATCGGTGCTGCGGCTATCGCCGCCTCCAACAACTGTGTGTCCGCATCCACGCGCCGGTTCTGCGCAGCCCGGATGAGCAAATCCGTCCCTGCCCGCCGCGCTGCAGCAACTATTGGGTGGAGGTCAGCTTCCCGGTCAGTAACTACCACAGTTGGTGGGCAGGGATGGCGTGCTGCGTCACGTACAGACTGGTCGCCCTAGCGTTCCTTGTCTGCGGCAGCGCGTTTGGCGCGCTGGCGTTTTGTGCCTAACTGTGCCGCATCGCGCACCCAGACGGATTGGTCGACCAACCCTAATGGAACGCCGTTTATGGTAGCTGCCGGGGCGGAGTGGAGGGTGCGTCCCTAATGCGCGTGATGAGATAGCCCAGACCGGACGTTGCCGGATGGTTAGTAACATCCAGTCCGGTGGCTCCTGAATAACCGAACCAGCGTGGTGGACTGCGCCGCGATTCGCGTCCGGGCGGCGTGCTGATGCGCGGCGCGAATCGCCTCCGGAGTGACGGATTGGGCGTCGAGGAGGCGATAAGCGGCTTTGGTCGCTGCCCAGGAACCATTCGTCGCTGGGATGCTCGCCGTTAGCTGCACGATCAGGTTGTCACCAAAACGAAACAGCCAGTTGCGCAAGCGAGCATCCCTCATCTTGACCGATTGAAGTTCGGCAGCAGCCTATGAAGTTCGGCAGCGGCCTATAGAGTCACTATCGCCTCCTGTACAATGGCAGAGGTTCCAGCTACCCTGATTGTCACCTTGTGAGTGGAGCATAAGTTGACAGAACACTTATGGGTAATGGAAAGGCAGTAGGGACGGATGGGCAGTCTGCTAGCGTGTGGCGCGTGTTGTGCTGGGTCGTGGCATATTGGTCGGACAACAAACGTGTTCTACCAGATTTGACGTGACAATGTATTGGTGCAGAGCGCAGGCGCGTTGGTTTGAGAAGCAACACACGCGCCTGCTTACAGTATTCGCCTCCAGGTAGCAATATTCCAAAGACTGCTGTCAAACGTATTGAAGGTCGGGCCGACAAGGTTCTTCAGCTTGACCGCTGGCGTATACCGGTTGATCAACGGGATTTCTACGATGTCGTTCACCAACAGGTCGTTCATCTGAATAGCCAAT
>JAGHYV010000199.1 GCA_017743475.1 Roseiflexus sp. | reverse complement strand
TCACCGCTCCCGATCCGCAGAGGGCCACAATTGCTCAAAAACGAACACCTTTTCTATCCTCCCTTCAACCCGCACGCGGGGAGGGGGCCGGGGGGTGGTGTCTATCACGCTCACCTCTACGGCAGGCGCAAGGAGAAGTACGACTGGCTCGATGCGCACACACTCACTGATACGCCTTGGCAGCCCCTCGCCCCTGCCTCCCCCTTCTACTTCTTCACCCCGCGCCAGACGCAAAACCTGCAAGCCTACCAGTCCTGGCCCTCTGTGGCCGAAATCTTCCCCGTCAACAGCGTTGGCATTGTTACGGCACGGGATAACCTAACCATCCGCTGGACGCCTGATGAGATGTGGACGACAGTTCTGACATTCAGCCGGATGAGCGAAGAGTTGGCGCGTGAGGCTTTCCAACTGGGCAAGGACGCCCGTGATTGGAAAGTCAGCCTGGCGCAGCAGGACGTAAAACGCGACGGCGGTCCCCACCGCAAGAACATCGTGCCTATCCTCTACCGAACCTTTTGACGTTTGCTACACCTATTACACGGGACGCTCACGTGGCTTCCACTGCATGCCCCGCCCCGAAGTTATGCGCCACATGCTGACCGGGGAAAATCTGGGGCTGATAACCAGAAGACAACAGATACCGGACAAAGAATGCACCTACTTCTTCTTTGTGGCGAACAAAATCATCTCGGATGGCGTCATTCGCTCAGATAATCGGGGAAGCGAATCGCCTTTCCCCCTCTACCTCTACCCCTCCGCCGAGTCGCTAGAGATGTTCCACCAGTCGCGGCAGCCCAACCTGGCTGATGGACTGCTACCCCAACTGAGCGCTGCCTACGGGTTCAATCCCTCACCGGAAGACGTGCTGGCGTATATCTACGCCATCCTCTACAGCCCCACCTACCGCGAGACATACGCCCAGGAACTGCGCACCGACTTCCCACGCATCCCCTTTGCGACAGATGGCGACATCTTTCGACAGATGGCTGACCTGGGGCGTCAACTGATTAACCTGCACCTGTTGCGCAATCCTTCAAACACTGCCGGTGTCAAGTATCAGGGCCAGGGCAGTGACACCATCACAAAGGTACGCTATGACGCAAATAGCGGACGGGTATACATCAACGCCGACAAATACTTTGAGGGCATCACGCTAGAGATGTGGGAATACCGGATTGGCGGCTACCAGGTGCTGGAAAAGTACCTGAAAGACCGCAAAGGACGCCAGATGAACGACCTGGTGCGTTACATTCACATCGCTGCCGCTCTTGCCCAAACACTGAATATCCAGAAAAAGATCGATACAATTTATCAGCAAGCGGAAAGCAATACGATCTGATCCAACATCGCGCTCCCTGACGCATGAAGCAACCACCATGCTGCAATGTTTTATCCCCATTTGAGGATATGAGATACTCCAGCATGATATGGTATACTGCAACTGATAATCACTCCTGATACCGCCAGGCAACCAGACCCAGGGGGCGCGACACGTGGCGCATGTATGTCAATCAGCGCGTTGCATTGTCTGGAAGCACAGCTCGGTGGGGATACCGTGCGCTTCCATGATAGCATCCGTCGTTACCCTTGCAATTGTGGCGCTGCCGCTGCTCTGCGTGCTGCATTGCCGGATGCCTCCCGCTCTAGTTCAGGATGCGCCGCGCCCCTTCCCGTTCCTCTGTCATCTGGTTCCCGGCTTTGGGGGAATCTCTCCGCCGTCTGCGGTCGATTCCGCCGGATCGCCCTCGCTGACCATCCGCGCCGTGTACGATTGTGTGGCGGCGCCAGCGCTTGCCGTTGCGTATCTGCTGCTGGCGCTGACACATCACCCCGATAGCGAAGCATCTTATCGCTTCTTCGCTTTCCCCCCGCCGTCTCCTCCTCCCAAGACCTGACAGATGCCGACACGCAAGGCAGAGCGCCTGGCGCTGGCTATGCTGGCGGATTCCGTTGTGGCGCGCTTTGCGGCAGACTGGAAGCGCTGCCGCAGATCTGAAGTCCCTTCTAATCGACGCAACAATGTCATGGAACCCGACTGAGAGACTGTTAGCCTGACGTGATGAACGTTCTGGAGGAGTGTCGCTATGGTATCTCTGACTCGTATGGTGCGCGTGGGTGTGGTGCTGATCGCGCTCATAACAGGGTTCGTAGGCGCGCGCAGTGCGCTGGCGCACGCCGACTATGTCTCGTCCGATCCGCCGGCGAACGGAACGGTAACCACTGCCCCGGAGCGGGTCGTGATCGTCTTTTCGCAAGAACTGAAACCGGAAGGCAACACCATTCGCGTTACCGACGCGCGCGGCAATCAGGTTGATCGCGGTGATACTGCGCTAGATCGCACCGACCCGAATCGCAAAACGCTGGTTGTCTCGCTGAACCCTGGTCTGAGCGACGGGGTGTACACGGTGAACTGGAAGAACACCAGCACGGATGGCCACAGCGAAACGGGGCGCTTCCGCTTCCGGATCAGCAGCGGTACGACGGCGCCTGCGCCACTCCCGGCAACGTCCGGCAGTGAATTGCCCTGGTTGATTCTGCTTTCGCTGGGAACGGGCGTGCTACTGATCGGGGCGCTGGTGCGCCGCCATGCACTGCGCCGGTCGTAGCATCCGCCATGGTTCGGGCGCATAGACGATGGTCAACGTATCTGAGAAGTGCTGTCATTCTTGAAACTCACAAGCCCTCGGCTCTACGGGGCAAAGCCCGCCTGCGCGGGCTAAAGTAGAATAATT